>DATLDR010000050.1:0-12765 GCA_035525775.1 Flavitalea sp.
TTCGTGTAGCCTGCACCGTTATGGCCGTGAGTGCCGGATATCCTGCTACTTATGAAAAAGGATTCCCGATTACAGGTCTTGACTTTAAAGTTCCAGGCACGATGACATTTCATTCCGGCACAATTGAAAAAGATGGCGCAGTAGTCACTAACGGTGGAAGGGTTTTATGTGTTACCGCATATGGTGAATCGATAGATGAGGCAGTGAGCAGCGCCGTTGATGTTATGGGGGAAATTGATTTCGATGGCATTTTTTACCGTAAGGATATTGGCTGGGAATTCAGATAAACCTCAAATTTACAATGGTTGATTACAGTGATTACCTTCACCTCTCAGAATTGCTTTCCTTACAGCAAACAGAAAGCGGCAAACATGGAAATCCTGCCCACGATGAAATGCTTTTCATCATCACTCACCAGGCATATGAATTATGGTTCACGCAGATTTTGCATGAAATAACATCTGTAAGGAAAATTATGCAGTCTCGCGCCATGAATGATAATTCGCCGGAATTGCAAACCGTCGTTCAGCGCTTATCAAGAATTGTGACGATCCTCAAAGTGCTGGTTCACCAGGTTGAAATTATGGAAACAATGACACCGATGGATTTTCTTGACTTCCGCGATCTGCTAAGGCCCGCGTCCGGGTTCCAGAGCTGGCAGTATAAAATTATTGAAGGATTATTAGGCTTAAAATTCCAACACCGTCATGCCCAGGAATATTATCTGAAACAGCTGAAACCCGAATATGTTGAGTTAATCAAGAAAGCAGAATCGGAAAGTACTGTTCTCGGGCTGGTGAACATCTGGTTGGAAAGAATACCTTATACAGATGAACAGAGGAGCTGGGAACAATACCAGGAAGCATACGTAAATAGTTTATCAGAAGAAGAAAAGGACAACAGCACAGATTTTATAAATTTTTTTTCAGACAGCAATATAAATGACAGAGGGTTATCGCCTAAGGCGTGCCGTGCTGCCCTTTTTATTATGCTGTACAGGGGTTATCCGATACTGCAATTACCTTTTCAGCTGCTGAATAATCTGCTGGAAATAGATGAGCAGTTGAGTACGTGGAGATACCGGCATATGAATATGGTTCACCGGATGATCGGAACACGCATAGGAACCGGCGGAAGCAGCGGGAAAGATTATCTGAAATCCGCTGCAGACAAGCATTATATTTTCAGCGACCTGTCAAAACTTACCAGCTTCCTGATCGAGCGCCGTAAATTGCCGCAGCTTACCCCGGAAATGGAAAGAAATTTGGGGTTTGTGGCAATTACGAAATAATAAATGGCTGTATTTGAAGTTTATATTGCAAGTCAATGGTTTACTTTGCTATTCGGATTATTTCCGTCAATTTTGCTGGCATTAAGCCAAAAATTTTAAAATCTGACCTAAGATAAAATGGGATTATTCAATTTTCTAACTCAGGAGATCGCAATGGATCTGGGCACAGCAAATACCCTGATCATTCATAATGAAGAGATTGTAGTTAACGAACCGAGTATTGTTGCGCTGGACAGGAACAATCCCAAAACCGTTCTGGCGGTAGGAAAACGTGCACTGATGATGCATGAAAAGACGCATGAAAGCATCAGAACAGTTCGTCCCCTGAAAGACGGGGTAATAGCCGACTTTAACGCTGCAGAATTAATGATAAGGGAAATGATCAAAATGATCTACCCTAAAAAACCTTTATTCCCCCCAAGCTGGAGAATGATGATATGCATTCCCAGCAGCATAACGGAAGTAGAAAAAAGAGCTGTACGCGATAGCGCAGAACAGGCCGGAGCTAAGGAAGTTTACCTGCTACATGAGCCAATGGCCGCTGCGCTTGGTATTGGAATCGATGTTGAAGAGCCGGTAGGTAACATGATCATTGACATTGGCGGGGGAACTACAGGTATCACAGTGATTGCTCTGGCAGGTATCGTTTGCGATCAGTCGATCCGGATAGCCGGTGATGAATTTACCGCCGACATTATGGAAGCGCTCCGCAGATACCACAGCTTGCTGATAGGAGAAAGAACCGCTGAACAGATCAAAATAAATATTGGTGCGGCCATGAAGGATCTGGAAACAGCTCCTGAAGATATGCCTGTCAACGGACGTGACCTTGTAACCGGAATACCCAAACAAATAATGGTGAGCTACCAGGAAGTAGCGGAAGCGCTCGATAAAAGTATTTTTAAAATCGAAGAAGCTATTTTGAAAGCTTTGGAGATGACACCTCCCGAACTCGCAGGTGATATTTACCGCAGGGGACTTTATCTCACTGGCGGAGGAGCTTTACTGCGCGGTCTGGATAAACGACTAAGCCAGAAAATTAAATTGCCCGTTCACGTTGCCGACGATCCGCTGAAAAGCGTTGTAAGAGGTACCGGCCTGGCACTAAAGCATTACGACAGGTATCCGTTCGTAATGCGGTAATTAAAAACACTAATCCATTGTGCGAAATATATTTCTCTTCATCAGAAGGTATTTTAATTTTCTCTTCTTCCTGGTGTTGCAGATCATAGCCCTTTCATTTTTATTCAGGTATAATAAGTTTCATGAAGCAGCTTTTATGGACGTTGCCAACGAGCTTACCGGTAGAGTAAGTTCTAAATACAGCAACATTGAATATTATTTTCATCTCAAGAAAACAAATGAATCGCTTGCTCAGCAGAATGAAAAACTGTTGAATGAACTGAAAACGAATTATCAGGGTCCTGACTCACTTACAAAAGTTGTAATAGATTCCAGCCAAACGGATACAACCCGCCTTTTAAGAAGATACCTTTGGCGTGGCGCACGAGTAGTGAACAATTCAGTAACACTGCAGAATAATTATATTACCATCCACCGCGGCGAACTGCAGGGAGTAAGAAAAGACATGGGTGTGATCAGCCCTCAGGGAATTGTTGGCATGGTGGTGAACACAAGCGAAAATTTTTCTGTGGTCATGACTATGCTTAACAGGCAAAGCAGCGTGAGCGCAAAGATCAGGAAAACAGGAGAGATAGGTAAGGTGCAGTGGGACGGAAAGTCACCGGATTTTGTTACGATGATCAATATCCCTAAAAGTGTAACTGTTGCAAAAGGGGATTCTGTAGTAACCAGCGGGTATTCACTTTCTTTTCCTCCCGGATTATTAATAGGTGTGGTATCCGATATAGTAGATGATAAATCAAGCAATTTTTATACGCTTACATTAAAGCCTTCTACCAATTTTTACAATGTTGAATATGTAACGGTTGTAGATAACCTCCAGAAAGATGAACAGAAAAGGCTGGAGGAGGCTGCACGAAAAAATCAATGAGCAAGTTTGTAAAAAATATTATCCGTTTTATTCTTTTCATATTTGTACAGGTATTCGTGCTGTTCCAGGTTACGCCGCTACATCAGTTCATCGTTCCCTATCTCTACTTTCTTTATATCTTTTGGCTTCCGTTTAACACGCCAAGGATTACACTCACTCTCTTAGGATTTATTTTTGGTCTTACCCTTGATTACTTTACAAAAACACCTGGGTTACATGCGGCACCGTGTACACTGATAGCTTATTTACGTCCATTTCTGGTGAATATACTCATCAGGCAGGAAGGTGCAGAACAGAATTACAGCTCTCCGTCTATTACCAGTATGGGTCTCGCTCCTTACGCTACTTACGTTTTTATTTTAACATTGATCCACAACGGCTATCTTGTATTTTTAGAGTGGATTGAATTTGGTTCGTTCTTTTATTTTGCAGGAAAGGTTTTGGCGAGCACAGGAGTAAGTATGCTTCTTATCTTTGTCACTGAAATTCTTTTTTTCAGAAAGGAAAAATTCCGGACCAACACCGCCTAACCATATTAAAGTCCCATGTCCGTCTTCAACCAGTCGAGAAGTACAATTGTCCGCCTGATCTTTCTTGGGGTTTTCTTTATCATCATACTCCAGTTATTCAACCTGCAGGTGATTTCCGGTAACTACCGGCAGCTGGCAATGAATAATGCCGTGTTCCGAAAAGTTATTTATCCTAACCGCGGGATTATATATGACAGAAAAGGGAAAGCTATACTCAACAACACCATCATGTATGATCTGGTGGTAACGCCAAATGAGGTGCGCAACATCGACACTACAAGCCTTTGCAGGTTGTTACAGATCGACACTGCTGAATTTATTAAAAGAATGCAGGAGGCAAAAATAAAAAACGGACGATACAGACCTTCTATTTACGAAGATCTTCTTCCACCTGATATTTATGCTCGCCTGGATGAAAACATCTGGAAATTTCCCGGCTTCGCACTGGTTGAGCGACCCGTTCGCGTGTATCCTTTCAATGCAGCGGCACACATCATGGGATATGTAGGCGAGGCAGATTCAAACATCATCAAAAGATCCAAAGGATTTTATATGATGGGCGACTATGTAGGAAGAAGCGGCCTTGAAGCATACTATGAAAGTGTATTGATGGGGCAGCGCGGTATCAATAACCTGATAAAAGATAATAAGAACAGATTGGTAGGGAGCTATGAAAATGGAACGTTTGACACAGCTGCGGTTCCCGGCAGAAGCCTGCAGACATACATTGACATAGAAGTTCAGCAGCTTGCTGAAAAACTGATGGCCGGTAAAGTTGGTGCTGCAGTGGCCATAGACCCAAAAACAGGTGGCATCATTGCCATGGCATCCGGACCCAATTATAATCCGAATGATCTGACAGGACCTAACAAGCAAAAAAATTATGGTAAGCTCGTTCTTGATGTTTCAGGTCCGTTGCTGAATCGGGCATTGCAGGGAAATTATGAGCCAGGCTCTACTTTTAAACCACTTGGTGCGCTCGTTGCACTTGATGAGGGAGTAATCAATTCTTCATACGGTTATCCGTGTTTTGGTTCGTATTACGGATGCGCACGTCCTGTAAAGTGTAC
The DNA here is from genome assembly GCA_035525775.1 of Flavitalea sp. Taxonomy (GTDB): domain Bacteria; phylum Bacteroidota; class Bacteroidia; order Chitinophagales; family Chitinophagaceae; genus Flavitalea. Next base: position 4,906 of record DATLDR010000050.1, read on the forward strand.
ACACAAAACTCCGGGGCATGCAGCCAATCTGCGGATTGCCATGGCTAATTCATGCAATTCATATTACTCACAGATTTACAGGCTCACGGTTGACAATCCGAAATTCGGTACTCGCAAAGGTTACCAGGTATGGAAGGGATACCTGAATACGTTTGGCCTGGGCAGAAGAATAGGTGTTGATATTCCGGGAGAAGACAAGGGATTGATTCCGGATACCAGTGTTTACAATCGTGTATACAGGAATTCATGGAACTCGTGCACAAACCTTACTCTTGGAATCGGACAGGATATGATGCAGGCTACGCCTTTGCAGCTGGCAAATGCCATGTGCATAGTAGCAAATAAAGGTTATTATTACCTGCCTCATTTTGTCAAAAAGATAGATAACGAACAGCCTTCCGATACATTATTGAGCAAGTTCAGGACCAAGCATGAAGTGCTGACGAAAATACCGGAAGAAGCATATGAATCAGTTATCGGGGGAATGCAGGATGTGGTAGAACATGGTACAGCAAGAGTAGTAATGATTCCCGGTATTAACATCTGTGCAAAAACAGGGACTGCAGAGAAGTACCGCATCATCGACAAACGACGGATAAAGCTGAAGGACAATTCAATGTTTGTTTGTTTTGCTCCGAGAGAAAATCCTAAAATAGCGATTGCAGTGGTAGTGGAAAATTCAGGTTTTGGTACTACATGGGCAGCACCTATCGCGTCTCTAATGCTGGAAAAATATCTTAATGATACTCTACGCACGGAAAGATTAAAAGAAGTTGAACGCATTGCTGCTGCTAACCTGATACCATCTTATTTTTCAAGACTTCAGTTTATAGAAGATTCAACCCGCGCTTTCAGGTGGTTCGATATGACAAAGGATAGCACATATATCCGTAGATTTTTGAATAAATCATATTACGTGCCGCCAGTTCATAATGAAAGCGACAGAAAATCCGCTTTTAATGTAGTTCCGGCGCCGGTTAAAAAACCAGGGCGCTATCCTGAAAGCAACAATAAAAAGAACATTTCATGTTTGTTAATAAATCAATATCCTGAAAAGAGAAACGCTGTTAAACGAACCACGGCATGAGTCATAGAAACCCTTCTATATCACGTGGAGTCGACTGGTTGATGATATGGCTGTATATAGCGCTGGTCGCAATAGGAATCGTCAGCATCTTTTCAGTTACGTACCGGGAAGGTGAAAACATTCTCGACGGATTTTTGAAATTGCGCACTGATTATGGCAAGCAGTTTTTCTTTTTTATTATTTCACTTATCATCGGTCTTTTCATTTTACTCACCGACAGTAAATTTTTTACAGCTACAGCCAACATCTGGTACGCAGTAGGAATATTTCTTTTGCTGCTGGTATTTCCTTTTCACACTGAAGTGAAAGGAACCGAATCGATCATCCGTTTCGGAGGTTTTCAGGTGCAGCCTGCAGATATCTGTAAAGTTTTTGTGGCACTTGCACTCGCGAAATATTTGTCGCGCGTGGAAACGGAATTCACCAAACCACGTTCACAACTGATTGCAGTAGGCATAGTAGTATTGCCTGCACTTATTACCATTGCGCAGAAAGAAACAGGTCTCGCGCTTGTTTTCTTCGCGTTTTTCCTGGTGATGTTTCGCGAAGGGTTACCCGCCATTTACCTGGTGGTGGGATTTTCATTCGCTGTTCTGGTGGTGGCCACCTTGCTTGTTGAAAAAAATACTCTTGCTATAGCACTCACTGTCATTGCGGCCATAGCTGTTTATTTATTCAGGCGACAGATAAAAAGAAAAAGGCAGGTGCTCATTACAATTGGTGTTATATGGCTGGTTTGTGTGAGCATTCAGCGTTTTGCCGTTCCTTTCCTGTTCACTCATGTACTGCAGAAGCACCAGGTAGAAAGAATATTCTCACTTATTGGTCGTGAGAACCCATATGCAGCGATCAACAGTGTGGACGCAGAAGATTTAGCCTCCGCCAAATCGAAAGCTACTGATTACAACGTGCGGCAAAGTAAAATTGCTATCGGTTCAGGTGGATTCACAGGGCGTGGATTTTTAAAAGGTACGCAAACACGGTTTGATTTTGTGCCCGAACAAAGAACCGATTTTATTTTTTGTACGATCGGTGAAGGCTTTGGTTTTATCGGCAGCTTTATTTTTCTCTCCTTATACCTTATACTGTTGTTAAGAATTGTTCACATCGCTGAGCGGCAACGAAGTGTATTCAGCAGATGCTATGCATATGGTGTAGCATGTGTTTTCTTTTTTCATATAGCTATCAATATCTGCATGACCATTGGGCTAGCTCCTGTTATTGGTATTCCACTGCCATTTATCAGCTATGGTGGCACATCGCTTGTTACATTTTCAATTATGCTCGCTATACTGATACGGCTTGATGCAGACAGGCAGATGGTGCTGAGGTGAGGAGCGGGCAGACGGCTAAGGGCAGAGGGAAGAGATGAGGGTGTATCTCTTTGCGAACCGTTGCGCGTTTGCGTGAAACAGCAGAGGAAAAGGAAGAAGGGAGAAGGTTAATGTCATCATGAGCGAAGTGAAGGATCTGGATTAAATAAGACCAGCAGCATCAAATAATCATCAATGAAAATCATTCCATTAAGCGAAGGCTCATTTACGGTAGATAAAACAAAAATATTTGTTCCGTTTGATGAACAGAAGGATGTGCTGAGCCAGCGTTCACAGGGTAGTCTTCTAGTTGAAGTGCAACCTTTTCTTGTAATAACTGACAACGATGTGCTGCTGCTTGATACAGGTCTTGGTTTCAGGAATGAGAATGGTATTTTACAGATACATCAGAATATGATGCACAATGGTATTAACCCTTCTGAAGTAACAAAAGTACTGATGAGTCACCTGCATAAAGATCATTCAGGCGGAATAAGCTGCCTGGATGAATCGGACGGGGCAAGGCGTCTTACCTTTCCCGGGGCAAAATATTATATCCAGAAACAGGAGGTCGATTTTGCGCTGAGCGAACATTCCTCTTCCTACATTAAAAAAGAACTCGATTGTCTTCATGATTCCCCACACGTTGAATTGCTTAACGGGGATGGTGATATTGATCATTATATTCACTATGAAATGACTTCAGGTCACAGCCGGTATCACCAGGTGTTCTGGATTACAGAAAGTGGAAAAACAATTTTTTATGGCGGCGATGATGCACCTCAATTTCAGCAGATGAAAAGCCGGTACGTTGCTAAATACGATTACAATGGAAAAAAGTGCATGCAGCTAAGGCATGAATGGTGGAAGAAAGGGATAGAAGAACACTGGACGTTCTTATTTTATCATGATATAAAAAAAGCCGTTATTGAGCCTTCCGTTGCATAACTTTTTCAACGGCTTCAAGAACATTTGGTGTGTCCAGACCATACTTGGTTAGCAGTTGCGTAGGTGTACCGCTTTCACCGAAAGTATCTTTTGTGCCAACGTATTCAATTGGCACCGGAAATGATTTTACAGCAATTTGTGCGATGGCATCTCCAAGTCCACCGATAATATTATGCTCTTCGACAGTTACGGCGCATTTTGTTTTTCTCAATGATGTAAGCACCGCTTCTGTATCGAGAGGTTTAATAGTGTGGATATTGATTACTTCTGCTTTTATTCCTTTCTCTTCAAGAATTTTTCCTGCTTCAATTGCTTTCCACACCATGTGCCCGCACGCAAATATTGATACATCGCTGCCTTCTGAAAAATGCTGTGCCTTACCAATCGTAAAATCTTCCGGTGAAGTGAAAATGGGCCAGTTGGGGCGTCCAAAGCGCAGATAAACTGGTCCTGTAAAATCTGCGATAGCAATCGTTGCGGCCTTTGTCTGATTATAATCGCATGGTACAATGACCGTCATACCGGGCAGCATTTTCATGAGTCCTATATCTTCAAGTATCTGGTGCGTAGCGCCATCTTCACCTAATGTAAGTCCTGCATGTGACGCGCATATCTTTACATTTTTTCCTGAATAAGCCACCGACTGGCGTATCTGGTCATAAACCCGGCCTGTTGAGAAGTTTGCGAAGGTTGTAGTATACGGAATTTTACCACCTATAGTAAGTCCTGCTGCTATTCCGATCATATTAGCCTCGCTAATACCTACCTGTACGAATTTTTCAGGAAATTCTTTGATGAACTGGTTCAGTTTCATGGAGCCTGCGAGATCTGCAGTAAGCGCAACAATGTTCGGATTTTTTCTGGCTACTTCAACAATGCCATCACCAAAACCACTGCGTGTGTCTTTCTGCCCCGTAGACTGAATATCTTTTAACATCCTGATTTTTTTCGTGGTGCAAAGAAAAGGAAAACTTAATTAAGGTCGACCGGCCTGCTCTGAAAAAACTTCTCGTCAACCTTTAATTTCTGCTCCCACTTCCAGGCGGTAGAGAGCATATCTTCGAGAGAGTATTTTGTCTCCCAGCTAAGTTGCGACTTTGCATAATCATTATTCGCATAGATCGCTACAACATCACCGGTCCGGCGGGGTCCAACAACATAATTTAATTTTTCTGCTGTTACTTTTTCAAAAGCTTTGATGGCTTCAAGTACAGTAACTCCGTTACCGGTTCCGAGATTGAAAACTTCGCAGCGCTTGTTTGTTTTACCTTCTAAAAGGAATTGAACCGCTAGGGTATGGGCGTGTGCGATATCGCTTACATGTATAAAGTCGCGGATACAGGTGCCATCTCGCGTTGGATAGTCGTCGCCATAAATAGTCACCTGCGGAAGCTTACCGATAGCTGTCTGCGTAATAACAGGTACAAGGTTAGCAGGTTTGCCGATGGGAAGCTCTCCTATATGACCGGAAGGATGTGCACCAACAGGGTTAAAATATCTCAATAATACACACTGAGCCGGATTAGCTTTTGAAAATTCATTGATGATCTGTTCTCCCATCTGCTTGGTGTATCCATAAGGAGATTCAGCAGGCTTGGGCGGAGTAAGTTCCGTAACGGGAATAACATCAGGGTTGCCATATACGGTGCATGAAGAAGAAAATACAAAGTATGGGATATGAAATTCCTGAACACATTTAAGCAGGTTGATCAATGAAACCAGATTATTCTCAAAATACATCAGCGGCTGTTCAACAGATTCACCTACGGCCTTATAAGCAGCAAAATGAATGATCGCTTCAATGTCTTCATTCTCCTGGAAAATCGCGAAAGTGTCATCGAAATTGCAAAGGTCAACCTTGTAATTTTTCACTTTTTTTCCGGTGATCTTTTCAACACCTTCCAGTATTCTCGCTGATGATCTTGAATTGTTGTCAACTGAAATAACATCCAACCCGTTTTCAACAAGATCAACTATTGTATGAGATCCTATATAGCCACATCCACCGGTTACCAGAATTTTCTTCATTATAATGTTTTTGTAGGTTCAGCTTTCATTTACAATTTTCATCAGATATTCACCGTAGCCGCTTTTTAAAAGTGGCTGAGCCATTTCTTCAAGTTGTTCTTTTGATATGAATCCCTTTCTGTAAGCGATCTCTTCAATACAGGCTATTTTGATTCCCTGCCTTTGTTCAATTACCTGAACAAACTGACTTGCCTGCATAAGAGAATCGAAAGTTCCGGTATCGAGCCAGGCTGTTCCCCTGTCTAGTATTGAAACCTGCAACTTTCCCCTGCGAAGGTATTCTTTATTTACATCGGTAATTTCATACTCATTCCTTGCGCTCGGAGACAGATTTTTCGCTATCGACACCACATCATTATCATAAAAATATATTCCGGGAACAACATATGAGCTTTTAGGCTTTTTTGGTTTTTCTTCAATAGATATTACTCGATTCTCCCTGTCGAATTCAATTACACCGTACCGTTCAGGATCACTTACCTTATACGCATATACTATCCCGCCCACGGGGTCGGTATTTTTCCGGAGCTTCTCGCCCAGACCGGCCCCATAAAATATATTATCACCCAGCACCAGCGCTACTTTGTCTTTTCCAATAAACTTCTCTCCTATTACAAACGCCTGGGCAAGTCCATTAGGGTCTGGTTGCTCTTCATAAAAAAATTTAAGTCCCAGTTTTGAGCCATCACCTAATAATAATCTGAACTGCGGAAGATCGTGAGGCGTAGAAATGATAAGTATCTCGTTAATGCCTGCGAGTAATAACGCAGATAGGGGGTAATAGATCATCGGCTTATCATAAACCGGTATGATCTGCTTACTTATTGCATAAGTAATCGGATGTAAACGGGTTCCGGTGCCTCCTGCTAAAATGATTCCTTTCATTATTAAGGGTGGCAAAGTAGCAAGAAACCCTTATAAAATGAAGTCAGAATATAAGTTTTCCAATATAATATATGGCAGCGGCGAGAAGTGCGCTTACAGGAATCGTAAGAATCCAAGCCCATAGCAGGTTGATAGTTACCCCCCAGCGAACCGCTGAAAGACGCTTTGTTGCGCCAACACCAATGATAGATCCGGCGATCGTATGCGTGGTGCTCACCGGGATGCCAAGGTGTTCTGTAATATATAATGTAGCGGCACCTGCCGTTTCAGCACTTACACCCTCCAATGGCGTAACCTTGGTGATACGTGTGCCCATCGTTTTAACGATCTTCCATCCACCGCTCATGGTGCCAAGGGCTATTGCAGTAAAGCTCGCTATTGGTACCCACATATACTGGCTTACAAATTCATTGAATGTGAGATCAACACCACGCTGCTTTTCGTAAAAAATGATTGCAGCGCCGATGATGCCCATTACTTTTTGGGCATCGTTACCACCATGACCGAGACTGAATAATGCTGATGAAACGAGCTGCAGCCGCCTGAACCAGCTGTCGGCACGATATGGATTTGCCTTTCGGCAGATATTGACGATAACAACCGTTATCATAAAAGCCATGATCATCCCTATGAGTGGCGAAAGAAATATGAAGGCGAAAGTGGGGATCACTTTCGCATAGTTGATCACATTCACTCCATTTTCGCTTAATGCACCGGCATGGGCAATCGCCGCACCCATAAAACCACCCAGAAGCGTATGCGATGAACTTGATGGTATACCGAACCACCACGTAAGCAGGTTCCAGATTATTGCAGCAATCAACCCTGCAAAAATCACCTCGAGCGTGATAAAGTTTTCATTCACAGACTTAGCGATCGTATTACCGATCTTGAATTCACCTATCAGGTATTTTGAAACAAAGAAAGCTGCGAAGTTGAAAAATGCTGCCCACAATACAGCCTGGAAAGGCGTAAGTACTTTAGTAGATACTATTGTTGCTATTGAGTTTGCAGCGTCGTGAAACCCGTTTATATAATCAAACACCAGTGCAAGCACTATGATCACTACCAGGAAAGTCATGTAGATTAAGCGTATTTGATGATGATCGATTCTATAACGTTCGCGGCGTCTTCACATTTGTCTGTAACAATCTCCATTACCTGGTAGATCTCTCTTTTTTTGATCACTTCTTTTGCATCGGGTTCTGTTTCGAATAAACGCTCGATGCTAAGGTCGAAGATATCGTCTGCCTGGTTTTCGATGCTGTTGACTTTTACCAGCGCTTCCGTGATCTTGCGCATATCACGCATGTTCCGCAATTCATGCACCGCGGCACGGATCTGTTCTGAGCCCTGTTCAATCAAATCGGCCATTTTCTGGATACCCTGGTCATTTGGATTGACCTTGTAGAAGTTTATTTTTTTAGCTGTAGCGAAGATGTAGTCACACACATCATCCAGCGAGGTAGCAAGGTAATGGATGTCTTCCCTGTCGAAGGGAGTGATGAAATTTCTTCCGAGTTCAGTGAAAATCTGGTGGGTAAAGTCGTCATTTACATGTTCAAGATCTTCTATCTGTGAAATTAGGCCGGCCCTTTT
>DATLDR010000147.1:0-5512 GCA_035525775.1 Flavitalea sp.
CTACCGCAAGCTGGTCGAGCATCCCGATTGGTTACAGATGGCAGATTCGGCTGGATTCTATACGCATGCGGGCGTAATAAAAGAGGCTGACTTTTTAGCCGGAAATGACCTTGGAAGAATTTATAGAATTGTACCCAACGACTTTAAGACCGGCAAAAACAAAATGCCGGAATTGAGTAAAATTGATATTAAAGGTTTGGTTGAATATCTGAATCATCCGAACATGTGGTTGCGCACAAACGCCCAGCGATTACTGGTGGATCGCAAAGATCCGGCAGCCGTTCGGCTCATTACGAACTTATTATCAACTGACTTAACTGCTGAAGGCACTATCCACTGCTTATGGACTCTTGAAGGATTAGGTGCTTTGTCAGACACTCTAGTGGAACAGGCTTTTCAGAGCCCTGCTCCTCTCGTTAGAAAGCATGCCGTGTTGCTGGCAGAAAGAAGGTTGGAGAAAAAGAAGATTTTAGATGAGGTTATCAATGCTTCTGCTGATGCAAATTCGTTTGTTCAGTTTCAGGTAGCTTTAACTCTCGGTAATGTTGGAAAAACAAACGCGCAGGTCTTTCAGCCTTTGAACCGAATTCTTTCCACACACATCAATGACGAATGGTTTCAAACCGCTGCATTATTGAGCGCATCACAAAATGCAATGCAGTGGTTCGACGCTTATAAAGATTTTAAGCCAAAAGCGGATGCTGAAAATATTGGCAAAAATGAATTTTTGAAAAAAACAGCATCGATTGTTGGATTTAGAAATAATGAAAATGAAATCTCTTCACTGGTGAAAACAATATCAGCAGCCAGAGATAGTGGGTTGGTTTTATCAGTATTGACAGGTTTGAAAGATGGGTTGGCGAGAAATACAAGTAAAACCAAATTGACGTCCGAAGGGCAGCAAGGATTAATTTCTTTGATGTCAGATAGGTCACCACGCATCAGAGAGACAGTGATAGATGTGGTTTCCGAAATTCAATTGATGCCTTCGGTTGAATTATCCAATATTATACGTAATGCAAAAACAACTGCTTCGGATATCAACCAGCCATTGGAAAACCGTCTGATGGCTATTAAGATTCTGGGACTAGATCTCAAAGGAGATTCTTTCACACTGTTGGAAAAGCTGCTTGAGCCTAATGAGTCGGCAGATATTCAACGTGCGGCTATAAATGTTCTTTTGAGAAGCACTCAGGATGTATCTACCAATATAATATTGAAAAAGTGGAAGCTGCTTAACCCTAAAGTGCATGACGTGGTGGAATCCGGATTTTTATCGGAGACAGGAAGATCGAAATCTTTAATAGCCGCTATCGAAGCTAACAAAATACCAGGGTCCTCGATTAGTAGAAATGCTCAAAACCGCTTATTAGAAAATTCAGATTCAGCCATCAGCAACAGAGCAAAACATTTATTCAAGAGTAGTGCGGGTGCCGATCGGAAAAAGCTCATTATTGACTACAATGCTTCAACGACAGTTGAAGGAGATCCTGCGAAAGGAAAAGCTGTGTTTAAAATGTCATGCAGTGTTTGTCACAGACTGGAAGGAGTCGGGGCCGATTTTGCTCCTAATCTGTATGCTCTGAGCAATCAGCCGAAGATTAATCTTTTAACCATGATCTTGGATCCTAATAATACTATAGCCGCGGGCTATGAAGGATACATTATTGAAACCACAGATGGGAAAACATTTGCAGGTATAATAAAAAGTGAGAATGCTTTAAATCTAACCCTTAAAAGTCCAGGTGACGTTGTACAGATCATTCTGAAATCCAATATAAAATCCATATCGCCTATGTCGGTTTCCATTATGCCTGAAGGATTGGAAACCGCAATCAATAAGGACGACATGGCTAATTTACTTACATATTTAAAAACATTAAAGTAGCAGGGATCGTGGACTAAATTTAACTGATGAGCGCAACACACATTTGCTACACATTAATTACTTGAAAAAATGAGAAACATGTTTCTGTTAATTCCTGCATGTATAATATCATTATTAATTGCAACAGGCGGAGCATTTGCCCAAAAAGCATCATCTAAGTCTCTGACTTCGGCCCCTCAACCTCAGAACACTATTCACCTCTTTAATGGAAAAAATCTGGACGGATGGTACACCTTCATAAAAGACCGCGGCAGAGATAAAGACCCTAAGTCAGTCTTTACAGTTAAGGATGGCATGTTATCCATTTCCGGCGAAGAGTGGGGTTGCATTACTACAGACAAGGAGTTTGAGAATTATAAACTCGTGGCAGAATACAAATGGGGCAATAAAACCTATGGTACAAGAGCAAACAGAACTCGTGATAACGGATTTCTTCTTCATTCAATCGGTGAAGACGGCGGGTATGACGGGACCTGGATGCGTTCAATTGAGATTAATATCATTGAAGGTGGAACCGGTGATCTGCTCGTTGTTGGCGATGAAACGAATAGATTTTTGATAACGTGCCCGGTAGCCCCCCAAAAGCAAAACGGCTCCTATATCTTTCAACCAGGCGGAGATCCGGTGAATGAAAATTATGCTCGGGTAAACTGGATTGGCCGTGATCCTAATTGGAAGGATGAGAAGGGATTCAGGGGAATAAATGACGTTGAAAATCCTGCGGGTGAATGGAACCGTTTGGAATGTATTGTAAATGGAGATCAAATGTCGGTTTATTTAAATGGCACACTTGTAAATCAGGCTCTCTTTGTTAGACCCAGCAAAGGACGTATTCAAATACAATCCGAAGGTGCAGAAATATCTTATAGAAGGGTTGACTTAACTCCATTGCCACCTGCGCCTTCCTATATTCCTGAAGGATACAAAAGTCTGTTTAATGGGAAAGATCTGACAGGATGGAAAAAACACGGCACCGAAAACTGGTACGCTCAAAATGGTGAAATAATTTGTGAAAGTGGTAGAGCTAAAAAATTCGGTTACTTGTCCACTATTAAGGAGTACAAGGATTTTATACTCGATGTTAACTACAAGCAAGAAGCAAATGGCAACAGCGGCATTTTTGTCCGGTCTACTATCGACGGTACAGCTATTACCGGATGGCAGGTAGAAGTTGCTAACATGGATGAACACAGCGGTGGCATTTATGAATCCGGTAAGGGTGGGCGCGGATGGCTGATACAGCCAGATCCTCAAAATGAAAAAATACTAAGAGAAGGAGAATGGAACCACATGCGCATTAAAGTGAAGGGAAATGAAGTAACCACATGGCTGAATGGAACCCAGATGATTCATCTAAATGATAACAAATTTGGCGCAGGGAAGGGATTTATTGCTTTACAGATTCATGATGGTGGAGGTATAAAAGTACGATGGAAGGATTTACATATAAAGGAATTGTAAATTAAACCCTAAGAGATTACATTTTCACCGTATCGTTTCAACTTTTTCAAAACCACATGTCACGGTGTACCCTTGAGAAATTTTTTAATAATCGGCTTTCGAAACTTGTCACTGTATAACTAAAATTTAAAGTTATGTTTTCAGAAACCTTCTACGCCAGGTCAAAACAAAAATTTTTGGCAAAGCTGCTTTTGTTTGCAAAATTTATTTCAATTTTTCTTTTTGCAACATCACTTCAGGCAAACGCCGAATTAAATTATGGCACGTATTATCCACCGATTGAAATTCGTGGAAGAGTTGTCGATCAGGAGGGCAAACCATTGCAGGGGGTATCCGTGGTTGTCAAAGGCACTCAAAATGGCACCACAACCGACAATGATGGCCGTTTTAGCCTCAATGTCCCCAATGCAAACGCTGTATTGGAAATCTCGAGCGTAGGTTTCACCGACAAAAGTATCACAGTGGGAGGGCAAAGGGATTTTTCTATTACTTTAGACAGTGATTTTGCCGGGTTAAGCGATGTGGTTGTGGTAGGATATGGTACGGAAAAGAAAGCTAATCTGACAGGAGCGGTATCTAATGTAACATCTAAAGTTTTAGAAGGCAGGCCAATCACAAGCCTTGGACAAGGCCTGCAGGGAACTATATCCAATCTTAATATTACGCCGGGCAATGGATCACTTGGACAGGCGGCTAACTTCAATATACGTGGTAACACCTCGATCAATGGTGGCAGTCCTTTAATATTGGTAGATGGTATCCCTATGGATATCAACCTGATTAATCCGAATGATGTTGATAATGTTACTGTGCTCAAAGATGCGGCTTCCGCTGCAATTTATGGTGCACGTGCAGGTTATGGAGTTATTCTGATAACTACTAAAACAGGAAAAAAGCGAGGCGGTAAGCCCAAAGTTTCTTTAGCATCATTTTATGCAATCAATAAGCCTACAAGGACTATTGATTTCATAGACACAAAGGAGAGAATAGACTGGATGAATGAGGCGTATCAAAGGGTAAACGGACGAAATTATTTTGACGATATTACGATGGAGGCGATGCTGGCTCATTATTACGATCCTTCCAAACCCTCGTCTATAATTCATCCCGCAACCCCAAATGTTTGGACCGGAGTCGCTAATGAAGAGTGGGAAAAGATTCTCCAGAATGAAAGCTATCCAATGCAGCAACATACTGCCAGTATCTCAGGTAGTACAGACAAGTTCACCTATTACACATCATTCTCTTATTTAAACCAGAAGGGTCTTACCAAAAAGGAATTTTTTGACGAACATTTGAATCGCTATAATTTAATGGCGAATTTAAGCTATCAGGTGGCCGACTGGATCACTGTAGGATTCAAAACTTCTGTAAATAACAGCGAAAAAAGGTTTCCTCCCAACTATCCATGGTATGGCGATGAATTTAACGAGAGTAAGACACTGTATCAGACGTGGACTTATTCAACCCAACCATTTAAAGATCCCAATGGCAACTGGTCGCACATGGAATCTATCGGAAATCCAGCTCAGATGCTGGTTGAAGGTGGTTACCAGACAAGAGATATTAAAGATGTATGGATGACCGGTACTGTTCAGATCAGGCCGATTAAGGATATGACAGTTAATTTCAATTACTCAGCCAACACGAAGGGCACAAATGAATTGCGGTACGCGCGCAGTTTCCCTTACTATGATAAAGATGGCAACGTCATGGGCTCTTATATGAGCCCGAACCGGGTAACACGGGTTGATTATAATGACAAGTACCATGTATTTAATGCCTTTGCTGATTATACAAAGACGCTTAACAATGTACATGCTTTTAAATTCCTGATAGGATTTAACCAGGAAGATGCCAGGTATGACTATCTCTGGGGTGAACGCAGGAATTTAATTATCGACAGGATACCCTATATGACGCTGGCGTCAGGTAACGCGTACGCTTATGATGGTACGAACGAATATGCGATCAGGGGTGTTTTTGGAAGGGTAAATTACGTATATGATGATAGGTTTTTGTTCGAGTTCAATGGCCGTTACGATGGCAGCTCGAAATTTCCTGAAGATAGTCGTTATGCATTGTTTCCCTCAGCATCTGTGGGATGGAGAATTGATAACGAAAAATTCTTTGCGGGATTAAAACAAACGATCAACCACCTGA
>DATLDR010000178.1:0-7226 GCA_035525775.1 Flavitalea sp.
TCACTTCGCTCATTAAAAGATGAAATTGGAAAAAGCCTCCCCGGATATACTGATAAAATGAGCACTTACCATTTACAGGATGTTTACGAGAGAATTGTGAAAGCACTTAAGGTTGATTAACTTCCACAGCCTACATGTTATAAAATTGTGTTTTGAATTTAAAAGACGTCATATTACTGGCATTCCGAACTGTGAAAGCAAACAAACTGCGCACAGGACTTACTGTTGCAATAATTGCTTTTGGTATCATGGCACTGGTGGGAATAAAAACGGCCATAACAGCTATGCAGCAGAAGTTCATGGAAAGTTTTTCTTCAATGGGCGCAAACGGATTTACGGTGAGATACAAAGAACCTAATTTCCACATGGGCGATGGAAGGGTTGGAGTTCAGAAAGAAAAGAAGGGTGAAAAGAAAGAAAGAAAATCAAGTACCGGAAAACCGATTACCAGGTTTGAAGCAGAACGATTCAAACAGGACTTCACCTTTCCAGCTGAGATCTGTCTTAATCTTTTTGGAAGCCGTGATGCAGTTGTTTCTTATGCAAGCAAAAAAACAAATCCTACAATACGTGTTTATGGGAGCGATGAAAATTTTGTGGATCAGAACGGCTTCACGATTGCATATGGAAGAGCATTGAACAATCTTGATGTTTCAAGTGGCAGAAATGTTTGCCTGATCGGCAGTGAAATTGCAAAAAAACTTTTTGGCAACCTTGAAAAGCCGTTGGAAAATGTTATCCGTGTAAACAATATTCCTTTCCGTATTGTTGGAATACTCAATGAAAAGGGATCGTCACTTGGTTTCAGCTGGGATAATATTGTTGTTACTTCTTACCGCAATGTGCAGCGCTTTTTCAACTCTAATCCTAATGCTTCATTCAACATACAGATAAAAGTAAGTGACATCAGGTACATGGATGCAGCGATTGGAGAAGCCACTGCTACATTCCGGCCTATACGCCGGTTGTCTACAACTGAAACCGAAAACTTTGTGATCGATAAAAGCGACAGCTTTGTTGAGATGCTGCTAAAAAATCTTGGGTTCCTGACAGGAGCGGCACTGGTAATTGGCTTCATTACACTTACAGGAGCTGCAATAGGATTAATGAATATTATGCTGGTTGCAGTTACCGAACGCACTAAAGAAATCGGGCTGGTAAAAGCAATTGGCGGAAAACAGATTAATGTGCGTCAGCAGTTTTTATTTGAGGCGATCATCATTAGCCTGATGGGTGCAGTGTTCGGCGTAATACTGGGCGTACTTCTTGGAAATGGATTTTCTCTTATTTTAAAAACAGGTTTTGTAATTCCGTGGGATTGGGTAGTACTTGGAGTGGTGATCTGTTCTATTGTAGGATTATTGGCTGGTTTATACCCTGCATTTAAAGCATCCCGTTTAAATCCAATTGAAGCCTTGAGGTATGAGTAAATTTATATTCCCGCTTCCCGATTTCCCGATTCTCGTTCTCGCTTTCAAGAAATCTTAAATAAAATAATATAACTTATCCAGCAACCATTGCGGAAAAATTCCAAGCAAGACAATTATAGCTGCGGTTATCCCCAGCAGCAGCTTAAATCCAGGACCGGTTTCAATAACCTGCTTTTCTCCTTCTTTGAAATACATGGCCTGTATAACGCGGAAATAATAGTACACACTTATTGCAGCGCATAAAATACCAACAATCACCAGCCATAAAACTTTGCCGCTGTTAATGGCCGCATATAACATGTAGAATTTCGCCATAAAGCCTGCAGTTGCCGGAATGCCTGCAAGTGAAAGCATGAATACTGTGTTAGCTGCAGCCAGTGCAGGATGATGCTTGCCCATTCCATTAAAACCATCAAATGTGTAATCCTTCATGCGTACAAGAATGGCGAACACACCAATCGTTGCCAGGCAATAAGCGGCTGCATAATAAAGTAATCCTTCCATGGCGATATCATTCAGCGCCACTATAGCAAACATCATGAAGCCAGCCTGGGCGATACTTGAATAAGCAAGCATTCTTTTTACACTTTGCTGGAAAACAGCCGTTATATTTCCAATGAACAAAGTGGCAGCGGTGATGATTGAAACGATCAGTTGCCATTTACCGTGGATATCAAAAAAGCATCCTCTGAATAATTTTATGAAAGCAATAAAGGCGGCCGCCTTGACTATGGTAGCCATAAAAGACGTGAATACACCGGGTGCGCCATCATACACATCTGGCGTCCAGAAATGAAATGGTGCAGCACTTACTTTAAAAGCCATGGAAAACATCAGCAGAAGAAGTCCGGCAGACATCATTGGGGTAAGCTCTGTCGTATTGCTGCCGATAACATCAAAACTAAAACTTCCTTTAGAACCATACACGAGGGCAATACCCATCAGCATGATGCCCGTTGAAAACGATCCCATCAGAAAGTATTTGAGCGAAGCTTCATTGCTTTTAAGATTTCGTTTATCGCTGCCTGTTAGTATATATAACGGAATAGATATGATCTCTATTCCAAGAAATAACATCAGAAGACTATTGAATGATGAAGCGATGCCAACACCTGCCAGCACAAAGAAAAGCAGCGCATAATATTCCGCAACATCCATTCCTACCTTTTCAATATCCTTGCCTGATAACAGGAAATAAATCATAACACATGAAAAGATCACCACATTAAACAGCAAAGAAAAATTATCAAAAAGCAGCATGCGCTTCGTATCAACCTGCAGAAATGTAATGCCATTCAATTCCATCAATGTGGATATCAGCAGTACGGCAATACCAATAACAGCCACCCACCTGATAGTTGCAAGTTGTTTGGTAAAAATGCCACTAAACATCATGATCACTCCCCAGATGGACGATAATACTATTGCATTCATAATTTATATTCTTCCGCGCTTATGGATGTTTGGTTATCATCTTTGATAAAATCATGTCTACTGTCGACTGTGATACTTTGAGCATAGGTTTAGGATATACACCTGCAGCAAGTATTACAACTACCAGTACAGCAAGGATCACTTTTTCATTTTTCCTGATATCCCGCCCGGTTGAAGTAATGGCACTGGTATTGCCGAATAAAACTTTCTGCAGCATATTCAATGTATAAACAGCCGACAATATAACCGTAATACCAGCCGTCACCATAAATACTTCGTTGTATTGTGACACATTTGAATTGAACACACCGGCAAACATCAGGAACTCGCCTACAAATGCATTCGTTAATGGCAGTGCAACATTTGCCAGCGCCACGATCATCAACAACACTGAAAGTGCAGGAGCTTTTTGTGCAAGTCCTCCCAGTTCCGACATTTTTCTTGTTTTAAATTGTCTCTCTATCAGTTCAACCACTATCCACAAGCCAATGATATTGATGCCATGATTGAACATCTGTATCATCACTCCCTGCATACCCATGTTGTCTGTTGCAAAAATGGCAAGGCACATCAATCCAATATGTGCGATGGATGAATAGGCGATCAGTCGCTTTAGGTCATCCTGTTTCATAGCGATCAATGACGCGTAGATCATACCTATGATGGCGAACGTAGAAACGGTGTCGCCCCATGCCCATGATCCTGTTGGAATGATGGGCACCAGCCACCTGATCACTCCGAATACTCCCATCTTCACCATTATGCCACTCAGTACCATGGTAACAGCTGTAGGAGATTGTTCATACGTATCAGGCTGCCATGAATGAAACGGGAAGATTGGCATCTTCACTGCAAAAGCCACAAACATCAACCAGAACAGCCACATCTGGTCTTTCACAGGCAGGTTAAGCTTGTAAAATGATTCAAGTGAGTATGAATGATCCGGAGTTTTTGTGTACATATATATTATTCCGATCAGCATGAAGAGTGATCCTACGAACGTATAAATAAAAAATTTGAATGTAACCGGTATTCTTCTTTCACCGCCCCACTGTGAACAAAGAAAATAAGCAGGTATCAGCGCAAGTTCCCAGAAAAAGTAGAACAGCAATGCGTCGTATGCCGTAAAAACGCCCATTAGTCCTGCCTGAGACAATAGCATCAGGCCAAAAAAGTTATGGGCGTTGCGATAGCTATTGCGCCAAGTTGCAATGAATATCACCGGGAATGAGATGCCTGTCAACAGGCAGAGGATCTTTCCCATTCCATCAAGGCGTACAGAAAAACTGCTGCCCAGCATTGGCATCCAGTCTGCGTCAGCATACAGTACATCATGATCATTATGTAAAGCAAAACCTGCAAGTGAAACAACCAGTGTGATAAGTGATGAAACTAGTGCCCAGGTTTTTACACTACTTTCCGATCTCGTGAAGAAAGATATTGCGCCGCACAATAATGGAACCACTATAAGTAATACAGGTATCATCAATTATTTTTTAATGAAGAATTGTACAACAAAAAACACAAGCATCCCCAGCACCATCAGCAGCACATAGCTGCCTACCTGGCCGCTCTGCATCCACCTCATCTGCCGGCTTCCGTATTGTACCAATTTTCCAAATCCGTTAACTATCCAGTCAATGATATTTTTTTCTATGCGCCTGTCGAGGAACCGCCCGAACCGGTATGCAGGTTTCACGATGATGGTATCATACAATTCATCAACATACCACTTATTTTCCAGCACTCTGCCTACACCTGCTGGTGACGCGATATCCGGCTTTCTGCTGTATCGGGCCCATGCAATTATCGCAGCGAGCAATGCACCGCCAACAGAAACAGCCATCAGCAGTAATTCAGTAGCATGATCCAGGTGATGTGTTTCTTTCAGACGATGTGATTCAGCAAAAACAGGCGCAAGAAATTGCTCCAGTTTATGAGCATTGGGAATAAATATTCCGGGGATGCCAATCCATCCGCCAGCTATTGAAAGTATTGCAAGAACAATCAGCGGGATCGCCATTGCGGGCGGACTCTCATGCAAATGATGTTTCTGTTCGTCAGTCCCCCTGAATTTACCACGGAAAGTAGTGGCATATAATCGGAACATATACCATGCAGTCATAAATGCGCCTATTACACCAGCTATCCAGTAAACTTTATTGGTAGTCCAGGCAGCAGCCAGTATTTCATCCTTTGAAAAAAAGCCTGAAAGCGGTGGAATGCCGGAGATGGCAATGCATCCAATCAGGAATGTAGCATGTGTTATGGGAAGGAACTTTTTCAATCCTCCCATATATCGTATATCCTGTTCATGGTGCATGGCATGTATTACCGATCCTGCACCGAGAAAGAGCAGCGCCTTGAAAAATGCATGTGTCATCACATGAAATACAGCACCTGTATATGCACCGGCGCCCAGACCGATGAACATGTAACCAAGCTGACTCACAGTTGAATAAGCCAGCACCTTTTTAATATCGTTTTGTTTCAATGCTATTGTTGCAGCAAATATTGCTGTTAATAATCCGGTAATAGCAACAACCGTTTGAGTGACAGGTGCAAGTGTAAACAACACATTACTTCGCGCAATCATGTAGATACCTGCAGTTACCATTGTTGCTGCATGTATCAATGCCGAAACCGGTGTAGGACCAGCCATCGCATCTGGCAACCACGTGTATAAAGGTATTTGCGCCGATTTACCCGTAGCACCAAGAAAAAGCAATAAAGTAATTCCTGTAAGTGCTGCCGCACCCATCGGCATTGCTGATGCTTTAGTAAATACTTCGGCAAAGCTCACCGAACCAAACAGCATGATCATCCAGAAAATAGCGATAAGAAATCCAAGATCGCCAATGCGGTTCATGATAAATGCTTTCTTTGCCGCATTATTATAAGAATCATTTTTAAACCAATAGCCTATTAACAGGTACGAACATAAACCAACGCCTTCCCAGCCGATGAACATGATCACAAAGTTTGACCCCATCACCAGCAGTAACATAGAAAACACAAACAGGTTGAGGTAGGCAAAATACCTTGCGAAGTGAGGGCCTTTTTCTGTTTTCATGTATGCTGTGGAGTATACATGTATCAAAAAGCCAACGCCAGTTATGATGAGTAGGAATATTGATGAAAGCTGATCTACCTTAAATGCAAAGGGAATGGATAATTTACCAACGCTGATAAAATCAAATAACGGATCGTCGAACGTTACCCCTTCCGTTACATCGATAAAGAGAACTATGGAAATAATAAAGGAAATAAAAACAGAGCCGCTGCCGATAGTGCCCGATATATTTTTTGATAAATAATTCCTGAGCACTCCGTTTATTAAAAATCCGATCAGCGGGAACACAGGAACCAGGTAAACTAATTGATTCATTTCTTATATCTTAAAAGTGAAAAGTTAAAAGTTAAAAGTTTTCATGGTTTAAACTGAAAACTAAATTCATAACATAAAACTTTCAATTGACTTTATTTTAATTATTAGTTTTTAACTTTTGACTTTTTATTTTTGCATTGAATTTTAACTTTTGACTTTTAACTTTTAACTTTTAACTTTTAACTTTTGACTTTTAACTTTTAACTTTTTAATGTTTCAATCTGTTGAGAAAATTTACATCTACAGAATGAACATTTCTGTACATCATCACAATGATCGCAAGGCCCACACTTACTTCTGCGGCTGCTACCACCATTATAAAGAAAACGAACAATTGTCCGTCTATACCTGCTGTTGCATTTGCAGCACCTGCTTTCAGGTGATGCATTTTTGAAAATGCCACCAGTAAAAGGTTAACAGCATTCAGCATAAGCTCTATGCACATGAATACTATTATTGCATTGCGCCTGATCAGCACGCCTGCGATCCCTATGCAGAAAAGAGTTATGGAAAGAAATATGTACCGTTCTATTGGCATAATTACAGTTAGTTATTTTTTACCGATCACCACCGCTCCTACCATTGCGCTTAAAAACAGGATACTGCTTATTTCGAATGGAATAATATAGTCGGTGAACAATGCTTTTCCGAGATTGCTGATGAGGCCGATGTCACCTGTTTTCATTTCAGTGCCCATTCCTTTTACTTCAGCGTTTTTCAGTGCAGCCCCTATTACGAGTAAAAGACATCCGCCGGCAACAGTGCCGGCCAGCATGATCCATTTATTTTTTTGCGGCTCGGAATCTGCATTCAGATTCATCAGCATTACTACAAAAAGGAACAGCACCATAATAGCACCAGCATAAACAATAAGATTTACAATTCCAAGGAACTGTGCGTTCATTAATATATAATGACCTGAAATGGCAAAGAAGGTTACGATCAGCCATAGTACACTATACACAGGGTTTTTG
>DATLDR010000183.1:0-11523 GCA_035525775.1 Flavitalea sp.
TTACACCGTTCGCACTCACAATAAATTTTTTCTTTGGATCCTTCGACACTTCGAAGTATACTTCGCCAGTGATCTCTACTTTACGTTCCCTGCCGACAAAGGCGACAGGATACTTCAGCGATGATTCTGCGTTTAACCATGCCCGTGAGCCATCGGCGAGCGTGATGCTCGCCACCTGGCTGCCTCTTGGCACCACCAGTGTATTGTAGAGCAGTTCCTTCGTTGTTGATAAGGCGCTATAGACAATCCGTCCATCGGTTGTTTTTTCAATTGACACCTGCCCTTCCGCCGCGAGCCTGCCATCTCTAACATTGTCCACGAGAATCTGCTGTCCCCCGGAGAGTGTCAGCGTAGCACGGTTCGCTGTGGGGGCAGGGATGTCGGTTTTCACAGGGTTGGATTTGACCAGTGTAGCAGAGGGTTTTTCTTTTTGTATATTCCAGAGGTAAGCAACAGAGACGAAAGTAATAAGCAATACCGCCGCGGCTGCATAGCGGAACCATGAGCGTTTCAAAAAATGCACGCGGTGCACAGTGGGCGGATAATGGTTCTTTTCATGCAGATCCAGTCCATGAAGCCGGTCAATTAATTGCTGATCGGCTTTAGCAAAATCACCGTTCACCGGTATAGCCGCATGGTACTCTTCCATGAACGATTCTGCCTCTGCACGACTGGCTGTTTTCAGAAAGTCAGTGATGGCCTCCATCTCTTCAGGTGACTGCTCGCGCAGCGCTAATTTTTTGGCCAGTATGATCGCTTCATTCACTTCCATGAAAACAACCGTGTTATTGAAAAAAAGAACCTTATTACTAAAAGACGTTTGATGAAGACAAAAGAGGAAGTAGAAGAACAGAAAATATAAGGTCGGTGTGCTGGCGCAGGTATTCCTGGATGAATTTACGCGCCATATATAAGCGCTTTTTCACCGTTTCTTTTGATAGCTCAAGCATTTCTGCGATCTCATCCAGCGACTTGTCTTCCTGCGTGCTCAAAATGAACACGGTTTTCAGTTTCGGTGAGAGCGATTCAATAGCCGCCTGTGCATGCTGATGATATTCATCAAACAGTATCTTGTCTTCCGGCAGCAACGCGTGGCCGTCTTTTTTTACAAAAACATACCGACGGGCCGATTTCTGATTGCTCGTTTCTTTTCGCAACAGATCGAGAAAACGGTTCTTCGCCATCCGGAAAAGATAATGGTCGAACGAGCGAATAGCAGTCAGCGTTTCTTTCTTTTCCCATAATTGCAGAAAAATATCCTGTATCACATCCTGGTAATCGATACTGCTGTTGCTGCCAGCGCAAAGCGGCTCCAGATAAAAAACGAGTTTCGGTAAATACTGTTCGAATAACTGCCGATACCCTTCCTGGCTTCCTGCCGCTACTTGTTGTAACAGCATAAACTCCGGAGAAGTAACAGCATCCGGCGGGGGCGTATATCTTTTTGCGGCAGCCACTTCGAGAGGTAAAGTGAAGGTACATGAATTCTGAATGTATAACGCAGGCGGCTGTTGATGCTTTGAAGGTCTGAATAATATTGCCACCCTCAATGACAATTTATCACTGCATCGATGTGCGAAACCTCGCTCACATCAACTTTTTAATAAACCGCTCAATCGCTCTTCTTCCGTCTCTGTTCAACCCTGTATAATTATTGATCATCACAGAAAAGATCAACAAACGGTTATTCTTTCCATATATATATCCACTCAGCGCCAGCACGCCACCCATTGATCCTGTTTTCGCATATATCTTACCGCTATCACTAACATAATACCCTTTCAATGTGCCTGAGTCGCCTGTTGCAAATATTTCCTTCACGCGCTCCATGCCGAACTCAGTACGCATCGAATCCAGCAGTTCAACAAAAGCATCCGGCGTAAATAAATTATACCTGCTCAATCCGCTTCCATCCACCCACGTTATTTTATTTTTCATATAACGGGTAACCGTATCAATGATCACCTGGTCATTCAATATTCCAGTTCTTTCTTCCGCCACCATCAGCAGCAACTGCTCAGCGAAAAAATTATCGCTGTTCTGCATCATCAGCCGCAGTACCGAATCTGCCGGTTGCGACCACACCACCCGCTGCTGCGGATCAGTAAGAAAAAAATTATTATTAACGGCAATACTTTTACCAAGTGTATCTGGTAGCAGCTCCAGTGCTGAGGATATTCCGTTCACAATAAAAGGGACCGTTACTTCTTTATGCGGCTCCCTCCCTTCGGTAACCCTGAAAATATTAGTGAGCCTGTCGCGCGTTACTTTAAATGTATGTGCACCTGAATCCGTTTCAAATTTTACTTTCCAGTTCACTTCAGGATCAGAATAAATGGAAAACGATTCTTCCGTTCCTCCACTATTGCTGCGCATTTTTTCCTGCACCCACGTTAATGTGTTGCCGTATATGGGAAATGAATTTCTTTCCACCATGTATTCATCACTATAATCATCCCACGACCAGCCGTTGCCCAGTTCTTTATCTTTCCAGTTGCGGTCGGTGATGTACAGTTTTTTTTGCTGTTTCTTTAAAAAATCAAATACCGGCTGACTGACGAAACCCTTATGAAGAAATGTAGGATCGCCGGTAGGCACAATGTATATGGCAGTGTCGTTTTCATAATACCTTATCCCGGGCAGAATGTGTTTCAGGTACTTCATCACCGCATAACATGTAGCAATTTTTACATTCGATGCAGGCACAAAATATTTATCACCCTGGTATTTATATATAAACTTACGTTCTGCCGGATCATAAACGCTTACACCGATATGCGCCGTGCGGAATGTTGTGTCAGCAAGCAGATCATTCAGCGCTGAATTGGTTTTTCCAGCATTTTGCGCCACACATGATGTGATGAACAGTATGCAACAGGTATGAAGTAAAAATCTCACCATATTATGCGCTTCTTTCCTGTGCCCTCAGCCATCTTTCAGGAATTTCGTTGCTGCTTGCCTGTATATAATCATTGTATGAGCATGCGATATATTGCAGGTCGGGCAGCTGCATCCACCATCTTCCGGTGCGCTTGCTCTGCAGAAATGTTGTGGCCACTTCCGCAAATGCCGTATGAAATTCATTGAATGCATCCCTTTCATGTATTCTTGCTTCGCGTGTGCCGCGGCTGCGCCCTTCTATAAAGTACCATAGCATCTGGCTGATCTGCCGCGCCGTGATATTATCATTATCTTTTTCTGCATCATATCCATAGATCCCGATGGAGGATACTGCAGGACTTAATCCTGCATATCGAAGCAGTGCACATGCTTCATCGCCGGTAAATCCATTTGGAGAAACAGTATTGGAAGGCGAATAAGCATAAGCGATCGCGGATATATCAAAGCTGAAAATATCTGCATTACGGATCACCGGTTCCATCTCTTCAACATTCTCCCTCACCTTGCCCACACGGTAACAATCAAATCTTAATTTATCCAGCGTTTCCAGCATATGCGGGTGAACCAGGTAACTCTGAAAACCTATATGATTGTAATGCCGTATAAAATTCGGTTCACCTGTCAGCATCTCCATCAGGAAGTTATCACTCCTGGCAGCAGAATTCATATCCAGGTCAATCTTCGCATCAACACATACTGCTTCAATGATCTTTTCCCGGTCGGCATGCGAATAATACTGTGCAAGCGTAAGGTCGTGCGAGCCGCCGATGATCACCACTGTTTTATCATTACTGTTCAGTTCGCGTATCACTGTTTTCAATGCGGCATATGTGTCATCGAGGTCTGCACCTATTTTAATATTGCCGGCATCAGCAATGCGGAGTGACGGATGCCAGTTATAGAATTTGTAAAATTCATGACGTACGATATCGGGTGATGCACTTATTTTCCTGCTGCCATTGCCCCTTTTTTCAGGGCATCCTATCAATATAATATCAGCCTCTTTCAGGTCTGGCATTTCTTCTTCAAATACTGCTACATCTTTTCCTATCTGACCATCATGATAAGGTTCATCATTCGATATTTCTGCAAGTGATACAGGCTCTAGAAAGTCTGCTAAGTGAAGGCTATCCGGCATTGTGCAAATGTATTGCATCTCCCTATCTTTGCCGCATGGAACAATTGCTTCGGCAGATAGAGGAATACAGAAGAGAAATTGAAAGCATTGTACCCGATGGCGCAGAAGCGCTGGAGGCGTACCGCATTAAATTTCTTGGCACAAAAGGTATTCTCAAAGGGCTGTTCACTGAAATGAAAAATGTACCCGCCGACAAAAAGAAAGAGTTCGGTTTGGTGCTGAATGAATTCAAGCAACTGGCGGAATCAAAATATGCTAACTGGAAAACACAGGCAGGTGAACCCGGTAGCACTGAATCTTCGATACAGGATCTTACGCTGCCAGCATCACCCGTTAGTTCCGGTAGCAGGCACCCGATAAGCCTCATGAGAAATAACATCATTGAAATTTTTCAGCGCCTTGGCTTTGCTGTTGCAGAAGGTCCGGAAATAGAAGACGACTGGCACAACTTTACAGCGCTTAATCTTCCCGAGCACCATCCTGCCAGGGACATGCAGGACACCTTTTATATTCATCAGCATCCTGACTGGCTCCTGCGTACTCATACGAGCAATATCCAGATCCGTGAAATGGAAAAAGGAAAATTACCGCTCAGGATAATTTGTCCGGGCCGTGTATACCGTAATGAAACGATCAGTGCAAGGTCGCATTGCTTTTTTCACCAGCTCGAAGGATTGTATATCGATGAGAATGTTTCATTCGCAGACCTCAAACAAACATTGTATTACTTTGTAAGGGAAATGTACGGCACTGATGTGAAGATAAGATTCAGGCCCAGTTATTTTCCATTCACAGAACCGAGTGCAGAAATGGATATCAATTGCCAGATATGCGGAGGCAAAGGTTGCAACGTGTGTAAATATTCCGGATGGGTGGAGATACTTGGTTGCGGAATGGTTCATCCCAAAGTACTGGAGAATTGTAATATCGATCCTGAAAAATATACAGGCTTTGCTTTTGGAATGGGTATCGAAAGGCCGGCAATGCTTAAGTACGGAATAAACGATATCCGGTTGTTCAGCGAAAACGACATCCGTTTCCTGAAACAGTTTACCTCGGCCATCTAAATTTATTTATTGAAAGAACAATTTTCTATATGTATATGCGGTGCCGGAACGATGGGTAGCGGCATAGCGCAGGTTTTTGCACAGAATGATTTTAATACAATTTTATTCGACGTTAATAAAGATGTTCTTGCA
This sequence comes from Flavitalea sp., assembly GCA_035525775.1. Lineage (GTDB taxonomy): Bacteria > Bacteroidota > Bacteroidia > Chitinophagales > Chitinophagaceae > Flavitalea. Next base: position 5,239 of record DATLDR010000183.1, read on the forward strand.
AGCGCAGAAAGCAAGATCCGCAAATATGCTCCAGACGCAGTAAACAAAATTTCATTTACTTCCTTATTGACTGATTGCACCGCCAGCCTTGTAATCGAAGTGATTGTTGAAGATGAAAAGATCAAAGCCGGTTTATTGAACAGCATTATGGCGATCAATAGCGATGAAACAGTATTCACTACCAACACTTCTTCTTTAGCCGTAACCGCTATCGCTGAAAAAATTTCGCGCCCCCATCAATTCGCAGGCATGCACTTTTTTAACCCGGCACCCGTAATGAAACTGGTAGAAATTATCAGAACAAAATATACATCGGATGCTACAATAGCCTTTATTAACGAAATGACACAGGCAATTGGAAAAACACCGGTACTGTGCAAAGATTCGCCGGGCTTTATTGTAAACCGCGTCGCCCGTCCGTATTACCTTGAAGCACTGCACCTGCTCGAAAATAAAATCGGTGACATTGATACGATCGACAGGCTCATGGAAAGTAGCGGATTCAGAATGGGTCCATTTAAATTGATGGATCTTATTGGCAATGATATCAATTATTCAGTAAGTTGTATTGTTTACGATGCTCTTGGAAAACCTGAAAGGCTCAGACCTTCAATAATACAGGCAACAAAAGTGAAAGAAGGGGCACTGGGCAGAAAAAGCGGAAAAGGTTATTATGAATATCCCGGTACATAATTTACAACTGTATGGATTGCTTCCTCCATCAACAGTGCTCGTGACCGGTGGTACCGGGTTTGTTGGTTCTTATGTGATCAGGGACCTGGTACGGGAAGGATTCAAGGTAAAAGCCCTGCGCAGAAAACGAGTAGTGCCTTTTTACATCCCTGCTGAAATTTTACGTGATGTTCAGTGGATTGATGGCGACATACTGGATACCTACCTACTCGATGAAGCCATGCAGAATGCAGATGCAGTAATACATACAGCCGGCAAAGTTTCATTTCAGGAAAAAGACCGCAATGAATTGTTCAATATAAATGTTGAAGGCACTGCAAATGTTGTCAACGCAGCGCTGCAAAATAATATCCGGCGCTTTATTCATGTAAGCTCTGTCGCCTCACTTGGCAAAAGAAATAATGGAAGCATGGTAAATGAGGAAAGCACGTGGCAGGAAAATAAACTGAACACTAACTATGCAGTAAGTAAATATTATGGAGAAATGGAAGTGTGGCGCGGCATCGCTGAAGGGCTGAATGCCGTGATTGTAAATCCCTCAACTATTTTAGGATATGGCGACTGGAACTCATCGAGCAATGCATTATTCAAAAATGCATATAATGGTTTTCCATGGTACACGAATGGCGTCAATGGATTTGTAGATATTGAAGATGTATCATGTGCAATAGTAAAATTACTGGCAACAAACATCAGCTCCGAACGTTTTATATTGAATGGAGATAACTGGAGCTACCGTAAGTTGTTCAATACAATTGCTGACAGCTTTGGCAAAAAAAGACCGTACCGGCGGGCAACGCCGCTTTTATCAGCTGTTGCATGGCGTCTCGAAAAATTGCGTTCCTTTTTCACGGGTAAAAAAGTTATCCTTACAAAAGAGGCTGCAAAAGTTGCCTTGTCGAATACCAATTTTGACAACCACAAAATACTTGACGCCCTTCCTGGTTTCACTTTCACCAACCTCGAACAAACCATCAAAAAAGCATGCGTGAGGTATGCTGAATAAAAGTCGTTTATGAAAAAAATATTTGCTCTTGTTGTATCAGCGTTAAGCCTTATAACATTACAGGCACAAAAAACATTTCTTATAGGCGGCAAAGTGGTGGACTCGGCAACCCGCCAGCCACTAAGCGGCGCCTCTGTGTTTGCGCAGAATACTACACAGGGCACTACCTGCAATGCAGACGGCAATTTTGTTATGCGTTTGCCATATGGAGGATATGATCTTATTATTTCGTACACAGGTTACGAAACACGATCTATACGCATCAGTAATACCCAGGCTTCCGCTGATTCAATAATAATCGCACTTCCCCAAGCCAGCAAAACACTGGAGGAAGTTGCAGTAGTAGCCACTAACGAAGTAGAAGACGGATGGAACAGGTTCGGGAAATTTTTCTTCGACAATTTTATAGGTACCACTCCCAACGCATCACAATGCATTATTCAGAACCCGGGGGCACTGCGATTCTTCTATACGAAAAATAAAAAGCGAAACCGGCTGAAGGTTACCGCCAGGGAAGAGGTGATGATTCAAAATAATGCGCTGGGCTATGTTATCCGTTACCAGCTCGACTCTTTCAGTTATGATTACAACACGAACATCGGCCAATACACCGGTTATCCTTTCTTTATTGAAAAAGATTCCAGCGAAGAGGTAAAACAACAATGGGCCAAAAACAGGGCCCGTACCTATCTTGGTTCACGACTTCATTTCATGACATCGCTTTACGACAGCATTGTGAATGAAGAAGGATTCATGGTTGAAAAAATGGATGACAATATCAAAAGCACAAAAGGCGAAGAACTGACCAACCTTTATGACAGTACTCATTATCATGTTGACAGCAACACTGTAGAAATTGATTGGGACGGCCGCTATCGTGTAAGTTATAAAAATGTGCTGCCCGAAAAAAAGTTCCTGGAAGAATTTAAATTACCCTCCAATACACGCATGCAGGTAACGCTCCTGGATATTTCAGGTGGATTCTTTATTGAACAAAATGGCTATTTCTATGAACAGTATGATGTGGTGAACACCGGCTACTGGGCCTGGAAAAAAATTGCAGAGTCGCTGCCTTATGATTATGTATACGAGTGACAACTTTAGTTCAGCTCATTACCTTTTTCCATAATTCAGGAATTCTTTTCACCCAAACCAATTCCCTGAGTTTAACAGACGCCTCTACTACCGGTGATCCCCAATATGTTTTTCCTCCCTGCAATGAAGAAGGCACACCGCTTTGTGCATTGATCACAGCATTATCCCCTATAGAAAGTGTTTTTGCCATTCCTACCTGTCCCCACACTATAACACCATTGCCCAATGTTACGGCACCTGCAATACCTACCTGTGCCGCGATCAGGCAATTTTTTCCGGTAACGGTATCATGACCTAAATGTACAAGGTTGTCAAGTTTGGTTCCCTTGCCTATTCTGGTATCATGCGTAACACCACGGTCTATTGTGCAATTAGCGCCAATCTCAACATGATCTTCTATTACTACCCTGCCACAGCTTTCCATTTTTTTATACCATACTTCGCGGTCTTTTTTGTTGTTATAATAGAAGGCATCCGAACCTATTACTGTTCCTGCCTGAATGATGACATGGTCACCGATTACGCAGTGATCAAGAATAGTAACACCAGGATGGATCATGCAATTTTTTCCGACTACCACATGGTTGCCTAAAAAAACATTTGGATAAATATAAGTGCCTTCACCAATGATAGCTGAATCACTTTTCATTGACGATTGGGGAGTGAAAGGCCTGTAGTGACGCACTATCTTCAGATAAGCTTCAAACGGCTGATCGTGTATCAGCAATGTTTTCCCTTCAGGGATGTTTTCCACTTTTTTATTGATGATAATGAATGATGCTGCCGAGTGAATGCATTTATCATAGTACTTGGGATGATCAACAAATACAAGGTCTCCTTCTTCAACTTTATGGATCTCATTTATTCCTGTTGCATGGCCGGTGGTGTTGCCGGTTATCTCTGCTGATATCAGCTCTGATATCATTTTTATCGAAACGGGTTCTGGAAATTTCATGATGTTGGTTTGAGTTGACTGGTGTTTTCCACAAGGTCAAAAAGTAAATGTTAATAAAATAAATGAAAATTTTTTTTTGGAAAGAAGAAATTCTTTTTAATATTGTGGAGGGAATTTATTTCCTGTACTTACTAACCCATCCATATAATAATCCTCCTGAGTTTTTCAGGGGGATTTTTTTTGAGTTCATTAGTCAGAATTTCTTCGCTTCTCATTGTCCGGAATAATATGTTGGAATGTTAATCGTGAAAATATTTTCTTTTTGCTCATTCGATCTAACCATCAATGTTCCTTTGTTCAATCCGATGATACGCTTTGCCAGAGCGAGTCCTAGCCCGAAGCCCGATTTTCCTTCGGATGTTGATGACCTGTAAAATGGCTGAAATATTTTTTCCATTTCTTCTTCCGCTATTGGCATTCCTATACTCTTCACTTCAATTATAGTGGATTGTTTACTGAACAACAATTGCACTCGGGATGTATTGTCAGTTGAATACTTACAGCCATTTTCTACAATATTTTTGATGGCCATATACAGGAGGTCTACATTACCGAAAACAAGAAAATTGCTTTCATAGTCGGTGACATCACTAAAGTTAAGTTCCACCCGGTAATCCGGATGAATCTTTCTTATGTCGGCCATCACCTTAAATAAAACTTCATCTATTCTGATTTCATTGAGCTCAATGCTCCCCTCTGACCCGGTTTTTGCGATCTCCAATAAACTTTTTGTAAGCTGCCTCAACTGAACAACATCTTCATATACTGATTGCACTACTTCCTGGTATTCTTCACTGCTCCTCTTTCGCTGCATAGTCACTTCGAGCTGACTCGATATTGAGGTGAGTGGAGTCGAAAGCTCATGAGATGCATTCGATATAAATCTTCGCTGCGCGGTAAAATATTCCTGCAGCCTGTCGAGCAGATCATTGAATGTATTGGCAAGCTGGCTTAATTCATCCTGCGATGCACCAGCTTTTATTCTTTTTGAAAGGTTGTGCGATGATATCTCATTCACCTCACTGATGATCTGAGCAACCGGCTTCAGCAACTGCGATGAAAAGAAATGGCCGGCAAGCAGAGAAATGATCATACCAAGTATCAGGCTTATAAAAAATATTCGCTTCAGCTGCCTTAGCATCGCCCATCCATCCAGATCGTATGCCGTCACTACAACAACAAAGCGGTTGCCGGAATCTGAATAATTAACAGCAAGCGCTTCACGGTAACCTGTCTTATAAAAATACTGGCCATTGGTTATTGCGGAGCGGATCACATCTTTTGTTACCCTTGCATCGTTCTGCTGTTTATAAGAATATTCATAATACAGGTTGCCGTTGCTGTCGTAAATGCCCACACTTTTTTCGGGCAGCACTTCCATTGAATTCGTATTGATCCTGTCAAGAAGATTCCTGTCTTTGTTGTTCACATATGAAAAAACCTGCGCATTGTTATTGGCCCTGCTGTTGAGCCGTTTCATGAAAATATCCTGCCTTACCAGGAAAGTGAAGTAATAAACCGTAATGCTTACAACTAAAAGTATGGCAGTAACAAGAAGGGAAAACAGTAATGTTATTTTATACCTGGTTTTCAATGGGAGCTTTTAACACATACCCGACACCAACCTGGGTATGTATGATCTTCTTATCAAAATCATGATCCAGTTTTTTACGGAGAAAATTTACATAAACATCTATAACATTAGTTTTTGTGTCAAAATCTATGTCCCAGACATTTAAAGCTATATCCGCCCTTGATACCACTTTGTTCCTGTTCCTTACAAGGTATTCAAGCAGTTGAAATTCTTTAGCGGTGAGTGATATTCCGGCACCTGCGCGTGAAACTTCTTTGCTGTCAACATTAATAGTTAAATCACCCACCCGGATGATATTTCCGATCGGAACCTTATTATATAAACGTTTCAGGAGTGCCCGGATGCGCACCAGCAGTTCCTTAAAATCAAATGGCTTAACTATATAATCATCAGCTCCTGCATCAAATCCTTCGATCTTGTCGTTTGTGGCGCTGAGTGCGGTGAGCATTACAATAGGGATCGAAGGATTTCTGTTCCTTATTTTCTTACAAAGTGAAATACCGCTAAGTAAAGGGAGGTTGATGTCGAGGATCACGAAATCGAATTTATCAGACTCAAACAACTTTTTTCCCTCTATACCATCATATGCAACCTGTACATGATAATTTTGCTCCGATAAACCTTTCTTCAAAGAATCAGCAATTTTCTTTTCATCTTCTACCAGTAAAATTCTGATCTCAGCCATTTTCAGATGTAAGGTTCAAAAATCTTAAATGTATCATGCGATGCAGGTAAAAGGTATTAAAAATAATTAAAATCGCCCATTCATTAAATCGGCATAAAGCTTATGCGCCTTGTCGTAAGCAGCTTTTGCAGCAACCTTTTCTTCGGCCTTTATTGCAGGTTCCTTCATTTTCCAGCATTGTTCAACTGCTTTCAGGCACCATTCTGCACTTTTCGGCTCACTGATATTTTTTCCGTCGATGTGGATAAAAAAAGGAT
>DATLDR010000193.1:0-4225 GCA_035525775.1 Flavitalea sp.
TGATAATGCATGGTTACGGGTAACATTCAAAGGGGCTGATGGGAACAGAAATGGATTTGGTGCGAAAGTATGGATATGGCAGGATCACGCGATGCAGTTTAATTATTATTCTCCTTACCGCGGTTATTTATCAACTGTAGAACCTTTCATTCACTTCGGTGTAGGTAATAAAAAAATTGACAGTGTGAAAATATTATGGCCAGATGGTTCAATGCAGATAATTAAAAACATTCAAAGTAAACAAACACTTATACTTAATATAAAAGATGCAGTAAAAGACTCTACAACTGCTGCACCGGCCGCTCTTCACCAATTGTTTACTTCCATCGGCGATTCTGTGAACATTCATTATAAGCATGAAGAGGACGATTTTGTTGATTTCAAGGTGCAACCTATCCTTCCGCGCATGCATTCAAGAGAAGGCCCTTCAATCGCTGTTGGCGATATTAATGGTGACGGCCTTGAAGATTTTTATACCGGCGCAGCAACAGGGCAGCATGCCAATATTTTTTTGCAGCAGAAGAACGGATCATTTAAACAGAATGCTTTTGCTGATAGTAACCGCGCCGACAATATGGGTGCGCTTCTATTTGATGCCGACAATGATGGCGACCTCGATCTGTATGTAGCAGCAGGAGGATCGTCGATACAGAAAAAGCAAAGCAATGTCTACCGGCATAGTTTATACAGCAATGATGGAAAAGGAAATTATACCGCAGTATCAACAGGACTGCCCTCAATCATTACACCCGGTTCCAATGTTACCGGTGCCGATTACGACAGGGATGGTGATATTGACCTTTTTGTGGCCGGAAGAATCAGTTCAGGAGAGTATCCTTATTCACCACAAAGTTTTGTGTTAAGGAATGACAGTAAAAAAGGACTATGTCATTTTACAGATGTCACAAATGAAATAAATCCGGATCTGTCGGCACCAGGAATGATCACTGCTTCATTGTGGTCTGACTTTAACAATGATGGTTGGGTTGACCTCATACTGGCAGGTGAATTTATGCCACTACGTTTTTTTAAAAATGAAAATGGAAAATTAAAGGAAGTAACAGCAGCAGCCGGTCTTTCCAACACAGGGGGATGGTGGAACAGCATTACCGGTGCAGATTATGATAAGGACGGCGATATAGATTATGTTCTCGGCAATCTAGGCCTTAATACTCCATATACAGCAAGCGCTGATCAACCAGTTTGCATCTATGCAAGTGACTATGATAAGAATGGACGTATTGATCCGGTAATGTGTCATTTTGTTTCCGGCAAAGAATATATAGTACATGCCCGTGATGACATGAGCAAGCAGATCACCTCGATGAGGGCACGATTCAGAACATATGAAAAATATGCATCGGTTACCTTTCGTGAAGCATTCAGACAGGATGAAATAAAAGAAGCGTTCATAGTGAAAGCAGAACGGTTTGAAAATTCTTATCTTGAAAACAAAGGCAACGGTAAATTTCAAATACATGCTTTGCCCCTGCGGGCGCAGCTTTCACCCATTAATGGAATGATCAGTGGCGATTTCAATGGAGATGGTAACATGGACATTGCCGGTGTGGGTAATTCGTTTTCAACTGAAGTACAGACAGGCAGGTACGATGCACGTGGCAGCATTTTATTACTTGGTGACAGCAAAGGCAAATTTACTGTCAGCAATGCTCCATTTGTTGACAATTGCGACAGTAAATCAATCAGCAGGATACAATTGCAGAACGGAGATGCTTCGGTCATTGTGGGAAGTAATTCGGACAGTTTAAAGATGTACAGAATCAATTCGCCAACAAACAGTGTGGCTTTGCATCCTGATGAATATTATGCAATCATAACAGATCAGAATAATAAGGAATACCGGCAGGAATTTTATTACGGCCATACATTTTTATCGCAGGAAAGCAGGCGGTTTTCTGTGCCTTCAGGAACAAAAATGGTGTCCATTTACAGTTATCAGGGTAATAAAAGAAGTTTGAAGTTTTGAAGATATTCTCCATATTAGTATGGCCGGTTTTTCTGTTTATAATAACAGCAGTCTGTTCGTGTCGAAAGCGAAGCAAATTGTTTCATTCTGTATCATCATCGCATTCAGGCATTCATTTTATCAATAAGGTAGAAGAGAACGATACTTTCAATGTGCTTGAATACATGAATATTTACACAGGTGCAGGAGTGGCTTCTGGCGACATCAATAACGATGGTCTCACTGATCTTTATTTCAGCAGTAACCGGAATGGTGGAAGGTTATACCTGAATAAAGGCAATCTTGAATTTGAAGACATTACAGATAAAACAGGGTTTGTACATAACAGGTGGGAAACCGGTGTTTCTATGGTAGACATCAACCAGGATGGATGGCTTGATATCTATGTTAATGTGGCGGGATCTGAAAAGTTTGGCAATCTGGCCAACCTGCTTTATATCAACAATCATGATAGAACTTTTACGGAAAGTGCCGCAAAATATGGCATAGCTGACACAAGGCTCACGATGAATGCTTCATTTTTTGATTATGATAAAGACGGTGACCTGGATCTTTTCCTTATTACCAATCCTGCGGATGAGCGCGTATCAGGAATCAATAACATTACACACAGACAGGTGAATGGTGAATCAAAAGGAACCGATATACTTTACCGCAATAATGGCAACGAAACATTTACGGATGTTTCCAGGGATGCAGGCATTCTTGTAGAAGGTTACAGTCTGGGAGCTGCGATCAGTGACCTGAACGGTGACTCATGGCCAGACATCTATGTATCGAATGATTTTTTAACTAATGATATTCTGTATATCAATAACAGGAACGGAACTTTTTCTGATCGTACAGGTGAATACCTTAAGCATACCAGCTTTGCTTCGATGGGAAATGATGTAGCGGATTTCAACAATGACGGACGTCCTGATATATTCGTGCTGGACATGTTGCCCGAAGATAATTACAGAAGGAAGATGATCATTCCTGCCGTTAGCTATGATAAATTTCAATTGTCGCTCCAAAAAGGATATGAGCCACAATACACGAGAAACACGCTGCAACTGAACAATGGAAACGGAAGCTTCAGTGAAATCGCGTTTCTTTCGGGTGTTAGCAGTACCGACTGGAGCTGGAGCGCATTATGGGCAGATTATGACAATGATGGCGACAAAGACATGATGGTAACAAATGGTTTCTATCGCGACCTCGGCAATCTGGATTACATCCATTACCAGGCGAGGCTTCAAAATCCAATGGGCTCGCGCGATGCGAAACGGGAAGAAAAGCTTAAAGCCATAAGTAATCTTCCGAAAATACCACTGCAGAATTATCTATTTGAGAATAAAGGTAATCTCCGGTTCAAAAAACAGTCTGATGATTGGGGGCTTACAGATAAGGGATTTTCAAATGGGGCAACGTATGCAGACCTCGATAATGATGGTGATCTTGAACTGATCATCAATGAATTTAATGGCGAAGCAAAACTATACCGCAATACAGCGAATGAGCTGGTTAAAAATAATTACCTGAAAGTAAAATTGCAGGGCATTGCGCCAAATATTCAAGGGATAGGATCACAGGTTTATATGCATACAGGCATTCAAAAACAGTTAATAGAATTCAACCCATACAGGGGTTTTGAATCATCTGTAGAACCTGTGTTGCATTTTGGTGTTGGAAAATTGGCTACAGTTGACAGTATTGTGGTTGTTTGGCCTGATGGTAAAAGAACAGTTAAACAAAATATTAAGACGAATCAGCAGATCGTTATCAAGTATAAAGAGGCGGAGAACGCCATCAAAGATACGCTTGCTCATGCATCCCCGCACTTGTTTACACACATGAATGACAGTATAGAAATAGATTATGTTCATGTTGAAAATGAATATGTGGATTTTAAACTTCAGCCATTGTTGCCTTCAATGCATTCACAGAACGGTCCAGGCATCGCAGTAGGAGACATAAACGGTGATGCACTTGAAGATTTTTATGCGGGAGCGGCAAGTGGTTCACTGGGAATATATTTTCTACAGCAGGCGAATGGATCATTTATTAAAAAAGAATTACCCAAGAATCTTGCTTATGAAGACATGGGGGTTCTATTATTTGATGCAGATAACGATAAGGATGCTGACCTGTATGTGGTAAGCGGAGGATCTGAAAATATGGCAAACACACCGGAGCAGCAGGATCGTTTATACATCAACGATGGTAAGGGAACTTTCCGGTATGCTCCTGAATTAT
>DATLDR010000212.1:0-23209 GCA_035525775.1 Flavitalea sp.
ATAACAGAATTATCAGTTATTCAGTTCCGAAATACCAGAATAAAAAGAATGCCATTAAAAGAAAAATGAGGATAGTAATGATGAGAAAAAACGTTTCAGAACGTTTCTTTTTTTTCTTTTCCGGTCGTTTATCTATATGCGACTTCATATGTAAACGAAAAGTTACGTTTTTTCAATAAAGTTGTCCATAATCTTTCTGGCTGAATTGGTAACTTAGGCAAATTAACATGTCTGATATTATTGTTCTTCCACCAGCCCTTCTTTTTATCTTCGGCGGCAGCGGCGACCTGAGTTACCGTAAATTGGTACCTGCCCTCTATAATTTATACCTGGATGAACGTATGCCTGGCCAATTTGAAGTAATAGGACTTGGACGAAGTGCTTTTTCAGATGAACAGTACCGTGCACACCTGCTACCAGGCATTACTTCTTTCAGCAGGCAACCAAACAAAGAGGATGACCGGTGGGAATCTTTTGGTGCACATCTGCATTTTTTATCCATGGATTTCCAGGATGCAGCTACCTACGCGTTGATTGCTGATTACATCAGTAAAAAACAAACTGAATTCAGCACAACGTTTTCTGTTATCTTCTATCTGGCAGTGGCACCACAACTCGTGCCGGTTATTGTAGAACATCTGAAAGTGGTGCCGTGCTGTATGGCCCGCAGACAAACGAGAATTGTGGTGGAAAAGCCATTCGGTTCCGATCTTGACAGCGCAAGGAGGCTGAACAGGCAGCTGGGTGAACTTTTTACTGAAGAACAGATATTCCGCATCGATCATTACCTCGGTAAAGAAACGGTTCAGAATATACTTGCATTCCGTTTCGCCAATGTATTATTCGAACCGGTATGGAACAAAAATTATATTGATCATATCCAGATCACCGCAGCAGAAACCGTAGGCATGGAAAAAAGAGGTGAGTACTATGAACATTCGGGAGCATTGCGCGATATGGTGCAGAATCACCTGCTGCAGCTTGTTTGCATGATAGCAATGGAACCGCCCCTTTCTTTTGATGCTAATGAAATAAGAAATAAAAAATCAGATGTTCTTAAAGCGATAAGAAGAATAAATGAAGATGGCGTAGATGATGTAGCTGCACGTGGACAATATGCGGAAGCTAAAATCAATGCCGAGCATGTGGCCGCTTACCGTAATGAAGAAAATGTATCACCGGCGTCAGCTGTTGAAACATTTGCTGCGCTTAAATTATTTGTTGACAACTGGCGCTGGCAGGATGTACCTTTTTATTTACGCACCGGCAAGCGTATGAACACAAAAACTACAGTGATCTCCGTTGTATTTAAAGCGCCACCGGAATATTCTTTTCCTGCTGCATTAACAGAAAAGAGAATGCCGAACCGCATAACCTTCAGCATACAACCGGAGGCCGACATACGGTTAAGGTTCCAGGCAAAAAAACCCGGCTCCACAATGCAGCTCAATCCGGTGAATATGGTGTTCACCTATAAGGATGCGTTCAGTGAAACTCCCGAAGCGTATGAAACTCTCCTGCTGGATATTATGGAAAACGATGCAACCTTGTTTATGAGAACAGATCAGGTTGAAGAAGCATGGAAAGTGATCATGCCTGTTCTGCAGCACTGGCAACAAACTGCACCTGATAATTTTCCTGACTATTCGCCGGGAAGTTGGGGCCCCTCTTCAGGTAACAGCATGATTGAAAAAGACAATCGCAGATGGGTAACTCTTCCGTTGCCTTTAAAAGAAGAGAATATACTTTAAGGAAAATCGCTGAGATGAATGTTCATGCTTTTGAAAATGCTGAAGAAATGAGTGCGGCTGCAGCTGAATGGATAACTGATAAAATAGAAACACATCTTTCCGCTCATACCAGGTTTACCTGGCTGCTTGCAGGTGGCAACACACCAAAGAAATTATTTGATATACTGGCTACGGACTTTTTTCGGGAAAGAAATTTCTGGAAAAACGTCCATATATTTTTTGGCGATGAAAGATTTGTGCCCTTCGACGATCCGGAAAACAATGGCCGGATGGCATTCGAACATTTACTTCATCATGTTTCCATTCCAAATGAACAAATACATTTTATCCGCACGGATATTCATGAAAAGGAGGCGGCAAAAGAATATGAAAAGTTACTCCATAACAATTTTCCCGATAATACGATGACCTTTGACCTTACCTTGCTTGGGATGGGCAACGATGGTCATACTCTTTCCCTTTTCCCGCACTCTGGAACTGTATATGAGCAGCATCGATGGGTGATCACATCAGCTGCTCCAACACCCCCGGTAAATCGCATTACATTGACAGGCGTGGCAACGCTTTCATCACGATGCATTTTGTTTCTCATCGCCGGATCAACGAAAGCGGATTCGCTCAAACAGGTATTGCAGGGTGAATATGCTCCTGATCTGTACCCCGCTCAATTATTCCGCAGCCATCGTGAAATACACTGGTTTGCAGATCGTGATGCACTTAAAAATACAGACCTTCCAAAACATGAACAGTGAAGAAATAAAAAAACACGTGGGCATGAAAGCTGCTGAATTTGTGTCAGATGGTATGACTGTGGGCATTGGTACCGGTACAACGGCGCGGCATTTTATTTTTGCGCTGGCGGAACGTGTGAACAATGGCCTACATATTCTGGGGGTTCCTACGTCGCAGGCATCAGCAATGCAGGCAAAAGAAATGGGCATACCATTAACAGATCTAAACGATGCAGGCAGCATCGATATCGCCTTCGACGGTGCTGATGAGATAAATTCTTCTCTTGATTTAATCAAGGGCGGAGGGGGCGCAATGCTGCAGGAAAAAATGGTGGCTTTCGCCGCCCGTCGTTTTATTGTCATGGCAGATGAATCGAAAATGGTCGGTCATCTGGGAAAATTTCCACTGCCTGTTGAGGTAGTCCCTTATGGATGGAAGAAAGTGATGCAATACCTGATGGAAAACGGTTGTAAAAGTGTGACGTTAAGAAACAAAAATAAAAAAGTATATGTTACAGAACACCAGCATTACATACTCGACTGTCGTTACGAACGAATCACTCATCCTGTGAACCTGAACCAACAATTAAAATCTATACCTGGTATTGTTGAAACAGGCTTGTTCTTACATATTGCCAAGGACGCACTCGTCGGATATTCAGATGGCTCTGTCAGCCATATCACACGCGCCTTATAAAACAATCTCATCTCATGAAAAATTCAGTGTATTCAATTGCCGTTTTCATTTGTTTTTTTGTAGCGGATTCATTATGCGCTCAAACACTGACAGGTCTAAAAGGCTCTGTTGAAAGGATCATAGTGCATGGAAAGCAGCTGGAGGGAAATCTTGAAGGTGATTCACCCGACCGCCATGTTTCCGTGTATCTGCCTGCTGGTTATAAAAAAAATAAAAACAGAAGGTATCCTGTAATTTATTTTTTGCATGGTTTTACCGATGATGATGCTAAATGGTACGGTTTTGAAAAACACTGGATTAATCTACCTGCCATCGCAGACAGTGTGTTTGCAAGCGGCAATGCCAGTGAAATGATCATTGTTACACCCAATGCTTTCACCCGTTACCAGGGAAGTATGTATTCTAATTCTGTAACAACCGGAAACTGGGAACAATTTGTTGCCACAGAACTCGTAGGTTATATAGACCTGCATTACCGTACCATTCCACAGGCAAAAAGCAGGGGCCTGGCAGGACATTCAATGGGTGGGTACGGCACCATGCGTATCGGTCAGAAATATCCCGATGTATTCTCAAGCATTTATTTGTTGAGTCCCTGCTGCATGTTACCCGGAAGTAATTTTCCTGATAATCCGGAATCGATATCTAAAATAGAAGCAGTAAAAACGTTTGCTGATGTGGAAAAGGCCGACTTTATGACTAAAGCAGCTTTTGCTTCTGCTGCTGCATGGTCGCCTGATCCTGTAAAACCACCCCTGTTTCTCGATATGCCGGTGAAGGATGGACAAGTTCAGACGATGGTTCAGGCGAAATGGTGGGCAAATATGCCGCTGGCTACCATTGACCAGCATATAACTGAAATCAAACAATTACATGCTATTGCTTTTGATGCTGGCAATCAGGATGAAAGTATTGCTAGGGGAATTAAAATTCTGGACAGTACTTTAAACAGATATGCCATTAAACATACGTATGAGGAATACCAGGGCGATCATGTAAATCGCATAGGGCAAAGGATCAGGGAAAAGATGCTTGCTTTCTTTTCGCAAAACCTGATTTTTACTAAGTAAGCCATAAGTTTATTGCATGGTACAAGATTAAAAATGCAACTGAAACACTGTTTGCGCAGTCTTAAAACTATATAAATTCTTATGAAAACATCAAATCGTGTGTTCGAAATGTGTGTATCGCTAATGTGTATGATGTTGCTGTCAACTTTGGCTCCTGCACAATCAGCATCTGTTCATTCTTCTTCTAAATCAGCCGCACAATACGACGCTCAAAGCATTGCGAACAATATAGCGGACCTGCATGACATCATGTTTCTTTCACGGAATGCAACAGAACGAGGCAAGGACGAACGGACCAGGTCGATAGCGGAAGGAATGCTGACAGACTATACGACACTTGTTTATTCACTTGAACAGCTCGCCTCTGCCGGTTTTGGTTCTTCCAAAAAAAATAATGAAAATGGTCAGGGAACTTTTAAAGAAACTGCATCATTAAACGCAAACTTATCCGCTTCACGTGGCATGAACTATGATACTTTATGGATAACAGGCCTGCTAAGTTTGCAGCAGACCAAGTATAATGAATTGCTGGCACAAAAAGAAAATGTAACAAATTCACAGTTAAAGTCAGCCACTAACGATGCCATACCTGTTGTACGCAGATATATTACGCAGCTCCGGTCATTGCAGAAGTCGTTGGTGAAAATGATGCTGCAGGAACAGAAAGAAGCGGCAAAAAGTAAAAAAAAGTAATGAATTTAATATCCCTTACGGACGTGTTGATTGCGAGTCAATAGAGCTACTTCAAAAAATTTGCGGGCATGCCACCCATCGAATGGCCAACCACAATTACTTTTGATTTGCCTCAATTTCCGGACTGTACTGATAAGTACTTATACCTATTAAGCTTATACACTTCCCAATCATCATCCACAAAGTTTCAACATTTTCATACTGGAGTCTTTTCCCTCAGCCGCTTATAATATCTTTAGTATAAATGACCGTTCAGCCATGATCCGTATTGCCATCATTAATGATCAACCACTTTTCCGCCAGGGATTCGGCATACTGGCAAAGCAGTTACACTACGACGTTAGTATTGATGCTCCGAACGGCGCCGAATTTATTGCACAGATTGCGCAGAATCCTTCTCCAGACATCATATTAATGGATACACAACTAAAGGGGATGGATAGCTATACTCTTTTGCAATGGATTAAAAATAATCACCCACAGGTTCCTGTAATTGTACAGCATGGTAAAAATGACTTTCATTATGTGATCCAGCTTCTTCGCGCAGGGGCATCAATGCATTTATCTAAAACTGCAAAGCCTTCAGAGGTACAGAGAACTCTTTACGAAGTTATACAAAACAGCAAGCGAAAGATAACATAAGCGTAACTGACGGCTTGTTGTTTTCAATTAAGTTCAAACTGAACTCTGATGCTTTTTTTGCGGTCTTCAATAAGTTGATTAACATGCTTGATCTGCTCATATACCTTACAGGCCTCATGAAGATCCATTTTTTCCACTATCTCCCATTCTAATTTCCTTTGAAGATCTTTCAACGTTGCTCTTAAAGCCACCAGTTCGTACATACCGATATGCAGGTTCTTCCTTTATGGAACACGGACGGATAATTTAAATATGGGTTAAAAGTAATCGGCACATTTCATACTTGCAAGCTTCCTGGAAAATTCTGATCATCTGATATGAACTTCGTCTTTACAATGCCTGAATTTCCGGAATATCGAATTCACTTTTATAACGGCTAAGCAGAAACGCCGAAACCAAAATAGCCGGGCGCTCTTTCCACATTATTATGGTATAATTTTCATGGTCACTTAATTACATTCCACGAATAACAGGAAATAGTGAATCTGGCATAGTTGTTAAATTCAGGTAAAGAAATGATGAAAAGCCCGGTCGTATTTCAAAAATCCCTAATCTATCGCCATTTAATGGCGGAACCCGGGCAAAAAAGGCTTATTTCCCAGATTTAATTATAAATTTTTATCAATTTTGAAATTAAAGTTGAATCCGAATTTTAGCGGTACTATATTTGAAGCTTACCAATACTTAATTAAAGAATATGAAATTATTTGTAGCAGGGCTACCGTTTGATGTAGATGATCAGGAATTACACGAAATTTTTAGTGACCATGGCACGGTTGCCTCAGCAAAAGTGATAACCGACAGAGATACCGGCAAGAGCCGTGGCTTCGGATTCGTTGAATTCGCTGATGATGCACAGGCACAGGCAGCCATTAAAGCCATTGATGGCGCATCTTTATCGGGCAGAACACTAACAGTCAAGATCGCAGAAGATAAACCACGCACTGGCGGCGGTGGAGGCGGTGGATCAAGAAGTGGTGGTGGAGGATTCAGGCCCCGTGAGAACAACAGGTCAAGGTATTAATGAATTTTAAGCCCTGTTCTAAACAGGGCTTATTTTCCCCAACAATCTTCAGATTACCTGTGTATATCCCCTATACATGTAGATGAGATTTCAATTGCATTAACGATCTCATTTCTCGTGATCCTTAAAGTATTTTTGTATACTTAATTAATGAATTGTGAGACTTACTACAGATAATACTTTCAAAAAATTGATTGTTATAGGCGATAGAGTGCTTATCCGGCTGGCAAAGCCTAATGAACGCACAGAATCAGGTTTATATCTTCCACCAGGAGTACACGAGCGTGAAAAAGTACAACAGGGGTATATTATAAAAACAGGTCCTGGTTATGCCATTCCTTCACCACTGGAAGATGAGCCTTGGAAAAATAAAGAAGAACAGGTAAAATACATACCTCTACAGGCCAGGGAGGGCGATCTTGCCATATTTCTTCTCAGTGGTGCTACCGAGGTGTTGTATGAAAATGAAAAATTTTATATCGTTCCTCAGAGCGCGATACTCATGCTTGAAAGAGAGGAAGAATTGTAACATCAATACCACATCTTATTTATATTTCTGCCAATCAAAATGTTCGGTTCTGGAAGACAGATTATGCTGCTTTGCAAACTGATTTCGTGATGCAAGAACATCATCAAACCACTTTCCTAACGGATATTTCAACTGGCGTAAAATAAGATAGCTGAGATCTACTGTTCTTACTGGCTGATGATCTTTAACATCATCCACCTGGTTCAGAAATGTACGCCCATTTGCTTTATTCACCCTTGGAAACCAGTCGGTATACCATACATGTGAAACGGATTGAAGAACTTCATTTCGGTCATTGGCTATCCTCTTAACCCTGTCCAATGCTATGTCAATAAGCGACAGTGACATCATTGGATCTCTAGATGCTGTTCTGGAAGCAAGCATGAGTAATTCATTCATCGATTTTAAATCGAGCAGCATATTCAAATTTTGCCTGCACAACCGGGCAACTGAATATAGTACATGAAGATTATACTGCTGGTAATCTATTCTTTCAAGATTCGCCTGCAGCAGTTCCATCAGTTTACTGTTGTCGGTCATAAATCTTTCCGCAAGTGCAAGTCTCTCTTTATTTATTTCATTCCAGTTTATATTTAAAGAAAGGTCAGTGCCAGAAGGAACAGGAAACATAGGCAGCGTCTGGTCTTTAGCCGGTTTTGCGGTATCAAATATCTTGTAAGAATTTCCGAATATCGGTGTTCGCCAATCGGAAGCCATCCAGTCCCAGCTCTTATCCCAGAAGTCTGCCTGGGAACTGAGAAGACCGTATATGCTATCCATATGAATAGTATTGGGTCCATAAAATGAATGATAAAACCTGTTGGAAAGATCCTGCGATGTCATTGATTTGTTATTCCATCCTGGTGCAGCGCCCGCTGCATAGCCTAACCAAAAAGTTTCAGGATTCAGTCCCGCATCACCCCATGCGGCAACGATCACCCCCATCAGGTCGGCTTTGTGTTCTGCTACCGCGGAAGTGATTTCATTCAACACCTCTCCTACTCTGCCTCTTAATAATTCACCCTGTTGTTCTTCATCATCTGTCAATGCAAGGGATCCGGTGCGGTCAGCTTTTTTAATAAGTTGTTTCTTATAATTAGGAAAAAATGGTTCTACTCCCTGCGTAGAAGTATAGATCATCTGGCGCATTCCGTGCGCCTTTATTGCAGGTGCCCATTCACTATTATATACCCCGCTAACGATATGAGAAGGAAGTGTGGTGATGTCAGATTTTTCAAGAGGATACTCGACCCAGATAATTACTGTACGGCCTTTTTCATGAAGTTTATTGGCGATCCTTGCAATGTATTGCGCAAGTAATCTTCCCTTGCTTCCTGCTGCTGCCGCCTGTTTTGTTTCGTTTTCGCTCATGCCTGTATAATATGCCTCATCAGTGGATAACAAAACATATTTTCCACCTTTGTTTGCATTGAAAAGATCATCGAACATTCCAAGGATCAACTCATCCGATTTCGGATTAATGACACTTAGCTGATAATTCGAATTCGCAAATGCCCTTAAATCTTTGTATTCAGGATGTTTCAGAATAAATGATATGTGCGCAGGAGCATCCAGCCACGGAACGAGTTCTATATAATGTGCTTTAGCGTAATCAGTGAGCTCCTGGTATTCTGCTGGCGTGTATGCATAAGGTTCAACAATTGGTTTTGCCGCGGAAAACTGAAAATGCCCTTCGAGTTTAACTGTAAACGCATTGATCTTGTAATAACTTGCCTGTCGTATCGCACGTTTCATAGCATCCATGTGTTCAAGATGATGGGCATCATCCCAATAGATCATGCGCAGGTCCATATCCGGCCAGTCTGTAATGCTGCCACCTGGATACAACGTTTTACCATTTTCCTTTTGTATAATCTGGATAAGGGTCTGTACACCGTAGAATAAACCCTGTCCTGCATTAGCAGTAATGGTTATACGATCTTTTTCAAGTTGCAGCCGGTAAGCCTGCTTTTTCAATGCGGCCCGGTTAGTGTCAGTTGCTACACTAATGTTTACAGAACCGGGATCCACTACCAGCCTTAATTGCTTGTTGCTTATTATTGTAGATAAGCCGATGGCAAAACGTTCCTTTAATTGGGCAGTGAGACTATTCAATGCAGGCTCGTTCTTTGAAATATTCTTTGAAGTACTCACTGACCAGGTATCGTCGATCACGTAACGTTCATCATTAAGTGCAGTTTGCCTGGGTACCGGCAGCAGGGATGTTCCTATGGCCTGTGAAAAACCGCCTATAGTAATCAGATTGATGGTCAGAAAAAGAATCAAATAAAGCCCGCGCATATTTTTTCTAAGTTTCTTTGAAATTTACAGACATCATTCCATTCCCGGCAATTTAATGGAAGAAGTTTTAAATTGATCTATAAGCCTCTTCTGGAATTCCAGCCGTGTTTCATTGAACCCATGTGCCTTTACCCATATATTTATACGCACTTTGTATCCGTCAGCGTCCATTGTTTCTACGCCAATCCTGACAGGAGGATCTTTCAAAAGATCTTCTGAATGGTCAATGGATTGCTGGATAACTCCTTTTACATCTTCAAATGGAACTTTGTACGAAAATTTCAATTCTATGTCCATCCGGCGGTGACCTTCCCTGCTTAAATTAATGATGACCTCATTTGATAACTTGCTGTTAGGTACTATTACCGTCCTGTTGTCGAATGTGAGCACTATTGTATAAAATAATTGAATGGAGGTGACTGTTCCTTCCTGCGCCTGAGCAATAATGTTGTCCCCTACCCTGAAAGGTTTCAATACTAGAATAAGAATACCGCCTGTAAAATTTTGAAGAGTTCCCGACAATGCAAGACCTGCCGCAACTCCGAACGCGCCTATGAGAGCGGCAAACATCGTCATCTGTATTCCCAGCACCTGCAATAGTGCAAGTACAAGGAGGATCTGAAGGATTGTGCTAACTACTCCCTGAAGAAAAGGTTTGAGCGACGGATCAAATTTTCTGTGAGAAATGAAATTGCCAGACCATCTTTTCATTATCCTGATGAACCAGATGCCGGCAAGCAGTATAATTATTGCGAGCAATATTCTCGGTCCGGAAGTGATCAGCCAGTTATAGATTTTGTCGTAAATTTTATTGTCATCCATTTGTGCCGCTGATATAAAACTTTTATGCCACTTTATTGTGTCGCTCGTGTTGAGATCACTATTGCAAAGCAAGAAGGAAAAGAGTTTTAAAATCCGTTTTTACATTAACTAAACTCAACATTGTTCCGCCGGATTCGGATATGCACCCACATTATCTTCAATGGATCCATCCAGGCATTTGAAATCTTTTTCAACCAAAACCTTCAATGTCTCCCCATCAGTGATAGCAATGATCGCGTCAAATCCTACAAGGTCAGTGTCGGTCCAATTGTTGGCAATAGCTTCCGGTACATGAATAGTGGTAGTTTGATCAGCATGATCTACAGACACATGTTTACATGACGATTTCTGAATAACAAATCGCAATTTTTGAGAAGTATGAGTTCCAAATTGGATAATTTCTGTAACAGAGTTATGATTTTTAAAATTTTGTACTTCCGGTTCTCTCAACCGGTACCTTATGCTGTTACCCTGTATCCTGATCTTCATTGTATAATTTTACTATAAATATCGTTCCATTTACCATCTGGTGCATTTAGTTGATATATGTTTTATCAATTTCTCTTGCATCCTGTATAAAAAGCCGTCAAACCCGCCCGTTTTAACAACAAAAGAATATCACAACATAAGTTATGGCATTGAGGCCGGGCAAGGACTATTATGTAGAGCCGGTTTATTCAGTCCTTAAACTCATTACAGGATTCATTAACGCAGCACGTACTGACTGGTAACTCACAGTTATTAAAGTTAATATCACAACAGAAAGACCTGCAACAACAAACACACCGGCACCTATGTTCACCCTGAAGGCAAAAGTATTGAGCCAGTGGTTCATCGACCACCATGCAAGTGGAAATGCGATCAGCATAGAAATAATAATCAGCACCATAAAATCTTTCGACAGCAGTAAGATCACATTGGCAACAGAAGCGCCAAGCACCTTGCGTATACCAATTTCTTTAGTACGCACCTCAGCATTAAACGCAGACAAACCGAATAGTCCCAGACAGGAGATAATTATTGCGAGGCCTGCAAAATACCTGGCCAGTACCGCTATGCGTTGCTCCGATACGTATTGAGCCTGGTACACTTCGTCGAGAAATTTATATTGAAGTATATACCCGGGATTAAATCTTTTATATAATTCTTCAATCTTACTGATTGTTTCCTTTTCTTTTCCAGGCTCGATCCTTGCCATGATAGTAGAGGTTCTTTCCGGATCATATTTGATAACTACCGGAGCAATAGCCTCGTGCAGTGAAGTAATATGAAAATCTTTTAAAACACCTATAATCGACATCTCCTCCTGCCACATAGTGATCTTTGTTCCCACTGGATGTTTCAATCCCATTAATTTCACCGCTGTTTCATTAAATATGATACCGTTTTTTTCAGCACCATAGTCTCTTGAAAAGCTCCTGCCTTGGGCAATCTTCATTCCGAGTGTTTCAATAAAATCAAAATTTACCGCGCGTACTGCAAAGTCAACAAGTTGCTTTTCAGTTTTGCCTGGCCATGTAATTCCATAAGTTGAAGATCCTAAACCATTCTGAATAACATTTTCCTGTACACTTGAGGCATTCACCACACCAGGTACTTTTTTAAGATCAGAAATAAAAGATTCAATGTTCTGTGTTATGCTTCCTTCCCTGTCAAAGTATATGATATTTGATTTGTCAAAACCAAGTTGCTTTGACTGTACATAATTTACCTGCTTTACAATGACTAGAACCGCAAATATCAAAACGAGGGATATGGAGAATTGAAAAACAACCAATCCTTTTCTGGCCAACAGTTCGCCGAATGATTTTTTCAATTTTCCCCGGAATACAGAAACCACATCAAATCCTGACATATAAAAAGCCGGATAGCTCCCTGCAAGTATTCCTGTGACAAAAGTTGTAAGCAGTGCAAGAGATATTAATTTTGGATTTAAGCTGATCTCAAGGTTTTTACCCGTTATTGTATTGAAATACGGCAAAACAATCATTACTATTATCACGGCCACAGCAAGTGAGAAAAATGCCATAAATACCGCCTCACTCAAAAATTGGATAACAAGAGCTTTTTTGGTTGACCCGATTGCCTTCTTGATCCCTACTTCCTTTAACCTTCTGGAAGATTTCGCGGTAGACAGGTTCATGAAATTGATAGAGGCTATTATAAGTATGAAAACCGCTATTATGGAAAACAGCTTTACATATTCTATTCTTCCACCGGTTTGAACACCATTTTCATAGCTGCCTTGTAAGTAAGCACTGGAATATTGTCGTGTGAATAACGTAAATGTGCTGTCGCTGTGGTAACGCGTAATGAAATGTTCAATTTTTTTATTGAACTGGGCCATATCAGTTCCATCTGTCATCAGGAGGTACGTATCCGCACCTTCATTCCACCATTTCTGAAATGATGGAAACAGCTGGTTGTACAACAGATCCCAGGGAATAGCGAATTCAAAATTCATTGAGTTATTTGAAGGTGGATCAGCAAACACTCCGGATACCATGGAAGTTTGCCTTTTGCCCAATATCTCCCACCCGACATTTTTATTCACTGCATTTTCTGCTGAACCAAACAATGATACAGCGAGTTTTTCAGATAACACAATCGCCTGTTCATTGTTCAATACCTGCTTAGCATTACCTGATAAAAGTTTAAAAGAAAACAGATCAAAGAAATCTTTTCCCGCAAACACACCTGAGCTTTTCACTATTTTATCTTTTGACCGCAAGGGAATTTTCATTCCATTTTTATCAAGTGACATCACAGGCACAGCGCTGATCACTTCAGGCAGATCTTTTTCCATGGCTTGTGCTAACGGACCCTGGGTTTCTTCGTGTATGATCACATTTCCATTCTCTGTACTCTTTTCCATCACCTGAAATAAACGGGTGTCATTTTTATGGAACTTATCGAACTGCAGTTCGTCCGTCACCCACAGGTAAATAAGGAAGGTACAGGCAAGACCGGTTGACAATCCCAGCAGGTTAATGATGAATGAACCTTTATGTCTTTTAAGATTTCTCAGGGCAATGAGCAGATTGTGTCTGAACATGTTTTCATTATTAGGTTAACAATGCTGCCAAGAAGATGCCGTATTATATTGCCCTGTGATACAGTCGCATACATTAAACTGGCATGGATGAAAGTGTACGGTTTTGATACTTACTGTTCATTCTGCAACAGCCACTGCCTTCTTTGCTCTCTCAAGCAGGCGCGCCTCACCGGCTTTATTAGTAAACTTGCTGAAAGCTGCTGTTGGGCCTTTCCATTGTAATTCATTCACATCAGTGAACAATTGCGCATCCGTTTTTAAAGTAGCAAGGTGTTTAAATAATAAAGCCTGTTTATGTTGCGTGCCTAAAATTTTTTTCGGAAAAGATTCGATTGCACCGTATTGGTGCAGAAGGCGCACTGCGCCCATTTTTCCAATTCCTGATATTCCCGGATAACCATCAGCACTATCGCCAACCAGTGCTAAATAATCTGGAATAAGTGCCGGAACCACACCGAACTTTTTAATGATTGCCTGTTCATCGCGGATCGCGCCAGCCCTGCGGTCTATCTGCACTATCCTATCTTCAACAACACATTGCGCAAGATCCTTATCAGGCGTCCAGATACATATTTTTTCTACCTGTGGGTCAGCAGCCGCAAGATGTGCAGCAGAGGCCAGTGCATCATCTGCTTCCAGGTGAGTCATGGGCCATACAGTAACACCCATGGATGCTAAAGCTTTTTCCAGCGGATGAAACTGCGATAGCAGTGCCGGCTCAATCCCTTCCCCGGTTTTATAATCCGGCCATAGTTTGTTGCGGAACGACTCAATAACATGATCTGTAGCTACACCAACGTGTGTAGCACCTTCCTCTATCATCTGCAATACTCCATTCAACACTCCTGTTGCTGCTCCGTATGGTTTATCTTTCCCTTTATTAAAGCGCCTCTGGCCATAGAAGTGCCTGAATAATTCGTAAGTGCCGTCAATAAGATGGACAATCATGGATCAGATAATGATTTTTGATTCAGTACCTTAAGATAAAGATTTAAATACATTAACCATGTAGATCAATACCTCCGGTCATTGCAGTGGAGAATGACCGGATTTTGTTTATTTTTCTATCTGAAATGCTGTCTATGAAAATATATTTTTGCCTTTTGCTTCTGACTGTATTATTTGCGTGTAAAAAAACCAATGAAGAACCTGCCACGCAAAGCCTGCTTAAAGTTGATCAGCAAACACTGAATTTTAATGACTCCGTTACTACGCTTACAATCGGACTGCATGCATTTGGCCCGTGGACGGTAACGGTCACTCCCGATACTTCATTGCTAAGCGTATCGTCTTTCAATGGTACAGGTTCCACGACACTCACTGTTTCTACTAAAACTTTAAATACGACTGGTGAAGACCGTACTGCAACTATACACATTGCGTTAAATGACAGTTCAGCATCTGCAGAAATAACCGCTATAATGGGCACAGTTAATGAAAAACTGCTGCATGTATTTGGAGGAGAAGGTAATGATGTATTCAATGATCTCTATTATGATAATGGTGAGTACATACTCGTCGGATATTCGCAGAGCACTGAAGGTGATGTAGATGGTAATGCTGGTGGAAAAGATCTGTGGATTGTAAAAGTAAATGCAGCAGGCGAAAAAATATGGCATCATACGTATGGAGGAAGCGGTGATGATGTTGGAAAGCTGATCTATTCACTGTCTGATGGAACTTACCTGATCGCAGCAGAAACATCCAGCACTGATGGAGACGTATCCCAATCTCTGGGAGGAAGGGATGTGTGGCTGTTAAGAATCGATAATGATGGTAACATTATTTCCCAGAAAACGGTTGGAGGACCTTCAGATGACGGTATCACATCACTTCAACAATCTACGCGGGGAGGTTATGTGTTTTCAGGTGTTACCAATGGCGACCAATGGTATGGTGTGATTGACAACAACATCAATATTACCTGGCAAAAAACATTCGGGAGCTCAGGCGAAGATTTTGCCGGCGCTATTGCTGATACGCCGGAAGGATATGTGTTTAGTGGGTATGGCAGTACACAGGATGGTGAAGTTGCGGATAAACCAACTTCTTCACCTGATGTATGGGTGGTGGGTACTGATCCCTCAGGCAATGTGCTTTGGAAAAAATACATCAGTGGCGTTAATGAAGAAACAACTATCGGCGCAATGTACACGCAGAGTGGTACATACCTGGTTGCAGGCACAACCAACAGTTCTGATTCATTTCCTGAATTCCAGGGAAGTAAAAATATTTTTATCGCTGATTATAGTCCATCGGGTGATCTTAACTGGAAAAAGATCATCAGGCAATCTGCGCTGGATATACCTTCCCGGTTTTCGATGACGAAATTTGCTGATCCTGTTATAGTAGGTAAATCTTTGCATCCCGGATCTTCTCAAAGTGCAGACAATACCGATGCTTCAATATGGGTCGTGGATGTAACTACGGGTAACATAACACGTAATTTTATCATCGGTGCCAATGCTGCAGACGACGCGTCGGCCATGGTGCGTGGCGGGGCCGGTGAATATGTTTTTGCCGGTTCAACATTCAGTTATCCGGATGCTAACGGACATGCGCAAACGAATAGCGGCGGATGGTTTTATATCTGGAATTATCCATGATCCAGCTGAATCACTTTAACATGTCAAAATCCCTTGAACAACTTTTTTGCATTGCCATAATATATCTTATCCACCACCTGGCGGGGAAGACGTAATCCTTTGAAATCGCCAATGTTATTTTCGTTTAATGTTTCATCACTTACGAAAAAAGTCCAATATTTTATTCGGGCCTCGTGAATACGCCTGTTCATTTCAATTACATCATTAGTGGGATTCACCTGTACATCCGTTGCGTACAGCAACCTGTTCTGGTACCTGATAAAGAAGTCGCGCGTTCCCTGCCAGTTGTTTTTCGCATGCAGATAGAGATCCGACATACGTGCCATATCTACATACATATCAGGATATTTATCGAGTCGCTTTGCAAGTTCCTCCAGGCTCCATTCTAAACTTCCGAGGTGTGCACCTATGAAGATAAGATCAGGATGTTTTTCCAGCATATTATCACGCGCCTGCACCTGTTGTTCGTACGAAGGGTATTCAGGATGAAGGTACATATGGTATTCAGGATGCTCCCTGTAATAATCTTTATGCAGCACCATCTTGTTCAGGGGAAGCCAGCATTCGCGTGGTTCGCCGAGGTGACCTATCAGCGGGATCTTTTTTTGCGCAATAAATTTTAAGATGGGGTCAAATGCCGGGTTGTCGATCATAACAAATTTCCCGCTGGAGTCTTTGAGGTCCATTCCAACATTCTTCCACACTTTCACAGCGATCGCTCCATTTTCAATAGCTGATTTCAGATGATCGATCACCGTAGACTGCCATCCATCTTTTTTGAAATCCTTTACTGGAAATGTTGTTGCATATTCAACACGGTGAGGAAAAGCCTTTATCTGCCGGATTGCAATTTTCTCCTGTGCGTTCATAGGCAATCCAAAAGGCCTGTCGTCAACAATGTCGAGGAATTGTATATTGTCCGTCGTAGCCTGTTCAATAAACTCCGGCTGATCAGTATTAAGATGTATATGTGTATCAATCTTTCTGACAGAAGCAAAATCATCGACAGAATAAAATGTATCGCCGGTTGATGTACCTGCTGCGGTTTGGCGGCTATTGGTACATGACTGAACAATCAATGTAACGAACAGCAGAATTAACAATGTAAATCTCGAAATCATCGGCTACTGGTGTGCAATTGACGGGAACCATTTTTCCGCATTTTTAAGATATATTTTATCAACTGCTTCTTTTGGCAGTTTCATTCCATTGAATTCTTTTTCTACTTTTGGAACTTTCATTCTTTCTCCTGAAGTAAAAAATTTCCAATGCCTTAACCAATTCTCATGTGCAAGCCTGCTCACTTCAACAGGATCTTTCTTACTGTTTACTCCTTCATCTGTTCCGTAAATCAGGCGGTCCTGGTACTTGATCAGAAAGTCATGCACCTTTTGCCAGTTCGTAACCGCCTGGTACTGGAAATGTGAAATGCGTTCAGCCATGTCTACCGCCATATTGGGAAATTTATCTAAACGTTTCGCTAGTTCATCTACGCTCCATTCAAGACTTCCCAGATGAGCTCCGACAAACCTGAGATGCGGATGTTTTTCCAGCATATGGTCACGTGCGTTGATCTGGTCTTCATACGAAGGATATTCAGCATGCAGGTACATATGATATTCCGGATGGGCAGCAAAATAAGTTTTGTCGCCGGCCACAGTCATCTGGTCTACAGGCAGCCAGGCGTTACGCGGTTCGCCAAGGTGCCCTATGAGCGTGATATTATTTTTTTCAATGAAATCAATAATGGTGTCAAATACAGGATTGTCTATCATTACAAACTTGCCATGTTTGTCTTTAAGTTCCATCCCAATATTCTTCCATATTTTAACAGCGATAGCGCCACTGTCGAACGACTTCTTTAAATAATCGAGTGTGTTGTTCAGCCATCCGGGTGAGTTGAAATCCTGCACTGAAAATGCACTCGCGAAATAAACGTTCTCCGGAAAATCTTTTATCAGTCTTACTGCTACCTCCTGCTGCTCTTCAACAGGAACAGATGGCGAATTGACATTAACAGTCAGAAAGCGGAAATTGTCGGCCTTCGCCTGGCTGATGAATATTGAATCATATACACTGATGTGCACATGCGAATTAAATTTTTTGACTGAAGGAAAATCTGCGGCTGTATAATAAGATCCGGAAAGAGTATCTGAATTTAGTGTTGCAGTATTTCCGGCTGCATTTCCGGCATTTTTGCAATTTGAACATACAATAGCCAGTAAAAAAGAAACCAGTAAAAATTTATTTTTGAAATAATTCATAGGCATATATTATACATTAAAAGTTAAGGGTGTTCTCGTTTTCCATTTTCCCTTTGTGAAGTCGGGTACTTCAATAGATTTACTTTTATTAGCAACCGACTGAACAGAGAGAGGGAATATAACACTGCTCGTTACAGAATCATACACATCAAAATAAGGCATTTTGTTTTCCCTGAGCGCCTTCACCAGCAGATACCAGGTGAGCGGAAGCTTGGAGCCACTACCTCCATGGCCTCTTAATGCTGCTTTCCTTTCAGGCGGATTGTAACTTTTCAGAATTGGATGCCTGAAGTCGGCCAGGTACTTTTCTGCCGGTTCCCATTCATGTTCTTTAGGACTCATGCCTTCGATATAAATTTTTGGACCTTCCAGTGCACTTCCTCCCAAATACACTCCTTTGGTTCCCTGCAACCTGAACAGTTCACGCGGATGAGGAGTATTTGTGTCATAATTCAGCGTTATTATTTTACCATTTGCTGTATGTAACAATGTGGTATTACAATCACCCTGCATCATTTTTTTATTTGCATAAGGATGATCCTTCCCATAGTTCAACGCAGCATACCTGTTGATCATTACGCTTTTAGAGCTCATAGACACAAGGTGGTCCAGGCGGTCACCATGATTAATATCTGTGTACGAAATGATCCGGTTCATAGGGTGGTCAGGATAGAGGTTACCATTATGACTAACGTCGTAGGCTAAACGCCATGGCTCTTCTTCAGGATTAAATTTTACCATTCTGAGGTCGTGAACATAACCGCCTTCAGCCTGAAGGATATCACCCAGCAAGCCACTTTGCACCATATTTAAAAGGGTAAGCCCGTCTTTAGACTCAAGCATAGCCTGTTCAAGGGCGAGGGTTGCCCATTTCCCGGTTTTTTCGAAGGTCTCTACAATTTCCCATGCCTCTTCAACTGTAAGTATGATTGGCACTTCAGATACTGCATGCTTTCCATTTTTCATTGCAGCAAGGCAAACCGGAGCATGCCATTCCCATGAAGTGGCACAGATTACCGCATCGAGATTTTCTTCAGCACAAAGTCGTTTGAAGTCCGTTGGCCCTTTATCATAAAGTTTTGGAGAAGGCCGCCCCGATTCCTCGATCCATCGCTTGGCATTGTATAAACGTTCGGGCTTTATCTCACATATGGCAGGCACTTCAACACCTTCCATGCCCAGGGCCACATCAAGATGGTAAGATCCGCGGCCGCCGATGCCTACAAAACCTAATCTTACAGGTTTCTCTTCATTTGTTTTGGCAAGTGCGTCTAAAGGAAGTCCCATTCCGGCAAGTGCAACGCTTCCTAATGCTGCACCGGTGGATTTCAAAAAAAAACGCCTGTCAAAATTGTTGTTATTCATACCTCTTATTTGCTTTTAAAGCTAAGCAGCCTGTTAAATATTTATAATGATCGGGTAGCATTAAATTTAGTGTGTTCATTGAAGAAGACAATGAAATTTAACTAAATCAATGAAAGTTTTTTTGTTATGCTTCAGAAATTATTTATTCAACGGGTAAATTATCATGAATCATGTACATTCATATTAAAGTGACTACATACATGGATCATATAAGATTATACAAAACAGTATCCGGTAATGTGATTGAATTCCGCTCACAATATTATCTGAATAATTTGCCATGGAATCAACTGGTGAACAGGGATAACCTGTATGACTACCTGCAAAATTTAATTAACCCGGAAAATTCAACCCACATCGCGAGTCCATCGGAGGATGAAATATTACCACCGATTGACGAACAGGAAGTGTGGGCAGCAGGTGTCACTTACCTGCGCAGCAAGACAGCCAGAATGGAAGAATCTGCAGGCAGCGGAGCGGATAGTTTTTATGACCTCGTATATAAAGCAGAACGGCCTGAATTATTTTTTAAATCTTCGCCCGGCAATGTAGTCGGATCAAATGATGTTGTTCACATCCGCAAAGATTCGGTATGGAATGTTCCTGAGCCGGAGCTGACACTTTTTATCAATTCGAATGGCCACATTCAGGGATACACAATTGGTAATGACATGAGCTCACGAAGCATTGAGGGAGAAAATCCATTATATCTGCCACAGGCAAAAGTATATGACCGGTCGGCCGCTATAGGCCCGGCATTACTGGTAACCAAAGAACCAATAAATCCGGATACTGTTATTCATATGATGATAAAAAGAAATGATCACGAAGTTTTTAATGATCATATTTCTATCCGGCAAATGAAAAGGGAGCATAATGAACTTGTCCATTTCCTGTTTCGTGAAAATACGTTTCCTTCAGGCTGTTATATGATGACGGGTACCAGTCTGGTACCTCCTTCAAGCTTTACTTTACAGGTGAATGATGAAGTGGAGATCACTATCAATGAGATTGGCATTCTTAAAAATAAGGTCGGTCAGAGAAAATAAATTTTGCTTCTGTTGATTAAATCAAATCTTCAGGTGATCTCTTAAACCATATCATCAACTCGGGCTGCAGGATATAAAGTCATTATTAAAAAAACGGCCGCAGAATAATCTTGATCTACTTCACTTTTTCACGACAGTCCCTTCTAGCACAGTGAAAGAAGTAACGACAGTTACACAAAACTGTTTCGGCAATCTGAATACGCCACATATTGATCGGGTATGCGTACCTTTTTCGCCAAGCAATTCAATGAATGCATCCGATGCACCGTTAGCAACTGCCGGACCTTCATCCCATTCCCCAGTACACTGGTACATGATGTCAACATGGTTTAATCCTACGAAATCCTCTTCGTTAATATAATGATTGATCTGCTTCAGTACGTTGATAGCACAGATCCTGGCAGCCTTGTAACCTTCCTCAGTTGAAATGTCTTTTCCAAGCACACCAGTATAAAGAAACTTATTTTGCTCAATAGGCGATTGTATTGCAACAGTAGCCGTAGTACCGCGAACGTTTACCGCCACATACGACCCGCCTGGTTTAGGTAAAGTATTTAGTTCAACTCCGGCAGCAATTAAATTTTCTAACAGCGACATAATTATATTTTATTTAAAGCCTGTCAACAATACGTAAAAATAGCATTTGAAGCAGAGTCCGCTTTGGATGAAAAAAGCAGTTTTAAAATGTGTTTTCTATTGGTAAAAGTGTGCAATGCAGCTTGATTAAACTGTGGAAAGTGGTAATGAGAATGTTGAAAAGACAAGAGAAAATCAGACAGCAAGCATTGCAGATATTTTTGCGAGGGTTACCGTTGAATTTGAGAAAATCAGGTGTAATGATTAATAGTTACCCGTTTAAAACAAAAACCCACTACGAGAGCGGGTTTCAGCATTTAAGTGGAGGTGGCGGGAATCGAACCCGCGTCCAAACATATTCGTCAAAAGCTTTCTACATGCTTATTTCATTATTATTTGTCGGTGATGAGCAGGAAATGAACTAACCAATCCATCACTTAGCTGGATAAGTCTTTTGCAGCCGTCACAGCCTTCAGCTGCAGCATTCTGTGTTTGTTTTGAGTCGGCGGCGAAACGTGGTAACAGAACAACCTGCTCCGCGGCCCAAATGACTAACTAATCACTGATTAGGCAGCCATGGCATACTGTGTATTGCCATTTGAATGTTGAATATTCAGATTTACGTGCTAATTATACAACGCACGACATGCTTACACTTTCAAAGATCTATGCTGTCAAAACCGGGCACCCCCATGTTAAAGTGTAAAGTTAGAAGTTAAAAGTTAAAAGTCAGAGGTTTCAGAATAATAGAATAACGAACACTGTCTTCAACTTTTAACTTTTAACTTTTAACTTTTAACTTTTAAAAAGAAACCTCCAGAAGTCCAGGCCCATCGCATATGCCATCAGCAACAGCAACAAAATCATACCCACCATCTGCGCATATTCCATGAACTTCTCTCCTGGTTTCCTGCCTGAGATCATCTCGTATAATGTGAAGATTACATGCCCTCCATCCAACGCCGGAATAGGCAATATATTCATGAAGGCCAATACTATGCTGAGCAATGCAGTCATACTCCAGAAACGCTCCCAATCCCATTGCTCGCCAAACATATTTCCAATGCTGATGAAACTACCAAGCGACTCACTCGCCTTCACCTCTTTCGAAGTAAACAGTAGTTTAAAATTCTTCAGGTTCATGATCAGCGTTTCCCATCCTTTCGCTACTCCTGCAGGCAATGCAGCAATTAAAGAATAATCCCTGTGTTCCACTTTTAAAAACTTATCACCACTAACCGACCTGAAACCAACCATTGCTTTATCGTCGGTCTTGGCTTTTACTTCCACTGTATCTCCACTGGGCCGCACAACATTTAAAGTGATTTCTGAATTCTTTAATGGCGGTATTTTATCCTGAAATTCCGCATATGAAGTAACCGGTGCACCATTGAGTGCAATGATCGTATCACCATGCTGTAATGCATTCTGTGTAAATTTTGCTTTGGAAGTTAAAACAGAATCTACCACTGCCGGATAAGCAGGTCGGGCAAGCGGATCACCTTTCCGGTTGATCAGTGTTCTTATGGATCCTTCAGGCACTTTAAGATCAAGCATCTGACCATTACGCTGCACCTGGATCGTATGTGCTTCGTTCAAAATAAAATCGCCGGAAAGTTTATTGAAATTTTGAACTTCTTTTCCATTCACACTTACAATGCGATCACCATTTCTTATTCCGATCTTTTCGCCGAGCGTGTCCACATAAACTCCATAGGTAAGATTTTTTGCAGGAAGGTAATCTTCACCCCATGTAAATAATATCATTGAAAAAATAAAAAAACCAAGCAGCAGGTTCACCGTTACACCACCTATCATAATGATCAATCTCTGCCATGCCGGCTTGCTGCGGAATTCCCACGGTTGCGCGGGTTGTTTCAGCTGCTCTTTATCCATGCTCTCATCTATCATTCCAGATATCTTCACATATCCTCCAAGGGGCAACCACCCTACTCCATATTCGGTTTCTCCTATCTTTTTTTTGAATAAAGCAAACCAGGGATCGAAAAATAAAAAGAATTTTTCTACCCGGCA
>DATLDR010000229.1:0-10867 GCA_035525775.1 Flavitalea sp.
GGTTGAGCTGGGCAACCGTTTTATGGAATTCTTTTTTCGTTAGAAATTGCCAACCTCCCCCACTTTCCTTCATTTCAAATGGATAGAAATCTGCCTGGTATTTTTCAACGATACCTTCTATAGCGGTTTGAATCTGCTCCAGGGTAATTTTATCTTCCATGAAACCGAAAGCATTGTTGATCAGCTCGGTGATGTCAATCGGAGTAAGAGGTTTATCGCTTGCAAATACAAGTGCTTCAATATGAGGTATGATATGCCCTATCTCCATATAATTAATTTCTATGTGATGCGTAAAAGTAAGGGCTTATCCCTTCAATGCAGCGGCTCCGCTCACAATTTCTGTAAGCTCCGTTGTGATCGCTGCCTGGCGTGCACGATTATAAGATATTTTCAGGGCCTTTAAAAGTTCATTCGCATTTTCTGTTGCTTTATCCATTGCAGTCATACGTGCCCCGTGTTCGGATGCGTTAGCATCAAGCACTGCCTTATACAATTGTGTATTAAGGATCTTCGGCATCAGCTCAGCAATTAAAACTTCCCGTGAAGGCTCGAAAATAAAATCCGCTTTTTTTGCTCCTTCCTTTGGTTTGATCCTGGGGATCGGCAAAAATCTTTCTGAAACAAACCGCTGAGTGGCAGCGTTTTTAAATTCGCTATACACCAGTTCTACCCGATCGTATTGTTTTGCTTCAAAAGCTTTGACAGCTGCCTGAGATGCAGCCTGAACGCTTTCGAAATTAAGGTTCAGGAAAATATCCTTGAATTGCGCATCTATCTTATACCGGTTTTTTAAAAAATGTTCATAGCCTTTTTTCCCGATAGTCCATATTTCAACCTTTCCTTTCGCAGCCTGTGCAGAGTATTTATCTGCAATCACGCTTTTTGCAAGCTTGATTATATTGGCGTTGTAGGCACCGCATAGTCCCCTGTCGCTTGTGATTACAATTAGCAGGATGTTTTCTGCAGGTCTTTCTGTTGCCAGACCCATACCCATTTCTCCATCTGAACTGCTTACTATGTTAGTCAGTACTTCCTGAAGCTTCTGGGCATACGGGCGCATTTGCTGTATTCCCTCCTGTGCTTTTCTCAACTTTGCAGCACTCACCATTTTCATTGCTTTAGTGATCTGCTGTGTATTCTGAACCGATTTAATCCGGTTGCGCACTTCTTTTAACTGGCCTGCCATGTTGATTTTTTTAACCGGGTGCAAAGGTATGTTTTTTGCCTTACTTTTACGCATCTTATGGCAAAAGCTAAAGCTAAAAAGAAAGACCAACCGGTCATTCTTATTACTAACGATGATGGTATTACAGCACCCGGCATCAGGAACCTTGTAGATGCCGTTAAAGACCTCGGAAAAATTGTTGTTGTTGCTCCGGATAAGCCTCAGTCAGGCATGGGTCATGCCATAACCATAGGTCATCCTTTAAGGCTGCATGCAGTACAGACTTTTGAAGGAATAGAAGCGTACCAATGCACAGGCACACCCGTAGATTGTGTTAAGCTGGCTGTGGACAAAATACTTCACCGGAAACCAGATATTTGCCTTAGCGGAATCAATCATGGTGCCAATCATTCAATCAATGTTATTTACTCTGGAACCATGTCGGCCGCTGTTGAAGCCGCGATAGAAAGCATTCCTTCAATAGGATTTTCCTTGCTCGATTACAGCATTGAAGCAGATTTTTCGGCCGCAAAAACATATGCCAGGAATATCGTTATCAAAATGCTGGCAACAAAGCTCGATAAACATACTATCCTTAATGTAAATTTCCCGGCAGTCGATATGAAACTGATTCGTGGTGTTAAGCTTTGCCGGCAGGCTTACGCGAAATATGAGGAGGATTTTCTTGAAAGAGATGATCCGCATGGACGAAAATACTTCTGGCTCACCGGAGAGTTTGTGAATTTCGATAAAGGAAGAGATACGGATGTCTGGGCATTGAAAAATAATTATGTGAGCATTGTTCCGGTACAGTTCGATATGACTAATTATGTACTGAAAACGAAACTTGAAAAAACGTGGAAATTTTGAATGAATGCTGAAGAGAGATGACATCCGCCTTGGTATTTTACTGGGGTTCATAGCACCAATCATTAGCCTCGGCGTTTATTACCTGGTTAAGTTCTATCCCCTGTTTACCCTTAGCGATTTTTTTAATTTTATATCAACCAATAAGAACCAGATCACGGCGATTTCTGTTCCGTGCCTGGTACTCAATATCGCCCTTTTTACCCTTTACATAAATTCGCACCGTGATAAAACAGCAAAGGGAATTTTTGCTGTAACGCTTATATATGCGGTTGCGGCGCTGTTACTGAAATATATTTTATAGAAAACCATCAGGATGAAGTATTACATCATCGCAGGTGAAGCTTCAGGCGATCTTCATGGAAGCAACCTTATAAAGGAATTAAAGTTGCTTGACAACATCGCCGATATCCGTTGCTGGGGTGGTGATATGATGCAACATGCAGGCGCAACACTTGTAAAACATTACCGTGATCTTGCTTTTATGGGGTTTATAGAAGTAGTGAAAAATTTAGGTACCATCATCCGCAATCTTACATTCTGCAAACGGGACATTACAGGTTTTCAGCCTGATATCATCATTCTTATAGATTACCCCGGGTTCAATTTACGTATAGCTGAATGGGCAAAACAACATGCTTTTAAAGTGGTATATTATATTTCACCGCAGGTATGGGCATGGAAGGAAAGCAGGGTAAAGAAAATCAGGAATAGTGTAGACAGGATGCTCGTGATCCTTC
Source organism: Flavitalea sp. (assembly GCA_035525775.1). Lineage (GTDB taxonomy): Bacteria > Bacteroidota > Bacteroidia > Chitinophagales > Chitinophagaceae > Flavitalea. Next base: position 2,773 of record DATLDR010000229.1, read on the forward strand.
CTTTTGAAAAGAAGTTTTACAGCAAGTGGGATTATAAAGTTGAATATGTGGGTCATCCACTCGCCGATGTTGTTGATTCCGCTGTGAACGATATTGACCCGATTCCCGAAGCAATTCTTTCTCCACTGAATGAAAATAATATCATAGCTCTTTTGCCAGGAAGCCGTGAGCAGGAAGTATCAAAAAAATTACCTGTAATGCTTGAAGTAAGCAAAAGTTTTCCGGGGTACCGTTTTGTAATAGCGAAGGCACCCTCTCTAACAGATGCTTTCTACGAAAAATTCCTGGCGCCTTATAAAAATGTCCGGTCAATTCGTAATAAAACTTACCAGCTGTTATTGCAATCGAAAGCTGCGCTGGTAACCTCGGGAACCGCTACCCTCGAAACAGCTTTATTCGGCGTTCCGCAGGTGGTTTGTTATAAAGGTTCCAATATTTCATATCAGATAGCAAAACGATTGGTTAAAGTGAAATACATATCACTTGTAAACCTGATAATGGATAAAGAAATAGTAAAGGAACTGATACAGGATGATATGAATGCGGTTAACGTTAAAAACGAGCTTACAAAGATCCTTAAAGACCAGGAGGTGATCAAAAAGATGAAAGCACATTATGCTGAACTGAAAAAATTATTAAGTGAAGGGGGACATGCATCAAGAAAGGCTGCTAAAAGTATAGTGGATTTTATGCGGGAATCATAAATGGCATCAACGGTGTTTGAAAACAGTAAGTTTCAGTATCATGATCACGATGGCAATGATGAACATGAATAACGAAATCCGGTTGATTCCATGCATATATTTCATCCATTGCGTATTCGGATTATTGGGATCTCTTTTCTTTATATACAGGTATTCTGCAATCTGACGTATAACTCCCATGAGGCAAAGTTATATCTTCTGCCTTGTCAGTTTTTCATTCAATTCTTTTTCGTCAGTCAGATCAAGTCGTAGCGGAGTTACGGAAACATATCCATTGTCTACCGCCCACCTGTCTGTTCCCTCTTCAGCCGGATCGAGGGGCACCACAGTTGACCAGTAAATTTTTCTTCCCATAGGATCGGTGGCCGGTATTACTTTACCATCATAATGGCGTACAGACTGGCGTGTCCACATGATTCCCGTCGGGGCGGCAGGAAAATTAACATTAAAAAGGTGGGGTCTTTTATCATTGAGCAGTAAATTCAGGGCGTCTTCAACAAACGGATCGAGCAGTTCAAAATCTGGTTCTTTATTCAGCACCGGAGTACTTAATGCGATTCCTTTAATTCCAAGCAATACCGCCTGCTTGGCGGCTGCGAGCGTACCTGAATGCCACATCGAATTTCCCAGGTTAGGGCCCATGTTGATCCCGGAAAGCACCACATCAGGATTTTCCCATAGATAAGTTCCCAGCGTTACGCAATCAGCCGGAGTACCGTTTATTCGGTAAGCTTCAATTCCATCAAAGGAAACAGGTGATGATTTGACTGTTAAAGGACGTGAATGGGTAATCGCATGACCCATGGATGATTGTTCAACATCAGGCGCAAACACCTTCACTTCGCCAAAGCGTGATGCTATTTTCGCCAGTGCCATTATTCCGGGACTATATATTCCATCATCATTGGCTATGAGGATTTTCATACCAGCGGTGCTAACATTTTCATGCCACCGCTGAAATAGCTGGTATACTTTTATTAATATCAGGCACATATGAAAAACGCTTCAATATTTCATAATCCAAATGCCGGCAAGCAGCAACACACCAAAAAAAAACTGATATCGCTGGTTAAATCACATGGTTTTGGTTGTGGATATTCATCTACGAAGAGCCTTGGGTGGACGAAAATTAAACCGGAAACCGATTTTATAGTTGTGGCCGGAGGTGATGGAACAGTAAAAAAAGTTGTTGTAAAGCTATTTCATAAGAAAAAGAAAAAAAGACACCTTCCTATTCTATTGCTGCCGTTAGGAACAGCCAATAATATCGCAAAATCGCTGGGCATTGAAGGTAATATCGAGAGTCTTATAAAAAATCTGGATAAGGCCAATCTTAAAAAATTTGATGTGGGTATTGTTACCGGTAGTAAAAAGAAACTGATATTCCTTGAAAGCTTTGGCTTTGGAATATTTCCGGAACTAATGAAAAAGATGGAAAAAATACCTGAAAACGAAGATGCGACACCTGAAGAAAATATTATCACCGCGCTGAAACAACTGCATAAAATAGTAATGCATTATCCCGCCTCACTCTACACAATTGTAATAGATGGTGTTTCTAATACTGATCACTATCTGTTGATAGAAGTAATGAATGTACCATCTATCGGACCGCGGCTCACCCTGTCGCCGGATGCAGATCCGGGTGATGGTGAAATGGAGTTAATCCTTATTCCCGAAAGCCAGCGGCAGGAACTGGCTGATCATATATCAGATAAAATAAAAGGGGTAGAAACTCAATTCATTCCGATAGTGATCAAAGGAAAAAATATCTCTATGGCCATACCGGCAGGCTTAATACACCTTGACGACCAACTTAAAATGCAAAAGAAGACGAAGAAGTTAAACATTATTCCCGAACCGGGTATGATTCAGTTTTTTGTTCAATAGCCTTATCTTTATAACTAAGATATGGGTGCAAGAAGTTTATTCAACCTTATAGTGAAAGTGATAGGCCTTTTTTTTATCAGGGATATCCTTGAAGCTTTATCACATACATTATCGGCTGTAGTGTACATACCTGAGTATTCTTCCTCAAAAGAAGCTTTTTTTAATGTCGGTGCTTCCATTCCACCACTTATTTTATATGTATTGCTCGCCGGGTTTTTTATATTCCGTTCAGATAGGATCATCCGCATTCTCCGGCTTGATAAAAATTTCCAGGATAAACCAGTATCAATAACGCTTGAACGTCACACTCTGCTAACAGCCGCTGTGATTACCGCCGGCGCCTGGGTACTTGTTAATGAGATCCCTGAATTTTTCAGACATGCTGTTTATTATTACCAGGAAAGAAAGTTATATGTACGCATGACCCGTCCCGACATTAGTTATATTGTAATGTCGGGTGTGAAACTTTTAATCGGCCTTTCCCTTATAATCTTCAATAAACCGATCGTACATCTAATTGAATGGGGCGGCAAAAACAAGTTGCCGTGGCAAAAAAAACAAGCGTTGAGAGAGAAGGCAGAAGTACCGAGGTAAGATATTTGCATTAGTGTTCATTAAAACACTGATATGCAAAGATTCCCTTTTATAATTCTGGCTTTATTAATGTTTTCGCTCAGTTCATGCGAAGCAATAGGCGATATATTTAAAGCCGGTATATGGACCGGGCTTTTACTTGTTGCGGCTGTAATTGCGATTGTTATCTGGCTTATTTCCCGGTTCAGGAGATAGCTAATACGGATCTATAATCAATGCTGCTGCAAGCAATAGTCCTATTGCTACCAGCAACACTCCAACGATTACAGTATTCCAATGCCTATAATTTTGTGGAGTCAGGGCATTTGAATTTTCCGGCAATCTGAATTTACAGCAACTGCATATTTTTCTTCCTTCGAAATTCAATGTGCCGCAGTGAGCACATGATTGAAAGGCATGCTCCATAACAATTCAGTTAGAAGGTGTGCAACAAAATGTAATTGGACTGGATGTTATCACAGGAACTTAAACGCCTGTTAAGAAGATGTTTCGAAGGATAATTTAGTATTTAAAAATCGTAGTCGCGTCTGAAGATATTCATTCTGATCCCAGCACTAAGCAAGGTAATGTTATCCTTTGGAATCAGGTCATTTTCAAGATTAATTTTTCGCAGCAGCACGAGCGCGTCGAAAAACACATTTTCGGCTATTTCATAACTGAATTGGAATTGCGCATTAACGCCTGATCCTTTATAGCCATTACCTGTTTCCACTCCATAATCGTATGGCCTGCTGGAAAAAGGCTTTAGTATTTCAGAGCCAAAATTTTCTGCCCTGGAAGTATCAAATCCCTGGTTCCAATAAATAAGGCGGGTGTAGAGGGTAATCCGTTTATTCGGCTGGAAACGAAGGATTCCAATCCATTCCCGGAAATTGGCGCCAAAGGGATGTGCCAGTGGCTGGTTATAGTGCGAATAGCTGCCAATACTATCCCCTGAACTATAAGTATACGGCCGTACTGAGTTCATTTCTACCTGCACGTCGAGGTTTTTGATGCTGAACACATCAATATACTTTGCTCCCAGTTGAATACCGAACCTGTTGTTCCACCAGTTGTCACCGCTAAAAACCTGTTTTAGGTGAAAGTGATCGGATAAAAACTGGCCATACAACTGGACGCGTTTAGCAACATTTGCCTTAAATTCAAATCCTGCAATTTCTTTGTTGGCAGGATGAGTTTTCTGATATCCGGTCCGTGGAAAGAACATGATAGGATTGAAATAATGCCATTTTATTTCTTCATTAGCAATGATCGACTGAAATAAGCTGAGTGTTAGCCATTTGGTCGTATTGATGCTGAGATGATGCATATACATGACTTTTTCACCATACGGCCATTTTTCCCTGCTACTGCCTGTGGAAAAAGGGTCAGCAAGTTTCGCATACAGATGTTCGTAACGGAATTTCCAGATATAAATATTTGATTTAAAATACAGGTAATTGTAACCATAGTCACTTAATATGAGGCTGCGGTAACCATTACCAATAAAATTTCTATCGAATGCTATTTCGGCGTTAAAATGTTTCGAACCATTAAAATTTACACCACCTCTTGCATCGTAATAAACAAATCCTCTTCTGTTTTTATAAGTTTCAAAATAGCCGATACCGGGTACTGCATTGAAATGTTCAATTCTTTTTCTTAAAAATACCGGGGCGCTTTCCGCATGTTTTGTGAAGTAGGTATAGAAGCCGAATTTTTTTCCGATCAGTCCTCGAAGACTCGCACCGCCTGCCATATGATAAACAGGATCCTTATTACCTGTTTCATATGATTGCTGCGCAATGCCAACAGGGTTTAAATTGAGATAAAAATTCTCATTGCTTATCTCAAAAAAATTCGCCCAGTTGCGGTAAAGTATAGGTTTACGTCGAAGATCCCAGTTAGCATATTCAGCGTTGTTACGTAAAAAGCTCAGCAGATGCTGTTGATCGACCCTTGAAAGTTTAACAGAAGGATTACCACTGGAAGAATCTTCGAGACCAGCTACCTGCACTGCCAATGCACGCGGAATAGATGAAGGGGTATAAATGTTCAGGTCGGGATGCTGCTGCAAAATAATGCCGAGTCTTTCAAAAAAAGGAAGGTGCTTTGTACCCTGTTGAACGAACAATGACTGAGCGGTCACAAAAACAGGACAAGAACAAATAAGCAAAAAAAGTATGGGTAATGCAGATTTTTGCGAGGTAAACTTCATCAACAAATTGCAGTTAAATTAAAAGGTAAATATAATGAAACCCCACGCCATCACTAGTATTCAATGTTATACTATACTTTTGACCAATTAAAAAATTCAAATGAAAATTGCCTTATTTGTTATTCTGGTTTTTTTCATGTTTGCTTCATGCACAAAAATCAATTTCGCAGAATATAGAAAAGATCCAGGTATTGACCTGCGGTTCTGCAATATTAAAACATGGACTGATATACATGGCGATGAGGAACGAAAAAACTTATTCACCTATAATGAACATGATAATCCTGTTAGTGTAACTTCCGATCATGCTGGTACAGGAAGCGGTCATCACTTCTTTACTTATGATAATCTGCAACGCCTGCTTAAATATGAATATGAATTTGTCTTCACAAAATCCTACCACTACGAATCCAACAGCAGAAAAGCAACTCATGCACAGGTAACAGATGTATACGGACGAGAACTATTGGAAACGTACACTTATGATGATCGCGGAAGGATAATAAAATCAGTACTTGAACTTGTATCATCCCCTTTTGAGGATGATGAATATCCAACTCAGACCAAAGAGTATATTTATTTAAATGATGACATCAGCTCGATATTATTCAATGGCCAGCAGCAGAATCCGGATGTTGAATATTCTAATAAACTGAGCATCTACATGACCAACAAGGTATGGCAGTTCATCAACCAGAATTACAGCAAGCATTCTCTTGCAAGTGTAGAAACCTATAACAGGATGAATCTCCCACTCCACTTTAAAGCGAATGAGTATTCTTTTCCTTTCTTAGATATCGAAATCCCTGGATCTTCGGTAATATATCATTGCCAGTAAACTTTCATGTGCCTTGCATACGATTGTTCAATATCATATTCTTCGATAACGATCTTCATCAGCTGTCTTGCTTTGAGCAGTGCATTACCGTAGTTCTCCATTACATCAATAACCAGCTTATTAAAATTGCTGATGTCGCCGACAAACGCATTGTTATTATTCAGAATTGAGGGAATGTTCCCAACGGCCGTAGCTATAACCGGAATCCCGGAAGCACCGGCTTCCAGCATCACCAGCGGCATTCCCTCCCATAAAGAAGGAATAAGGAGGCAATGACATTGAGAAAGCATCAGAGACGTATCATGAACATGACCATGTATAATAAAATGCTTATGCAGATCATGGTGTGCAACGCGCCGAATTAACTCATTTTTTAATGGGCCATCACCTGCAACACGAATAATAAAATTATGTTCCGGGAGAAGAGACATTGCCAGTTCAACAAGAAATAATGGATTTTTTTCCTGAGATAGTCTCCCAATAAATGCACAGGTAAATATTGCAGGCTTTGTTTCCTGAAGATGAAGAAATGCAGTCGTATCAACAGCATTTGGAATCATTATCGTATGCTTCTTCTGAAACCATTTAACGCGCATGCCAGGAAAAATAATATCCGCCCTTCTTAATGGCCTGAAAATAAACATCAGTAGTTGCCTGTGCAGCTGAGGAACATGATTGTTATGAAGTGTAAAAATAATCTTTACCCTGGGGCGAAAGAATTTTACAAAACAGGCAACAATGCAGGCGTGAAACATGTGTGCATGAAATATATTGGAGGGATGCTTCAACAACATGGTGAAGCCTTTGAAAGCATTTATCGCGCGTTTGCTGCTTTTATCGGATGATGCAGAAGATACAATAATGCCTGCCTGCCGGAATTTAAATGAAATGTCATCTGCAGCAGAAAGCGAAACAACGCTCATGTCAACATCTTTGTCATGTAAAGAGCGGCGGCATAATTCAAGAACAGCATGTTCAGCTCCGCCGCCCCGCAAGCCACTGATTATGTGAACCACTTTCATGTTTCAGCAGAAATATCACTGGTGAATGCATTGCAAACATTTCGCATTAAATGTGCGTTTGTTGTGAATGTTTCAGGATTCCTGATAGAAAAATCCGCATTTATTTTGCCGTTAAGAACAAAATTGGGGGTAAAATTTTCTTTATCATCTATATAGATAGTATTAAAAAGATCGGTGACGCCTTTCAACCTGCATGAATCATATTCATTCCTGAATCCGAAATGAATAAATATTACCGGGGTGCCAAAAGCCAGGCAGGGAAGTGCACAATGAAGGCGTGATGTTACCACCAGTTTTGCGGTAGCATATTTTTTCAAAAAGTCTTCTGCAACAGAAAATCTTTCTTTTTCTGAATGACGGGCGGGGTGATAATGTGAAATCCATTTTGCATGCCGGAGGGTATCTTTATCAAACAATTCTCTTAGCAAACGGTTTCGCTGATTCATTTTTATTACATCGCCGGAAAAAATTGCCTTTAAAAATTCGCGCGGTGTTCGCGCTGAAGTTGACCAGCCTGGAACACGGAACAATACATCGGCGAAGTAGATGTCGTTAGTGCGGTAATTGAAGTTATTTTGAAAAGTAGAAGTTAGGCAGCCGCTGATATATGCGTCCACACCGGCATTGCTTAACAGGTCAAATGTATAGATGTCCCGGCATCCAACAGGTCCATGCCTGCTGAACCATTTGATACTTTCTGTTGACAGGAGGCGGTCCCTGACCTGTGAATTGAGATGAAAGGAGGTGAGAAGAGGAATTATATGGTTTGATGGTGGCCAATTACCGCTACGATGCATGAACCAGCCGTTCATGATCAGTTTTAATTTGTTGCCATTATATTCACTTAACT
>DATLDR010000230.1:0-3257 GCA_035525775.1 Flavitalea sp.
AGTTCGGTGATCACTAATTTGTTCCCGGGATATATTGCGTAAGTGGAGTGCCAACTGTTATTGTTGGCGTGTATATCAACGGTTCCGTCGCTTTTAAAATCCACGAAATCGCCGGGCACACCGGTGTAAACCCCGGGCGTAGGAGAATAAGCACCGCCGTTCTCCATAAAATAATAATCGCCAATATTGGTCGACGAATCTTTTATATAGTCCCATTTGAATGACAGCAATTCAATTGAGTCAACCGGAGGTTCCAGTTGATCATCGTTCTGGGTAGCACCGTTTTTACTGCAGGAACAGAAAACAATCAACACCGATACGACAATAATAAGATCCTTAAGGACTGATTTCATTGGAAAAAGGCTTAATGGTCCAAAATAAATATAACGCCTGGCAATTCAAAGACGAGCGCGTTGCAGTCGAACGATAGCAGCCTGAATTTTTTTTTGGCTAAGTGGTTATACTTAAAAACCGGAACTATACGTGTTGGCACAAGGCAAAATTATTCAGGTTGTTCGCGCCGTTTTCTTAACTCCTCAATAACAGCGAGTAGTTCTTCTCTGATTTTTTTAAAATTTAATACTTGCATGTAGTAGGATTGGCCGCAGGCATTGAGATACGCCCTGTTTAAACGCAGAAATTCGTTAGTGAGTTCTTCTTTTGACAGCGTCCGCAAATTCATACGCGCAAGGTAAGCTTACAACGCGGCTCAATCACCAATTCCCCTTCTTCTTCGAAGTTCTGTTAGCAGTTGTGTTATTTCTTCCTCTAGGTGAACAAATTCTGGATCGTTGATATATTCCCTCAAAGGCTTATTCGTGGCGCGAAGGTACCGAGCGTGTACCTGCAAGAATAGATCGTGTAGTTGCGGTTTCGTCAGATCCTCCATTTCCATAATGTAGATTGCCACAAGGGGCGTGCCGCGATCATTTTTCTTTAATTGCCAGAGGCAAAAAAAGAGAGCCACCGTTCACTGGTAGCTCTCACAATTCAACTTTGCTTATTAAACAAAATAAAACTGGGCTGCAATGATGGAAAAACATATAAGTGACTAGACATTTCAGCACCAAAGCAAAGCACTTCGAAGATAGGGGAATGCTCCTATCAAAAACAAATTTTTACGGATGTTTTTTACAATTATTTTTCTTCGGTACAGCGCTCCCTTTGAACTTAACAGGATTGGTCATTTCGACCCTTATAACATCTCTAAAGTGCCGTCGGATGCTGGCAGGTAATAAAATAAGTTCCATTTGTCTTTTTTGTTTTGGCCCTTCATTTACCTTTTGGACGCAATGCAGTATCCAACCGACAGCCACACTTGTACATCCAGATAACCCTTCCAGCGAGTGTTCGGATCGTTGCTATCCAAATTAATGTATCGGCCGTATCCGAGGCTAGTTTGTCCATCGATTAAAATGTTGCCCTTGCTGTAATACAACAGCCCGAGTGACCCGCCGGATCTGATAGACTGCGATTTAAAGCTTCTTGAAGAAAAGCTAAACCAACCCGTATTGTCTACGTGACCCTGCGTTTGAATATTTCGCCTCAATGCACCCGCATATATGGCACCATATAGATTTATGGCGCCAGATTCCACCGGTGAAAAATATTTTTTCGCTCTCATAAGCACACCACGATAATCATAATGATCGGTGAAAAAGAAATTGTTGAATTGCCCCTGCACGAAAGAACCCTCTAAACTGAAGTCGTCCCTTAAAGGTTTCTCGATTGAAATCGAAGGCTTAAGAGCCACGAAATTCAAAACATTACTCTTTATTATTATGGAATGTGAGAATGATGCAGGTCGTTTTTGTGCCGACAAAGCGAATGCTGAACATAATGTCAATAAGACGAGAACAAATCGTTTATGACACATCATAAACGAATCTTCTTGTCGCCCAATGCACGTATTAAACATTCATGCAAGGTTTTAATAATAAGTTACAAAATATATTTTTATCAAAATCGGCATTTGAAAAGTGATCTCTTTGAACCGTGCTGGTATGGATGTTCAAGGCGAATTAGAGACCCATTCCAGAAATTCATTAGCATCACTTTTCATACTTTCACAATCTTCATTTACACGTTAATATTGTCGATTCACGGCTAATAGGCCCTGTTTAATCAATCTGCTTCGGATAGGCAATTTTATACGGGTAGCTTGGTGTCGATAGCCGAAATTGTATAATGTAACTTCATTCATTTTTAATTCAACTTTTAAAACGGCATTCAAATGATGTTATGAAAAAATATATTTGGATGGTAACAGCGATCATCATTTCACAGCTGCCTACATTTTCACAAACGAATAGTGGAGGTGTTTTGGACAGTCTTTATGGTGTTCTTCCCCATTTAAAAGACAGTAATAGAGTTGATTGCCTTATCGCATTGGCTGAAAAGTCGGGGTACCCGGTTGGAAAATCCCTGGATTTTAAAAGTCGTGTAGATTCTTTGCGTTTTTATGCTGAACTCGCGTATGAGGAGTCGAAGCGGATAGACTATAAAAAAGGGTTGATGCAAGCTGCAGTTCGATTATGCCGGGGTGAATTCCAGAGAGGATTTGATAGTAACGGGTATCCCGTATTTGATGACCCTTCTATTTATAAAGGGATGGACAAATATTTAAGCATCGCTATTCCTATAGGAGAGAAATATCATTTTTATGAAGATTTGGGCGAAGCTTATTCGCTAAAATCGATCCTGATTTTAAAATTGGACGGCAAACAGGGTTTTACAAAAGCTGAACCATTCAAGAGAAAGGCGATATACAATTTTGAATTGGGCGGTAATTATAAAATGGCTGCCGAAGAAGCCACCTGGCTGACATTTGATTATTTAGCTAAAGGGTATTACGAAAGTGGCCTGGATATTTGTGAAGCAGGCTTAAGAAATGCCCAACGGTGGAAACCTGTTGTGCCAAATGCGGAGATGCAAGAATGGAAGAATTATTTAGTGCAGCAATCGCTTCAGAATATGTCAGAAATATATCAGGCAGGCGGTGATTATGTCAACGCTTTGAATTACCAAAATTTAATCGAAGAGTATAAACTTGCCAATAATGCAAAATGGCCTACAAGTTTGAATAAAGCAGAAATATTTCTTTTATCAGGCGAACTGGATTCTGCTATTAAATATCATGCTCAGGAAGCCAGCGTGAGAAAGGATTGGGTGGTGAATTACGTGCAAAGCGAAATCCTTTTAAAGCAAGAAAAATTTAAAGAAGCTTTACCTATTCTTCTGCGATCATTGGATTCAGC
>DATLDR010000231.1:0-16123 GCA_035525775.1 Flavitalea sp.
AGTTCACTTCGACAAGAGGACCTGTTGCACGATTGCTTTTTTCATGCACCCACTTTGCCACCAGCTCCTTACCTACTCCATTCTCACCGGTAACCAGTATTCTTGCTTCGGTAGGCGCCACTTTATCGATTGTTTCCCTGATCTTTTGTATCGGCATTGACTCACCGATCATTTCTTCCACCTTGCTTACTTTTCTCTTCAGCACTTTCGTTTCTGCGACTAGGTTATTTTTATCCATCGCATTCCTGATGGTGATCAGCAGACGGTTAAGATCTGGGGGTTTTGCGATGTAATCGAATGCTCCTTTCTTAACTGCTTCAACAGCTGTATCTATATTTCCATGACCAGAGATCATGATCACCGGCACATCCGGATTTGATTCTCTTACTCTTTCCAAAAACTCTATGCCATCAAGCTTTGGCATTTTTATATCGCACAGTACTACATCAAACGTCTTATCACGAAACCTTCTTAAACCTTCCTCACCATCGCCTGCTTCTTCAATTTTATATCCTTCGTACGACAAAATCTCGGAAAGTGTTTTACGGATTGCCTTTTCATCATCAATTATCAGAATACTTGACATAGCCACTTAATCTTTAGTTTTCAATGTTCCTTCTCTAAGTCGTTCGGGGTCAAAAGTAATGATATATCATTTATCTTTTATCTAAGCGATAAGGAAAGTAAAAATGAGGAAAATACTGTTTTTCAGGGTCAATTTCCAAGTTAAACCACCTTGCAGCCAAAAGAACCAGTGACTATTTTAGACTTACGTTTTAATCCACTATTCAATTGAAATCTTATGAGAAACAACAAACAGTTAAGTAATGAATTCTCGGTAGGTAATACCATAATGAAACTGGCATTCGTAAGTGGAGCCCTGTTAAGCTGTATGTACGGGGTTCTCATGATTTTCGCCAGCGCTTTTAAAGTTTTAGGGTAAAGAATGGAAAACCGGAAGCTTCTGCTTCCGGTTTATTTATTTTCCAAAAACTTATTTTTTAATGTACATCACCTCTTTCACCAGGTTCACGGTTCGTGCCACATCCGGCAACGCCAGTGCAACAAGGTTAGGTGCATAGTGCAGAGGGGCATCGGCGGAAGTGATCCTTCTTACAGGAGCATCAAGATAATCAAACCCTTCTTTCTGAATTCTGTAAGCCAGCTCCGAGCTCACACTGCACATCGGCCATTGTTCTTCTACAATCACCAGCCTGTTTGTCTTTTTCACACTTTCCAGTACCGTCATCCAATCAAGTGGTCTTATAGTACGGAGATCTATTACTTCAGCGCTTACGCCTTCTTTGTCAAGCTGCGCAGCTGCACCCAGGGCCACTTTCATCATTTTATTATAGCTTACGATCGTTACATCGTTCCCCTGTTTTTTTATGTCTGATCTGCCTATTGGCAAAACATACTCTTCTTCCGGAACTTCGCCTTTTTCACCATACATTACTTCACTTTCCATGAACATAACAGGATCATCATCCCTGATAGCCGCTTTCAGCAACCCTTTCGCATCATATGGGTTGGAGGGCGAGATAACCTTAACACCTGGAATATTGGCAAGGTAGCTTTCAAATGCTGTAGAGTGCTGTGCGCCCAGCTGGCCTGCTGAACCGTTTGGTCCTCTGAATACAATGGGGCAACCTAACTGTCCACCGCTCATAGCAAGCATTTTAGAGCCGGTATTCAATATCTGATCGAGTGCCAGAACCGCGAAATTCCACGTCATATATTCAACAATGGGCCTCAGGCCGTTCTGTGCAGCTCCTACGGCTACTGCAGTGAATCCCAGTTCTGAAATTGGCGTATCTATAACTCTTTTGGGCCCGAATTCATCCAGCATACCCTGACTTACCTTATAAGCCCCGTTATATTCAGCAACTTCTTCACCCATAAGAAACACCCTGTCATCTTTCCTCATCTCTTCATTCATTGCTTCCCTTAATGCTTCCCTGAAAGCTATTGATCTCGCCATTCTAAGTTTTTTTATTGCGCGCCAAAATTATCAAAAAATTACCCGCCCCATCAAACTTTTTTGATTCATCAAGCGTTTATATAAATATCATGTATACCCTATCAAACAAATCAGAAATGAAGCGCGTATCGAATTATCTTTCCATCCTGTTCTGGCCCTTCTCACCTAAAAAGCTTCAGCCTATAAAAATTGCTGCTCCATCTTCATTAAGGCCGGGAGATAATAACCGCTGAGGCACCTCCACCACCGTTGCAGATGCCTGCCATTCCGTAACGACCATTCAACTGTTGTAAAACTGAACTCAGCGTTATGGTGATCCTTGCACCACTGCACCCGATCGGATGTCCTAGCGATACCGCGCCACCCCAAACGTTCAACCTGTCTTTTGGAATATTCATTTCCCGTGCGTTCACAATGGGTACGCAACTGAATGCCTCGTTAATTTCAAAATAGTCAATATCACTTACCTGCATACCTGCTTTGCCCAGTGCATTGTTCATTGCTTTTATCGGTGTTGTAGTAAACCATTCAGGGCTCTGGCTTGCATCTGCGAATGCAATGATCTTTGAAACAGGATTTAATCCCAGCGATTGCATTTTATCTTCGCTGATCAGAACCACTGCAGCAGCACCATCATTGATCTTTGAAGCATTAGCGGCAGTAATGGTACCATCTTTTTTAAACGCCGCCTTCAGCGAGGGCATCTTTTCGAAGTTCACTTTTTTGTACTCTTCATCTTCAGTTATTTTTTTCAGAACTTTTCCTTCAATATCCACTGGTACCAGCTCATTATTGAAATATCCCTGCTCATATGCTTTTATGGTTCTTGAATAACTTTCTTTGGCAAATTCATCCTGTTCTTCCCTCGTGATCCTGTATTCACTGCTGCACAGCTCACCTGCTTCACCCATGTGGTAATTATTATAAGGATCCCATAATCCGTCTTTAATAATTCCGTCGGTGATTTGGCCATGTCCGAGACGGTATCCTGTACGTGCCTTATCAAGATAATATGGAATGTTGCTCATGCTTTCCATTCCTCCTGCAATAACGATTTCGTTATCGCCGTTCATAATCGATTGTACTCCCAGCATGATCGCTTTCATTCCGCTTGCGCAAACTTTATTTACTGTTGTGCATGGAATTGTGACTGGAAGGCCCGCATAAATGCTGGCTTGCTGTGCCGGTGCCTGGCCGATGCCTGCACTGACTACGTTACCCATAAATACTTCATTCACCTGGTCGGGCTGAAGCCTGCTTCTTTCAAGAGCGGCTTTTATGACAATAGCACCTAGCTGGGGTGCAGTTAGTGAAGCAAGCTCTCCGTTGAGACTGCCAATCGGTGTACGGGCCTGGGACAGTATGTATACGTTTTTCATAAAGCGAAATTAGGCAAAGGGAGGCAGAGGGCAGAGGACAGACGGCAGAGGGATATTTTATTTAATATTAATATAACTAAATAAAAAATCCCCGGATAATGGGGATTAATGTATTTTTTTAAAAATTTATCTACTGCCTTTGCCTAATTGTCCAGCGGCCTTTCATGAAACTTCTCCTTATGAAGAATGTACTTGTTAGAAACCTCATTGAAAAATGAATTACATACAAGATTATCAAATTGCTGCTGGTAATTTACTTCTGCTTCGTCTGTTACATTGAAAGATGATTTCCAGTTTCTGATTTTCTTGAATGCTTTGCGGCTACTGTGTCTTATCATACTGTCTGTAATAAAAAACTGTCCTGTTATTGCTTTTCTCTTGTCTGGGAATAAAAGTGGCATGGTTACGGATTTTTATAGGATAATTAGTTCAACGGAGAAAAATAAAATCCTTCCTCGCTTAATACAAAATTGTTTGGAACAAAGCTGCAGAATGACTTGTTGATAAGATCCTGCGCTTCTTCCCTGTAGCGCTTGCCGATGGTTGGAGTTCTCAGGGCAAACTTCCAGCTCTGGATCTTAAGGAAAGCCAGGTGGCTCGCCTGTGTAATGTGACTATCGTTTATGTGAAATTTAGCGGCAAGATAATCCTGCTCATTTTCCATGAAATAGTTCATAAGGGTTTTCTTTAGGGTTGTTTCGGATCGGGTTTTGTACGGTGATATGAAAACGGATAAACGCGAAATAAAATTGTGTATATCACTTGTATCGACCCGTTTTATTCTGACAGAAAATTAGCGAGCATTCATTTCACTTTATGTTCTATTCCACTGATTGTGCCGTTTTTGTATGTATTTCTTGCTACTTTATAAGGATAAATACTTAGGCATTTCTATTTTATTTTGAAGGACCCGAAAAACCTATTTTATTTGATGTTCAATCAGCGGTAACGCATGATAAAAGAAGATCAGAAGAGCACGCATATTTTGTTTTCAGATGATGATACTGACGACGCGCTACTGTTTACACAGGCAGCAGATCTCATGAAATCATCTATCCTTCTCTCTTTTGCAGAAGATGGCGAACAACTCATGCGTTATCTTTCAAAAGAGTCTCTTCCCGACATGATCTTTCTGGATCTTAACATGCCCGTAAAAAACGGCATCGAATGCCTCAAAGAAATAAGGAAAGATAAAAAGCTCGATAACCTTCCCATCATTGTATATACTACTTCCGACAATCCCCGCGATATTGATACATGTTATAAACTCCGGGCAAATCTCTATGTAGTAAAACCTACATCCTTCGAGAGCATTATCAAAACACTTAAGAAGATCATCAACATGGATTTCAGGAACCAGGCTTTTCCAGACAGGGAAAATTTTCTATTGCAAAGTGCTTGAGAGTTTGTAATTAGCACATCATGGATGTTAAAATAGAGGATAGCTGGAAAACTGTTCTTAAAAGTGAATTCAGCAAACCCTATTTCCTTGAAGCGGTTACTTTTCTTAAAACAGAAAAAGCGCTTGGCAAAACTATCTATCCTCCAGGTTCACTATTATTTAATTCATTTAATACAACCCCATTTGAAAATGTGAAAGTTGTGCTGCTCGGGCAGGACCCCTATCATGGAAAAGGCCAGGCACACGGGCTTAGTTTTTCAGTTCCCCATGGTGTTAAGCCCCCGCCCTCGCTCATGAATATTTTCAAAGAAATTCACGACGACATAGGTGTTCCGTTTCCATCGCATGGCAATCTTTCAAATTGGGCGCAGCAGGGTGTACTGCTGCTAAATGCGAGTCTTTCCGTGCGTGAAAATGAACCACTCAGTCATTCATCTATCGGATGGACGTTATTTACCGATTCCGTGATCACTAAAATCTCAGCCGAAAAAAAGAACGTAGTTTTTCTTTTGTGGGGTAAATATGCACAACAAAAACAGGAGCTCATAGATGAAACAAAACACCTTGTGCTGAAAGCCGCACACCCCTCTCCTTTTTCTGCATACAGTGGTTTTTTTGGTTGCCGTCATTTTTCTAAAACAAACGAATATCTTGTTAAAAATGGAATTGACCCCATTGACTGGTCTCTTGGCTAACAATGAAAGCTTTTAAAGAAATTTTCGCAAGATTATGGGCAGTGTGGGCTGCATTTGCTTTTATTTCCACCATGCTTATTTTCCTGATACCCTTCTTATTATTCTGTTATTTTAAAAAAGATCCCGGAAAAACAATCAGGTTCACCAAATGGTCTAAGTTATGGATAGACAGCTTTTTGTTCCTGGTATTGTCACCATTAAAAATCAAAGGACGTGAAAACTTCATCGACAGCGAAAATTACATAGTACTGTGCAACCATAATTCTTTTATGGATGTACCTATTACCACACCGGCCATTCCTGGCGGTAATAAAACAATTGCAAAGATTGAATTGTCCAGGATACCATTATTCGGGCTGCTATATAAAACAGGAAGTATTCTGGTAGACCGGAAAAGTGATGCAAGCAGGAAAGAAAGCATTTCTAAAATGAAAGAGGTGCTCAACATGGGTTTGCACATGTGTATCTACCCGGAGGGTACAAGAAATAAAACAAACCAGCCTTTAAAATCTTTTCATAACGGTGCTTTCAGGCTTGCACTGGACACAGGGAAAAGTATAATACCTGCATTAATTTTTAATACGCGCAAAGTTTTGCCTGCCAATAAAACTTTTTATGCAATGCCACACCCAGTAGAAATCCATTTTCTCAAACCTGTTATTGTTGAAAAGACTGACACAATTGATTCACTCCGCGAACGTGTTTTTCAAATAATGTCTTCTTATTATCTGCATCATGCAAATTGATTGATCCATCATATTAACCACCATAGAAGCTTCTTGTTCTGTTGATACGCAGATCACGTAATATGCCCGACTTAGGACTTACAGTAATATTGAACGAACGGTAAATACCAACAGGAGTAACATTGATAGACATCTGCCAGCAATGCATTTCACGGGAAATGAACATGGTGAGCATCTGTATTTTTGATGTTTTGAAATCGTAATATGAGTTTACACCCATCTTCCATCTTGGCGTAAGATTAAAGTCGCCGCCGATGCTGGCATTGCTGTTAATGTCCGTTTCAAATCCTGAGTAGTCTCTCCGCATGCGGCTGTAAAAATTCAATGAATACGAAATATTCACTGACCAGGGAATATTGAAATCGGCAAATTCTGCGGGGTTTTGTCTGGCGTATTCAACCTGATCAAGTTGTTCCTGCATGGTAAGCGGCGGGAGGTCCTGGTCCACCACATCTTCCGGCTTTTTTTCGTCTTTTGTTTTGCTCTTGAAGCTGGTTGAAATTGCCAGGTTACCATTGGTAATTCGTCCGACTTTAAATTTTCCTCCCTGCCAGGCATATTTATCAATATTCTCACCATATTTTCCGCCTGTCTGGTATGGATCGATCGTGGCACCGGCTGTAATATTTATTTTTTCGAACAGCGTGCTCCTCACATACATGGAAATATTCGACAACTTAAACGAATCTGCCATCAGGTTATAAGAACCGTTTAATCCAAATCCATCTAGCAATCTTACTTTTTTCATTCCTCCTTCCGCATTGACGGTGTCCTTTGTGCGGAATTTCGCTTCAAGGTTGTTATCTATCCCGAAGCTTAAACCACCAAACATACCACCGCTGAAAGGTGAGAAAATAGATCTTTCATATTTTGAAAATCTTCCTATTCTTCCATCTCTGGTAAGAGTGTCTGTATAAAAATCGTTTGCTGTCAGATCCGGTTTATAACTTAACGCAACGGTAGGTCTTATCACATGCCTGATGGCGCGCATCTTGCTGTTCCTGCCAAATTTTTCAAACTTCCCGAATAATGCGGTGCTGAGGCTTATGCTGAATGACAGATCATGCTGCGTGTAAAATCCTTTATTGATAACGGTATCAACTTTTTGCTCGGCAGAATTCCATTTGCGGATAAACTGTCTTGAAAACATTTTATTGCCGTACGATATACCGGGTGAAATCTGCAGGGGACCAATTGCAGGCAGTGACAACTGTATCGGAACATTATGCTGTGCTCCCCATTGCATTGTGTCGATGATGCTCGAGAAAGTGAAAGCTGAGTCGAAAAAATTGATCTGGTTCCCGAAGCTCGAGTTCAACCCTATTCCTAATTTCTCATACCATTTTGGTGAACCGGTGAATTCTTTATTTTGTAAAGGATAAAATGTATTTGCAGTGAAGCCGATATTAGGAAGGGTAACATAGATCTCCCGTGTATTATTATTCTGGCTGTGGTTGGCGCTTGCAGTTAAGTTGAATGCCTCCCAGGTTTTGGAATAAGAGATAGATGAGTTCATCATATTCTCATAGGGTCTCATCGGATTTCCCAAAGTGAGCCTGTTGAATTTTGTTGAACCTGCATTTACGTTTGCCGAAAAGTTTGTACCCGGTCTGGCCTTACCATCAACCGTGTGACTCCAGTTCACCCTGAACGTACGCGTATCGGTAAAATCCTGCTTGGGATCATCCGCCAGTATTTTTGTCCGCTGCAGCGTGATCAGCATCCGTCCATTATACCTGTACCGCACACGGTATTCGGGCTGCATGTTAATCGTCCATCCTCCATAGGTATAGATATCGCCCCTGGTTTCCAGATCGAAATTATCGCTGAACACTTTATAATAACCCATATTCTGCAAACCGAGGCCATACTGCTCACTGGTAGTAAAAGACGGTGGAAGGAATCCCGAATGACGACCCTGAGAGATAGGAAAAATTCCGAATGGGATATATACTGGTACGGGTACTCCTTCGAATTCTGGATGGATGGGCCCTGATATAGCCAGCTTTTTATTCACAAGCTTCATTTTCTTTGTTACAAAAGCAAAGTGCGGCGTATCGAGATTACAGGTTGTGAACTCACCGCGATATGCGAAAAAGTCGTTCTCAGAAACTTTTTTTACTTTTTGTCCCTGTATAAATATTTCTCCCTGCTGTGTAAGCGTATGCTGTGTGATGCCTTTCTGTGTTTTAGTGTTGTATTTGATCACATCAGACTCCATTGTGGTACCACCCTGCACCATCTTTGGTCGGCCTACAATATTTCCGGAAGTATCTTTCCGGAAGGTTGCAGTTACAAGTTGTGTTTCCTGGTCTATTGCAATGCTGTCTGCTGCAAGGTCCATGTCTCCTTTTTTAACGGAGCCCTGGCTATACATGATTATCTTTTTTTCAGGCACCATGAAAACGATCGAATCGGATGCACTGTAATCGATAGGGGCATCAAGAGTGTCTTTTGAAAATTTTATATTTAGTGTATCGGTCACCGTAACCAGAGAGTCTTTTAAATGAAGGGTGTCATTTAAGTTCAAGGTGTCGGATGTGCGGGGAATCGTATCTGTAATAACATTTTTAGGAGCAGTAGTGTCGTTGTGCTGCGTTAAAGGCTTGTAAATTTTTTGGGATGATGCATCATTTGCTGAAAGAATCATCGTTATTAAAGTGAAGAAGCCACATAAAAACCACGGAGAACTGTATTTTGAGTTATTTTTGCGTCCGTCACTCATAAGTAGGTAGTGGGCAAAAGTAGCTATTAATGCATTAAAATTATGTGAAGATTGCCCATATGAAAATGATTTGAAAAATATGATCAGCAGGCGTTTAACTTTCATTTTATCTTTCTTCTTCATTGCTGTACAAATAATTTTTACAGCTTATAATACTTCGGCGCAACAGAAAGCTCAATTGCGTACTATCATTGTTGATGCCGGCCATGGTGGCAAGGCAGCAGGCGCTAAAGGAACTTTCTCCTATGAGAAAGACATCTGCCTGGATGTTGCGTTAAAACTCGGAAAAAAACTTGAGACTGAATTTCCGGAACTTAAAATATTATATACGCGCACATCAGATGTATATACTGATAACAGGTGGAGGGCAGATTTTGCCAATTCAAATAAAGGCGACCTGTTCGTTTCCATACATGTGAATGCCGCTCCAAAAGTAAGGCACAGTAAATTTGCAGGATATAAAACAGAAGTTTATTATACAGGGAAAGGAAAGAAAAGAAAGAAACATTCCAGAAGAGTTCCGAGGTACACTGTATATTTTACCGATAACCCTTCAATGGGTACAGAAACGTATATATGGGCCGCAGACAGAACCGATGAGAAGGAAGAATTCATCGGTGCCGACGTGAACAGCCCTGAAGTAGAAGATTCAACAGAGTTTGCACCGGATATAACCGATCCGGAATTCAAGGCTAAGGCATTGCTGTGGACCAAAAGATATTTTGATAAAAGTTATATGCTCGCTTCTTTTGTTGAAGAGGCATTCATCGGAGAAGGTCGTTTCAGCCGCGGTGTAAAGCAGAGAAATGAAAAAGGTATATGGGTGCTGCAGGCCACCTCCATGCCTAGTATACTTGTTGAAACAGGCTTCATCACTTATAAAGAGGATGAAGAATATCTGAACAGTGAAAAAGGCCAGGAAGAAATCTCCGAAAATATATTATCTGCTATAAAAAAGTACAAGCAGGTCACGGAAGGCAAATAACTTGGCGGTATGGTTTTTTATGTACAATTTTATCTTTTCTTAACAGGCAGGATATAATAAAAAACCTCTTCATGAAGATTTCCAATGAAACGAAAGTAGGCGCGCTCACTGCAATTGCGATAGTCATACTTATACTGGGCTTCAACTTCCTGAAAGGCCGTAATCTCACCGAACGCAACGACAAAATTCTTACCGTGTTTCCGGACATTAAAGGTTTGCAGGTGTCAAATCCTGTTTACATAAAAGGATTACAGGTAGGAAAGATCTCTGAGATGCATGAAAAAGATAATAACCTCACAGGTATTGTTGTTGCCTTCAGCCTCACGAAAAATATTAATATACCCGATAATTCCGTAGCAATTATCAACAGCGATCTTCTTGGAAGTACATCAATGGAAATACAGATGGGCAACAGCCCTCAGTATATAAAGAATGGCGACACCATCAGTTCTACTACTAAATTGGGGATGGTGACTGAAATAACAAAGAGCCTTAATCCTGCCATCAACAATGTAAATAAAACGCTGGCCTCACTAGATGTTTTAATACAACAGTTAACGGCAACCCTTGATCCGAAAACACAGGGTAACCTGCAAAGCATTATTTCTTCACTTACCACCACTTCAAAACATCTTGAACAGCTCATTGCTGCACAAAGTGCGGTGCTTGGAAAAACAATCAGCAACGTAGAAACTGTTACTGGCACCCTGGCGAAAAACAGTGGCAAGATAGATTCTACCATCAGTAACCTCCACCGTACAACTGCCACTCTTGCAAACGCACACATAGACCAGTCGCTTCAATCAGTACGGTCAACCATGTCAAAACTTGATCAGACCATCAATGCAGTCAACAGCAAGAACGGATCGATCGGGATGTTGTTAAATGATCGCCAATTGTACAATGAGCTCCGGATGACCAACCGTAGTTTAACTACATTGCTCGATGATATCCGGATAAATCCTAAACGTTATGTAAGCATATCAGTGTTCGGGAAAAAACCAAAGTCAGGACCTATTCTGCAACCTACCACATCATATGATTCAACACAGTAGCGCCGCAGACACGACCGCCGCATGCAACAAATCAAATATATTATCCGGCTACACTCAAGGGAAATTTTGATGAAGTTGTTAGCATTACCTTTTTGTTTATTATTATTTTCATTTTATTCTTTTGGGCAAAGCAAGGCGGACTCTTTACAACAAGCCAACAATAAAAACCGCGATACAACAGTCAGCAAATCAGATTCACTGAAAGTAGTAGAGATCCTCAGCGCAGACCGTTATGGTTACGCTAAAAAAGATTCCCTTACAGAATTATTATTGCTCGTGGGCAAAGTTGCACTCAAACAGGAAGGAACTATTTTTTATGCTGACAGTGCAGTATTCAACCGCAAAGCAAAAATTGTTGAAGCTTTTAAAAATGTACACATCAATGACCGCGACAGCGTACACGCGTATTCTGATTACCTGCTGTACCATACGGATTCTAAAATTGCCATTTTAAAAAAGAATGTCCGCCTGACGGATGGTAAAAGCAACCTCTATACCGAGGAACTGCAATACGATGTAAATCCACGCGTAGGTGTATACAGGAACGGCGGAAGGGTGGTGAATGGTACTTCTGAATTAACAAGTGATGAAGGAACGTATTACGCTGACCTGAAAGATTTTTATTTTAAGGAAGATGTAAAATTGAAGGATCCGCAGTATAACCTGGAATCTGATTCATTGTTATATAACACGAATACAGAGATCGCCACCTTCATTGCAGAAACATTTATTGAGGACAGCGCAAAGAGAACAATATTAACCAGTGAAGGCTATTACGATCTCAAAAACAAAAATGCAAGCTTCGGACGGCGTCCTGTTATTCACGACGGACCAATGGTGATCATTGCCAACCAGGTGGACACAGACGATCACACGGGCATGAGTGTATTAACGGGCAATGCTGTATTCAGGGACACTTCCCAGGGATTATCGGTGCTTGCAAACTCAATTGTGTCTAACCGCAATACAGGTACGATGACGGCAACACAGAAGCCGCTGATGATCATTACGCAGGATAAGGACAGTACATTTATCGCTGCTGATACTCTTTATTCAGGCCGCTTAAGCGAACTTGCGGCGACTTCTGATTCTTTAACCAGTGATTCCATAAAAGTAAGTGTGCAGGATTCAATAGTGAATGATTCTACTGACAGGTTCTTCAGGGCGTACCATAATGTGCGGATATTTTCTGATTCATTGCAGGCAGTTGCAGACAGTTTATTTTATTCCGGTAAGGATTCGATTTTCCGTTTGTTCACTGATCCTGTTGTATGGTCAGGTACGGGCACTAGCCAGGTTACCGGTGATACAATTTATATGTTCACTAAAAATAAAAAGCCTCATCAGCTTTATGTATTCGAAAACGGACTTATGGTGAATAAGACAGGTGACAATATGTATAACCAGATCAAGGGCAACCGGCTTTATGGATATTTTACAGAAGGCGAAATTGATAATATAAGGGCAAAAGGAAATGCAGAAAGTATATATTATGCGAAAGATCAGGAAGAAAAACTTATCGGTATCAATAAAGCATCGTCGGATATCATTGATATGCGGTTCAGAAATAAAGAACTTAACAAGGTTGTATTCATCAGTGCAGTAACGGGAAAAATGCTGCCTTTCAGAGAAGCAACAGAAGAAGACCGGCGGCTTCGAAGCTTCAAGTGGCATGAATCCAGGCGGCCAAAATCTAAATTTGAGTTATTTGGCGATTAATGATTAAACTATGTTAAAACAATATAGTCGGATACCACATGGCATAATATTGCGTTACCCTTTAAAAATTTGGAAAATGAAATCAATCGTTCTCTTTGTATTACTGTCAGCCGGAATTGTTGTTAAAGTATCTGCCCAGACTGAAGTTCCATCTCCTGCTTACAGGTTCGCATTAGGTGTAAGGCTCAGCAATTCTACCCCTACTCTCAATAATTCTATTTCAGGTAAATATTTTGTTACGGACAGAAGTGCTGTTGAAGGACTTATTTCTTTTGGTTCGCGCTTTGGCGTAGGCGCATTACTTGAAATTCACAAACCAACCAATATAAACGGCCTTAAATGGTTTTATGGTGCTGGTGCCTATGTAGGATTTGAAAACAGTAACACCTATCTTGGTCCAACTGGTATTTTAGGTCTTGATTATAAGTTTAGCAATGTTCCGATCAACCTATCGCTTGACTGGAAGCCTGAACTGGATATCATCCCTGATATCAATTTCGTTCCAGATGCATTTGCATTATCGGTGAGGTTTACGTTGAAGTGATTATTGCGTGAGGCGTGAGGCGTGAGGCGTGAGGCGTGAGCCGTGAAGCGACTTTGCGTGAAATGTGAAACGTGAGGCGTGA
The DNA here is from genome assembly GCA_035525775.1 of Flavitalea sp. Lineage (GTDB taxonomy): Bacteria > Bacteroidota > Bacteroidia > Chitinophagales > Chitinophagaceae > Flavitalea. Next base: position 13,314 of record DATLDR010000231.1, read on the forward strand.
GGCGTGAGGCGTGTAGCTTTTATCCAAAGAATAAATAAGCAACAAAAATCGCTGTAATAATTCCTATTAAATCAGCGAACAGCATTGCACTAATGGTATATCGTGTATTTTTAATGGACACCGCACCAAAGTAAACCGCGATCACATAAAAAGTAGTATCAGAAGCACCCTGGAACACACCTGATAAACGGCTTGCAAAAGAATCAGGTCCGTAAGTAGTCATAGCACTTACCATCATACCACGCGCAGCACCGCCGCTAAGAGGACGTATCAACGCTGTGGGCAATCCATCAACAAATCTGGTATCTGCACCCAGCAAAGTGAAAAAATTTTTGATTGCAGAAATCACCACATCAAAAGTTCCGCTCGTGCGCAGCATGCTTATGGCTACCAGTATTCCAACGAGATATGGAATAATGCGGATGGCAGTATCGAATCCACTTTTTGCGCCTGTAACAAATGCATCAAAAACATCTATCCGTTTATACACTCCACCAAGAATGATCAGAAGAAAAACAAGCAGTATCAGTCCATTGCTCAGAATACCTGAAAAAGCTTGAATACCCGGTGCATCGAGCGTGCTTATATATAATACAAGCAAAGCAATCAGCGCGGAAATGCCAAGTACCCATAATATGATTATTGGCTGAAGAACGTTGATTTTTTGTTTGAATGAAACGATGAGCATGGCAGTGATTGTACCCACAAACGTTACGATCATACAGGGAAGGAATACATCAGTAGGGTTACTCGCATTCTGAGATGCACGCACTGCTATCACACTTACTGGTATCAGGTTAAGACCGGCGGCATGCAGACATAAGAACATAATCTGCGAATTGGAAGCTGTTTCCTTATCCGGATTGATCTCCTGCAAACTTTCCATTGCCTTCAAACCAAAAGGTGTTGCAGCATTATCGAGGCCCAGCAGGTTGGCAGAAAAATTCATGATCATGTGGCCCATAGCCGGGTGGCCTTTTGGTACCTGTGGAAATAATTTGGAGAAGAATGGTGCTACTATCCTTGCGAGAAGTCGAACCCCTCCCGCTCTTTCTGCAATGCTCATGAAGCCTATGAAAAGTGTAAGTATACCGATTAAACGCAGGCAAATATCAACAGATACCCAGCAGGTTTCAACAATGCCATCAATTTTAAGAGGATTTGCAGGATCACTTGCTTTACCGATGACCATCCATGTAAAAATCTGAGAATCTCCAAAAAAGAAGCATTTGATACCGGCAACAACCACTGCAATGATTATGAATGCAGACCAGATCCTGCTTAGCGCCATTTTAATAGGTTATAGGGTTTGAAGATAATAATAGAATTCAAATAATACCATTGGGCAATATTTACCTAATTTTGCGGCCTTAAAAATAAATACAGCTTTATGGCTTTACAGGCAGGGATAGTAGGGTTACCGAATGTGGGCAAGTCTACCTTGTTTAATGCAGTAAGCAATAGTGCGAAAGCCCAGGCAAGCAACTACAGGTTCTGTACTATTGAACCGAATGTGGGTTTGGTAGATGTTCCAGATTCCCGTATCAATAAGCTTGCGGAGCTCGTAAATCCAAACCGGATCGTTCCTACACAGATTGAGATTGTCGATATCGCAGGTCTTGTGCGTGGTGCCAGCAAAGGTGAGGGACTTGGTAATAAGTTCCTCGCGAACATTCGTGAAGTGGACGCCATTATTCATGTGATCCGCTGTTTTGAAGATGAAAATATTCTGCGTGATGAGGGCGCCATCAATCCTGTTAGTGACAAAGAAATCATTGATACTGAACTTCAGTTGAAAGATCTTGAAAGTGTTGAAAAGAAAATAGCAAGAACTGAAAAGCAGGCACGCACTGATCCGAAATTAAAAGCAGAACTAGACATTCTGATCAAATGCAGGCAGCATCTTGAACAGGGAAATAGTATTCGTAGCCTGGATCTTACCAGGGAAGAAAGGCCAGCAATTGCAGATTTATTTTTACTCACCGGCAAACCAGTTTTGTATGTAGCGAATGTGGATGAGCCCTCCATGCATACCGGCAATAATTTTTCCGATGCATTAAAAGAATCAGTGAAGAACGAAAAAGCTGAAGTGATCATAATGAATAATTCAATTGAGGCGCAGATAGCTGAGATGGAAGATGCAGCAGACCGCCAGTTGTTCATGGAGGAATATAAAATGAAAGAGCCTGCGCTTAACAGGCTCATCACATCAACCTATAGGCTGCTTAGTCTTAATACATACTTCACTGCAGGTGTGCAGGAAGTTCGTGCATGGACCATTCACCACGGTTGGAAAGCACCGCAGGCCGCAGGAGTTATACATACTGATTTTGAAAAAGGTTTTATCAAGGCAGAAGTAATATCGTATGATGATTACGTACAGTACGGTTCAGAATCCGCCGCCCGCGACAACGGAAGACTGCGTATTGAAGGAAAGGAATATGTGGTGAAGGATGGGGATGTGATGCACTTTAGGTTTAACGTTTAAAAAGTTAAAAGTTAAAAGTTAAAAGTGAAAGTGAAAAGTAAGAATAGATATCTCTGAAATTAACTTAAAATTTTTGTTTTATCAGGCGTATCCAATCGTTTACCTGTATAAATTGTGCCTACTTTTAACGCGAACCGGTCGTTGACTTTCTGTCCCTACCTTACGTTCCAGTCGTGGAATCCGCCTGCCTTGTTTTGCTGTCTTTTGTCAACATGCATGATCCCTGTATTCATCTTTACTGTTGTGATTTCTCATATAAAAGTATTGAACGGGAATATTAAAGCAATTATAATAATTGCCTATAACCTACAAAAATTTATGA
>DATLDR010000248.1:0-12452 GCA_035525775.1 Flavitalea sp.
CGGGAAACCAAAATCCTTATTTTTGCTGCCCAGTAGAAATCCCGGGAAACATATTCCTCCTTAGCTCAGTTGGTTAGAGCATCTGACTGTTAATCAGAGGGTCGCCCGTTCAAGTCGGGCAGGGGGAGCAGACTTAATAAACCGGCATTTGCCGGTTTTTTTTGTTTTACCAAACTTTAATCTGGCCTCCAGGTATATCATGCGTCGAACAAAAGATATTTCTAAGGGAGTATTATTTTATTATTGCTACCACATTTGATATTCACTAATAAACCAATGATGAATCAGGTTGTATAATAACCTACACCCTCTCAAACCATAACAACACATCAATCGGCACCGTAAATTGTTTTTTCAATGGTCCTTTAATCATCTTTCCGTTAGCGCGCTTCCAGCGGCCTTTCGGAAAGATCACTGTTTTGCTGTTCCCCTTTTCTACAACAGGCGCCACTAAATATTTATCACCGAGCATAAACTGGCCTGTCACACTTTCCATTCCCTCGTGAGGAAATACATATTCCATATTCTTCACTATAGGCTTCCCAGTCTGCGCTGCTTTCTTAGTTAACTCCCTTATATAAGGCGTTAATTGCTTTCTAATTATCACCGCTTTTTTCACTGCATCAAAATGCACACTGTCCAATACCCTCCACGGTGCGGCAGAAAATTGCATCATCGGCATCAGTGCAGAACACTGGGCCGACCTTACCACCAGGTCTTCGTCTAATTCAGTCTTCCCCATGAATGACCCTAATTCACCACCGCCAATTAAATCGGGACAAACGAATGCATAACCCAGCAATCCTGATGTTATAGAATGAGGAATTAACTTTTGCAGATCTTCCCACGTGTGCTCCTTATCGCGCAGCCTTTCTGCAAGTGGCTGCCCACCCCTCTTCCACATCGCCCTGTATTCGTTTAACGGATACTTTAATCCAAACTCACCCCACAACTCACAATGCTCGTTCGCAGTAACTTTTTTGAACGACAATGTATTCACAGGATAATATTCCATGTCTCCCGCGTCGAACTTAAATCCATCCACGCCATAGCGGCCCTGTAAAGTATCAAGCTGTTGCTGCATCCATATCACCGTTGCCGCATTTGTAAAGTCAAGCTCTGCACTGTAACCGTTCCACCAGTTTACCAGCAAAGGCTCTTTTGCATCCTTATATGTTATAGAACTATCGCCTTTGTTGTCGAATAATATCAGGCGCTCCTTTAGCAGGTACCTGAATTCTTCTGTGTCAGGAGATATAAAAGGACACACCCACACCATCACTTTAAAACCAAGTGCATGCAGTTCATCCATCATCTTCTTTGCATCGGGAAAGCGGTCTTTTCTAAATTCAAATCGTCCATAGTATGGCGCCCAGCTGTCGTCGATCATCAGCACACCAGGTGGAAAGCCATTGTCAATTATCGCATGTGCATATTTTAATACGTCAACCTGGTTTTGATTGTAGTTTAGTTCGATCCATGTATTGTACTGCGGTGATTCAAATAAAGACAGGTCGGGCGTTTTACCGTTGAATGGAAAATTTTTGCTGCCGGCTTCGTAAGCTTCAGCAAGTGTGCTGCCACCGCGTTCGGGTTTAATTTGCTTCATGCTGTTAACGACCAGCATATTATTATGGAATGAAAACTCTATCGGCTCTTCACTCCAGATAAAGCGGCCTGCAGATGATACCAGGAAAGGCGACACCTGGTTGCCGACATTGTTGCCATATAGGTTTAGAGAGTAGCCTTCTTTAAAAGGCATTTTGTGACCTTCGTTTACAGCTGCGCCATACCAGCGTTCATTCTTTTCTATAGTAAAACTGTCGGAATAGAAGTATGGCTGTTGCGAATAACTAGTGCCCTGACTAACAATTAATATCAACCACACTATACAATAACATCGCTTTATTGGCATGTTAATTTTTATGGAAGATAGGATGGAAAATCTTTTCACGCAAAGGCGCGAAGAACTTCACGCAGGGGCGCAAATTTTTTTGATTGTCGTCCGGAGGAAGTCGAAAGCTGACGAAGGATTTTAACAATTATGTTTCTCCGCAGATCCTTCGCTACGCTCAGGATAACAACCTCCTCACCGCTCATCTCCACGCACTCTGCCCTCTGCACTCTGCCTTCTGCCTCTCTGCCCCTCTGCCTTAATTAATTCATCAGTGAACTTAACGGATCCCTGCCGTTTGTTGAAACAATAATCAACTTCTTTTTCGCACCTACAACAAGATGTTTTACTTCATGCACATTATCGCCCATATATATCCTGTCTACAATCACTATTTCAACACCATTACTCTTAACATTATCGCCAGCTAAAATATTTTTTGTTGATACAGTCTTCAGACCTGAAAAATCAGCCTTGATAACTTTATTGTCTTTAAGATCTATATTAATATCTCCCTTTTCTACCAATAACTCTACCGCCTTAGGTGCCACCTGCACAACTCCGGCCGCATACCGGTTAAGCGCATTCAGTATGAGCAGAGCGAGCTTTGCCTGGTTGGCGGTCGACTTAATAAATTTCAGATCATTATCATCACTTAAGTTGCCACATTCAATCAGCAATGAAGGATAATTGATCTCAGGCGCATCCAACACCCAAACCCCTTTACCCTCTTCAGCACCTTTCTTTATATTGCCATCTACCTTAAACTCTTTACTCAGCTCCTGCATCAGCACCGAGCCTAATAATTGCGACTTTTCTGCATAAGCGCTTGCATTATTCGTCATCATCAACTGGATGCCAGCGGGAAACGATTTATTATTACTAAAATGGATTGACAAAAAAGCATCAACGCCCATTTTGCTTGCATTCGTTACCCTGTCGCGCAAAGGTGTAGCTTCATCAGTTTCCCTGGTCAGTACTATTTTGATTTTATCATTTGTATTCAATTCTCTTATTTTTTTAGCAAGGGAAAGATTAAGGTCTTTTTCCATTGTACCATCCGCAGCGGTCGTGCCATTTATGTTTCCACCATGGCCCGCATCGATCATCACAACAAATGGTGATGCAGCATCAGCAATGAAACCCTCTTTTTTACGAAACGAAAAAGCAGCAAGCATTATCAGCATTAGCGGCAGCATTAACCATTTTCCTGCTATTGTTGATGTTGAATTTTTGATTTCCGTAAGCATAGTTAAACGACGTTTAATGGATGAATTAAAATATGTGCTCGTTATTCCAAAATTGTCTTGTGGAAATGCAGACAGCAAAACCATTTCAGAAAATGCCTGTGCATTGTTATCGTGGATCGCTTTGCGGTCGGCCATGAATTCATGCACCACGATCAATTCCTTCCGTATAAGCCAGTAAAACGGATTGCACCAAAACATAGCTGTTACTATATTCATGAGTAGCCTGTCTGCCGAATGCAATTGCTGCACATGCACCATTTCATGATCAAGTATTCGTTTCCCCACAGCAGATTCAAGATTGATACGGGTGTTCCAGAAAATATTTTTAAAGAAAGAGAATGGAGCGGCTTTCTCATCTGTCATCACCAGATCAACATCATCGATTTTTGTTTTTGGATTTGAACGGTAAATTTTATAAATGTTGAGCAGTGAGCGGATCAATAAAAAAAGCAAGCCTGATGAAACAATCACATAAAAAAATTTCACCAATACAGTCGCATCAAATGTTTGTGATTGTACTTCAACCGATTCATCAATACTTATTCCATCCGATGCCACCACGTTTAACAGTCGCACTACATTCGATTGGGGCAACATCGTTTTTCCTGGTATATAAAACTTGAGCAATGGCAAGAGCATACTCACTACAATGGCCGACAGCAGAAAAAAGCGGTTCCACTGATGGCTCACGCGATTATAAAATGCCAACCGGTAATAACCATACAGAATGCCCGAGCAGGCAATGCTTTTCAGCAGGTAAATAACAATGTCTGGCATCATCATTTAATTTTTAGGTTTTTTCTTTAATTGTTTCACCAGCAGTTCAAGATCTTCCACGCTAAGATTATTTTCTTTTACCATAAACGATACCGCCTCACTGAACGATCCTTCAAAATATTTACGGACCACATTCTTAATGGTAGAGCGTGAATACGTTTCTTTACTCACCCTGGGAAAATAACGATGCGTGCGGCCAAACACTTCTATGCCCACAAAGTCTTTCTCTATTAATATCTTTAGGATGGTGGCCACTGTGTTCTGGTGAGGTTTTGGTGAAGGAAGCGCTTCTACAATCTCCCGTAAGAATGCGTTTTCCAATTTCCATAGCGCCTGCATGATCTGCTCTTCTGCCTTGGTCAAGCTTTTACTTTTATTGCTCATGTCCTGATTTGATATGACCAAGGTATAACTATAATTTTAGTTATACAACTAAAAAATTAGTTAAGATAAAAAAATCAGGTTTTACGCAAAGGCGCAAAGGTTTGCAAAAGCGGTCTCCCCGCTGCTCTTTGCCCTCTGCCGCCTGCTTTCTGCGCTCAATACCAGGGTATCAGCCGCATCAGTTCATCCTTGTCTTCGCCTGTGTAAACAACACTTATTTCAAAAGTGTTTCTGATCTGCGATTGGGTTTTTGCAGATGATATAGTGTAATCAAAACTACCCCCTACCTGTAGGTTTTTATAGGTAACGCCAACATATGGAATAATGGCATCCTTTACCCTGTGCCACATCCCGAGCCTGAACGATGTGTAGCCCGTCTGATCTAAAAACATACCCCAGGCCATGCCAATTGTGAGCTCATTATTTTTTTCCTGCCTACGGTAGTTGCCTGAAAAGTAAAGACTGTTATTGAAGCCAATGTCTAAATCACCACCTGCCATTAACGAAATTAATGCGGGAGTTTTAAATTGCTCTGTGAGATAATTTTCCTGCTTCTTCAAAATATTATACATCGATACGCCGGCGAATAACGATCTGTCTTCCAAGGCATACGAATACATCGCACCTGCACTGATATCGAAATAATATTTCTTACCGTCTTTAAACTGTTCTCCTGTTGGTAGTGTAGGATCATACCCGCCGCTGCCGAACTGGTTCTCAAACTGAAGACCATTATAATCAATATGCCGTTCGTTATACGTTCCCTGGAAACCCACTCCTATCCTTTGTACATTTCCTGCATCCAGCGCAATGTGATAACCCGTGCTTAATGAAAAACTGTTTGTCTGCACCAGCCCGCTCATGTTTTTATCATTCAGAAATGTCAATCCTACCCCGAGAGCATTTCCTTCACTCAAAGCATTTTTCAAAACATGTGCATCGCCCGATGCAGTGAATGTCGTATACGGTGTTCCTTCATTTTTCCATTGGCTGCGGTAGTTGGCCGCAAACCTGTACGGCCCAGCAGTTGCGCCGGTTGATGCAGGATTAACCAGCATGGGCGTTGAATAGAATTGCGAAAAATGAAATGACTGCGCATCTGTAATTAAGCAGCCGGCGCATGAAGCAATAAAAAGGATAATCTTTTTCATATCACCGGATTAAAAAAGTTTTGCCTGAATTTTTCAGCGGCTTGCCATCTTTACCGGTGCCCGCCATAAACCATGTATAAGTATCTGAAGGCTGATCCACATTTTTAAATTTGCCGTTCCAGCCGGCACCCTTATCTTTTGTTTCAAATATCAGCTGGCCCCACCTGTTAAATACTTTAAAATATTCCAGGCTACCCATTTCCCCGAGTGGACGCAATATATCGTTCATACCATTACCATCAGGGCTAAACGCTGTAGGTACAAATATTACCGTCTTAACTTTTACGAGTACTGAATCAGATAGCATACATCCTGATTCGGTCGTGATCTGCACCTTGTACTCGCGGTCTGTACTTGTTGTAACTGTAGGACTGGGTGATGCGGGATTGCTTACACCGGTTGATGGCGTCCATAAATAAGCGACGCCAATATCTCTTGCTGTCAATTGTACAGGAACATCTGGACGCGCGTTAATATCAGGATATCGTGTGCCTGCTATTGTTTCTGTAGCGATCACAGAAGTATTTAGAGCTGGACCAGAACAATTTCCATTCTGTATCGTTACGCTGTACGTGCCAGGTTGTGTTACATTTAAAGTAGCAGCAGTTTCGCCGTTGATCACCGCACCATCACGGGACCATATATACGAAGTTCCTCCTGTTGCTGTCAGCATAAGCGATCCACCTTCACAAACAGAACCTGTTTCAGGTGAAATGGTCCCCGTTGGCGCACTGGCTAAACTTATGACCGATGTATTTATCGCAGGACCGCTACAGGTTCCCTGCCGGATGATGACAAAATAAATTCCAGGTTGTGTAGCATTGAGGGTGGCAGTAGTTTGCCCTGCAAGCTCCACTCCATTCAGGAACCAGCTGTATGAAGTGCCGCCTGTTGCTGTCAACAAAAGTGAACCCCCGGGACAAATACTACCAGTTGATGGTGATATGGTGCCTGAAGGAAGTGTGGCAATAGAAACAACCGCTGTATTAGATGCCGCGCCATTGCAATCGCCCTGATGAATGATTGCTGAATAAGATCCCGTCTGGTTTACGGTAATCGTTGAACCGGTTTCACCAGTTATTTCAACTCCATCCCTGAGCCATGTATATGATGTGCCTCCTGTTACTGTAAGCACCTGCGTACTGCCCGAACATATTGAAGAATTAGCTGGAGAAATAGCACCCGTTGGTGCTGCAGCTACTGTAATGACTGAATTGTTACCTGCATCTCCACTGCAATTTCCCTGGTGAATGGCAGCCGTGTAAGTGCCAGCCTGAGAAACCGTAATAGTTGAACCGGTTTGTCCATTAATCTGATTACCATTCAGGAACCAGGTGTACGTACTTCCGCCTGTGGCAGTGAGCACCATTGAACCACCCTGGCAAATAGTTCCGTTGGCTGGTGAAATATTACCAGATGGCACTGCACCAACTGAAACCACTGAACTGTTTGATGCAGTTCCTTCACAATTTCCCTGGTGAATGGTTGCCGTATATGTTCCTGCTTGAGTTGCTGTTAACGTTGCGCCGGTTTTACCATGTATTTCATTGCCGTTAAGGAACCATGTATAAGAATCTCCGCCAGTTACAGTAAGAACCTGTGAGCCACCTGTGCATAGCGATGCAGTTGCAGGCGAAATAGTACCTGTTGGTGCAGAAGCTACTGTAACAACTGAACTATTTGATGCGTTACCACTGCAATTGCCCTGGTGAATGGTAACAGTATACGTTCCTGCCTGGGTAACATCTAATGTAGCGTTGGTTTGACCATTAATTTGATTTCCGTTTAAAAACCAGGTATAGGAAGATCCACCTGTAGCAGTAAGCGTAACGGAATTTCCCTGGCAAATTGAAGCATTTGCAGGACTGATAGTGCCTGTTGGTGAAGATGCACTAGTAATAACTGAAGTATTTGATGCGTCGCCACTGCAATCGCCCTGGTGGATGGTTGCACTATACGTACCTGCCTGTGTAACTGTTAATGTAGATCCGGTTTGACCGGCTATTTTCGTACCATTTAAGAACCACGTGTATGAATTTCCCCCGGTTGCCGTCAATACTATTGAACTGCCAGCGCATATTGAGCCGGTTTCAGGAGAAATAGTTCCTGTAGGTTCTCCTCCTTTTGTAATATCTGCGGTATTCGATGCGTCAGCACTACAATTTCCCTGGTGAATAGTTACACTGTAGGTGCCCGGTTGCGATACATTGAGTGTTGCACCGGTTTGTCCATTTATTTCATTGCCATTCCTGAACCATGTATACGACGATCCTCCGGTTGCGGTCAGGGTAACCGAACTCCCCTGGCATATTGAAGCGCTTGCCGGTGAAATGGTGCCGGTTGGTGTTGTAGCCTGAGTGATAACTGAATTATTTGATGCGGCAGCACTGCAATCACCCTGGTGTATGGTTGCAGTATATGTTCCTGGTTGGGTTACAGTCAGCGTTCCACTGGTTTCTCCGGTGATTTCAACGCCATCCAGAAACCAGGTATATGAACTTCCGCCGGTAGCGGTTAGTACAGTAGATCCTCCCGGACAGATTGCTTCATTAGCGGGAGAAATAGTGCCCGATGGATTCGGGTTAACGGTAACTGTTGCGGTATTTGAAGCGGGCACGTTACAATCGCCTTCTATTATTATTACACTATAGATTCCCTCTTGGGTTACTGTGATGGTACTGCTGGTTTCTCCCGCAATAGGCACATCGTTCAATCGCCATTCATAGCTGCTGCCTCCTGTCGCAGTGAGTATTGTGGAGCCGCCTTCACAGAAGGTAGCAGTTGAAGGCGAAATGTTTCCTGAAATGCCATCGCAATCCTGGGCTGCAAGCCATTGCGAAAGAAAAATGAGAAGTACCAGTGAAAAAAATCTTTTCATAAGGGGATAAGACCCCGCTAACGGAGTCGATATATATTTGCACGCAAAGTACACGCCACAAGGATTTCGATAATTAACCACATGTAAAATTAATCAATACAAACGAGGGTAACCAGAGGGGATTGTACCATTAAATTTGAAAAGAGTTCATTTTTGATTTGAAAAAAATCAATTTGTTATCTGTAAATCAATAGGTTATTAAACGTTGGTGCATAAACAAACCGAAAGACCGATTATTTTGATAATTGATTGCATTAGACAAAAATTTTAATCACTTCTAAAAAACCCAGGAATGAAATAATTTTTTTTGCTGTCTGCTTCTTTCATTACTTAAACTGTAAATACTCAGACTAACAATTCACTTAGCGTTAGGGCACCAACCAATCTGGTGCCATTACTACGAATACAAATTAATAATATAGCAATAGAACTTTCATTAATAATAAAAACATGGTATATTGGATCACCCTGGCTTAGCCATAAATAATCCATATGCCGTTTTTACGAGCACTTTTTATTTTCTTATTATATACTACTCCTGCAATTGCCCAGACCCCGGCTGATTGTGTAGATTATGATAGTCGTTATCCTATCTCAACCAGTAACGGCAAACAATACTTTTGGAACCCTCTCTGGAATTTTTCGCCGATGAAAATGCAAAAAATTTCAGGTTTGAACATCGGGGGTGATAATTATTTCAACGGAATGTTACAATACGTTCCCGCGGGTTATGACAATACCTCGAATGCTGCGAAAAATTATCCGCTCATCATAAGCTTTCATGGCGGTGCTGCAAAAGGTGATGGTACGCCGCTTGAGCTATGCCGGCTGTTTAAAGACAAGGGTGGTGATTCTGCCGGCCATAAAACATTTCCAGGGCGTGTTGAAAGAAACACATCGGCCCTTACCCAAACCTATAATGGCGTTACATATGAATACATTGTAATTGCTCCGCAATTTAATAAGTACATCCGGCTCGAGCCAGGTGTGCCCGATCAGTTTCCTTCGGCAAAACAGGTGGAAAATGTAATTGATTTTGCTGTTCAGCGGTTCAGGATAGATCCAAGCCGCATTTATCTTACCGGCTATAGCAATGGAGCTAATATGATCATTGAATATGCGGGCAGCAGTGTAGAACGTGCAATGCGGGTGGCGGCGATAATGCCTGTGGCATTATGCTCACAGCTGGGGCATATCAATAACTCATCACGTGGCATATTTGCAAAGAATATAGGGTCAGCCAAACTCAAGACCTGGTTTGTTTACTGTGAGGCCGACAATTGCGGCAGTGGTCCTGCATTAAAAGTTCCTGACCAGTGGGTGGATAGTATAATGAAAGTTTCCGGTGCAGCATCGCCGCGGTATACAAGATTAAGAAATGTTACTCCTCCCGGATTGTATAATTGCAGTGATAGTCTTTTACACGATGCGTGGAGCAGGGCATTTGATCCCAATTTTAAAGTAAGCCATCAATACAACGGGGGTAATTCTTCGGCTGAAAATGATGGAATCAATCTAAACATGTATGAGTGGTTTATACGGCAAACGAATACAGCGGCACCTCCACCACAGCCGGTTGATACGACTACGCATCAAAATCCGCCACCTCCGGTTGACACTACCACACATACAAATCCTCCACCTCCGGTTGTGCCTGATCCGCCGGTAACGCCGCCTCCATCGCTGAATCCGGATGACAGATATTTGAATCTTCCTAAAATAACTGTTAACATAAAACCAAATCCATTCAACAGACGGATACTTGCGATGATAACGTTGAGCAAACCTCAGACGATCAGGATAAGTATTGCAGATATTACCGGCAGAATGATAAAAACTTCTTCGGCAAATTATTCAGCTGGCAACAGCGAGGTTGAAATGAATCTGGATGCTAACCCAATGGGGATGTATTTCATTAAAGTAGAAGGCAAAGATTTTATTATTACCAACAAGATCATAAAAAGCAATTAAACAGCTGCCTTTTTCCACAACCTCCCGAAAGTTTCGTTTTGCAACTTCAGGTCATCGAGCTTCGCTCATCTGTTATCCTTCCGTTATCAAGTATATAGATGTAGTCGAAAGGTCCGATTAAGTCAGGTTTGAATGCCCTTCGTATTTTCTTTAAAATCCTGATTCCATAATACGTTCAAGGCGGAGTGTAATTACTGTTCTGAGATATATAAGGATTGTCATCAGGAGCCACAAAATTACCTAATACAAATGCAATAGAAGCAGCATATAAAATGCGTGCGTAAATTTAAGGGAACTCAAAACATCAGTAGTGTAGCTGGCTTTCTAATTGTTTGTCGGCCTGCCATTGCCACCCTTTGATCACGCATTCAAGTTGCTGGATCTCCATATATAAATTGCGCTGGTGATCAAACGAAGTGCGCCTCATCACTTCTTCATCCATCTGTGATTTAAGTTCATTGAGGTGTAACCGGATACGGAAAATGTTTGGCAACCTGTTATTGATTAACCTGTTCATACCAGTTTTTCTTATTAAATAAAATTTTATGCCATACCGGAAGGCTTGTGGATATCTTGTATATTACTGAAGTGAATACTTCGTATTTTACAAGCTCCATATACCGGGGACAGTACTTCTGAAACATAAAGTACAATAACGACCGACTAACTTAACAAATGTTCATGCGACGCGTAGTTATAACAGGCCTCGGAGCGTTAACTCCAATCGGCAATAATGTAGATGCTTACTGGCACTCGCTCATCAATGGCGTAAGCGGTGCAGCACCCATTTCAAAATTCGACACTACAAAATTCAGAACAAAGTTTGCCTGTGAAGTAAAAAACTTTGACCCTCTCGACTTTATGGAAAGAGGCGAATCGAGGCGATATGATCCTTTTACACAGTATGCTCTTGTTACTGTTGAAGAAGCAGTGAAACAGTCCGAAATAGACTTTGAAAAATTAAACCGGAACAGAATAGGCGTGATATGGGGTTCAGGTTACGGTGGAAGCCTCACGTTCCAGGAACAGGTAATAGAATTTGCCCGTGGTGATGGCACGCCAAGATTCAATCCGTTCTTCATCCCCAAAATAATTGTCGACATAGCAGCAGGCATTATTTCAATGAAATACGGGCTGAGAGGAATAAACTTTGCAACCGTTTCAGCTTGTGCAACTTCAAATACCGCCATCATAGAAGCCTTCAATTATATAAAATGGAACAAAGCCGATATGATTATTTCAGGCGGCTCAGAAGCGGCTATAAATGAAAGTTCAATAGGTGGCTTTAACGCATCGAAAGCACTATCGACAAGAAATGAAGATCCCGAACATGCTTCGCGTCCGTTTGATGTATCACGGGATGGTTTTGTAATGGGAGAGGGCGGAGGTGCCATCATCCTGGAAGAGCTGGACCATGCGAAAAAAAGAAACGCGCCGATCATTGCAGAAATTGTAGGTGGTGGAATGGCAGCAGATGCGTATCATTTAACCGGTACACATCCTGATGGCGAAGGTGCGTACCTTGGCATGATGGCAGCATTGGATGATGCAGGCATCCAGGCAGGAGACATCAACTATCTTAATGCGCACGCAACATCAACACCCCAGGGGGACATCAGCGAACTGAGAGCAGTTAATAAAGTTTTTGGACCCGGCTCAAGACTAAACATCAGCGGAACAAAATCAATGACAGGTCACCTGTTGGGAGCGACAGGGGCAATAGAAGCAATTGCTTGTATTAAATCTGTTCAAACAGATATCATTCCTCCAACGATCAATTCCACTGAAATAGAACCTGAATTTAAAGATCTCTTCAATTTCACACTTGGCAAAGCGGTAACAAAAAAAGTAAATTATTCCATGAATAACACGTTTGGATTCGGTGGTCACATTGCGACTACTCTCTTTAAAAAATACGTTGATTAGGATATCAGCGCTGTATAATCTCCACAAATTCTTTCTTGACGCCCATTCTGCCAGGTGACTGCCTCACATCGGAATCGGACATGTGGTTGCCCGCAATAAGAATAATCGAATAATCTTTTGTATTTTAATTTTCTATGGATGCCATTGTGCGAAGAATATTAGCACCCCAGCTGTATACGTTATGCCGCATGATTATCCTGCGCATCATTTTCATTTTCTGC
>DATLDR010000095.1:0-11718 GCA_035525775.1 Flavitalea sp.
TTTCACTAAAACAACTCATACCACGCCACAGGTGTTCTCTACATCAAAACCATCAAGCCTGCCATCTAAAAGTGAATATTTAACCGGAGATCACTTTGCAAGCAAATTGATTAGGGGTTTCAATTTGAGTACCGTTTATACATTAAGTAATCTCGCAGCGAAAAATATTCCAGCTGCAAAGGCAACAGGAGCAAATATTGGACGGTATTGGATAACGGTGTCACATCCATCTAATAGCACTGAGTATTATTTTTCCGATCCTTCAGGAACCAATTTAGGGACTACGCCTCTTGAAACACTTGATTCAGCAATAAAAATTGCCGAAAAGGAAGATATATATCTGATGATAACGTTACAAGTTTTTCCTGATCAGGCTAACGCTGATCTTTGGGGCGAAGACGCGACAGCAATTGGAAGAAGAAACGGCATAAAAGCCATATGGCAACAGCTCGCCGCCCGTTACAAAGACAAAACGATCGTAGCAGGATATGATTTGATTAATGAGCCACGCGTAAACATCAATTATGCTGAATATCTCCGCTGGCAATCTGATATAATTGACGCAATCAGAATAATAGATCCGAACCACGTTATTGCATTGGAGTGTCTCCGCAATAATATGTTCGCTATGATGCTTCCTCTTCCTTATGACAATATTATTTATTCACCACACAGTTATTCGCCATTAACAATAACACACCAGGGAATAAATACTTACCTCGGAACATCGACTACTGATGTTCAGCGTACTTATCCTGATGCCAACACAAATATCAGTTCACTGTCCGCTGCACTAGATGATGTAAGAACATTTTCACAACGATTTCATGCTCCTGTTTGGATTGGCGAACTTTCATGTGTAAACTGGGCGCCTAAAAATGGTCAGGGTGAATGGACATCTACAAGATGGATTGATGATGACATAAGCATTATCGAGGCTGAAGGATGGAGTTGGTGTTATCACGCATGGCGTGAGTTCCAGGCCTGGGATTCAGAAATTCCTTCATCCTATTATGATTTGTACACTTTTACAAATGGTGCACCTTTTTCAAGGAGCGGGAAGCCATCTAACTGGAGTGCTGCCAGAATTTCTGATGCTCCTACAATTGTAATGTTGAAGAAATGGTTTGGGCTAAACGGAACACTTGCAACTAATGCTTTTCCTGCAGTTCAGATAACAAGTCCATTCAATAACGCATTATATGATACTACACAATCGATCATTGTGCAGGTAACCGCGTCCGATTCTGATGGAAGCATTGGCAAAGTAGAGTTTTACAACGAACAAACACTATTGGGAACTAAGTTAACAAGCCCATACTCATTTGAAATCAGTAATCTCATATCTGGAACGTACTCGCTTGAAGCAAAGGCGTACGACAACAATGGCGCCCTCGCCACATCACCAATCGTTACAGTTACAGTGTCACCGGTTCTATTAACTATTCTTCCGTTTCAATTGCTTTCTTTCGATATTACCTCGCTATCCGGAGGGCAGGTGCAATTGAACTGGACAACTAAAACTGAATTGTCAACAAACGTGTTTGAAGTAGAGTATTTTGAAAGAAGTACTAACATGTGGAGAAAATTAGGCGAGCAAAAAGCTGCAGGAGTATCACACGTGGCTAAGACATACTCATTTATAGCTAACGTTAATGAGGGCGATAATCAATTCCGGCTCAAACAAATTTTTAAAAATGGAACATCAGTATATTCTCCAATAAAGCATGTGAACATTAAATGTAACCGGCCGCAATTTGATTTTAATCCTTTAAGCCGCAGAATTATATTAACCCAAGCCAGCTCCTCTAAGTATAATGTCAGGTTCGTTGATTTGGCTGGAAATGTTGTTTTGAATACAAACATCACCTCAAACGGCCCGAGTCTGGAGGTGCCGGCCAACATCTCTGCTGGAATTTATGTGATAAGTGTCGGCGAGGATAGAGGTGGATATTCAGCAAAGAAGGTATTTATTCGCTGATCATCAGCACTCTCGCAGAAGTGCCAGGTAATATTATCTTCTCTTCATTCGCGCCACCGATGTTAAAGAGGTGTTCTTCTAAGTCTATTAGATTAAGGTTTAGCCTCAATAAACTAATTTTTTTGGGATTTGAACACTAACATGCTCCAGCTATTAGTAAAATCGAAAACTTTTTATATCTTTCTGCCAATCTATCTCTGACAACAAAGTTTTATTGACCTGTACCGTATCCTGCATATGCATTTCCTGCTATGTAACAATAAGCACTTTGACTGAGTTCAAGAATTCTTGCGAAAAACATATTCATCCATTTCCAAAGTATAATACTGTTTAACGGATCATTCCGTAAATAGAACATAGAATTAAAGTTTGAGGACATGAATGAACAGCAATTCAGGACACTTGATCAGAATAATGACACGATAGCTGAACAGCTTGCATCAAAATACGTTCCTTACTGGCCAGTTTTCCTAATTGCACTGGTTTTTGGCTTAGGTGCTGCGTATGTGTACCTGCGTTACACAGTTCCAATCTACCAGGCAGAGGCTTCCATAATTATCAAAGACGAGAGAAAAGGAAATGAAGATTCCAAATTAACCGAGTCTCTGGACCTTGTTTCATCAAAGAAAAACATTGAAAATGAAATAGAAATCCTGAAATCAAGAAACCTGATGCTGCAGGTTGTGAAGGAACAATATTTATACGCACCTGTATATATAAAAGGGCGGGTACATAACATTCTTGCCTACAGCCGGTCGCCAATAACCGTTCAGGCGGCAAGTCCTGATTCTCTTGAAGAAAATGGTGAAATTTTCGTTACCCTGACAAACGACTCGCAAAATGTTGTACTCAATAATCAATACAATTATCCTTTAGACACATTCATTTCCACCCCTTATGGCAAATTGAAATTTACACGCAACGTCCATTATCGTCCGACAAGTGAAGATACGGGACAGCAAAAAAAACAATTATTTTTTGCCCTTTACAATCCGGAAAATGTTGCCACTGAACTCATAAAGAACTTGACGGTTGAACCGTCCAATAAACTTTCCAGCATCATCGATTTGAGCTTCCAAGATCCGGCTAGAGGACGCGCGGAAAATATATTAAAAAATCTATTGCGTGCGTATGGCGTGGCAGAAGTGAATAATAAGAACAAACTGGCGCGTAACACTCTTTCTTTTGTGGAAGAGAGATTGAAGATAGTTGCCAATGATCTCGATTCGATAGAACGGAGAATACAGCAATATAAATCTGGCAAAGGCGCGGTTGATGTGAGTACCCAGGGTCAATTGTTTTTGAAGAATGTAAGTGAAAACGATCAAAAGTTGAGTGACATCAACATGCAGCTTTCTGTATTAGACCAGGTTCAAATGTTTGTTTCAAACGTTAACAACGCAGGCATTGTGCCTTCGGCATTAGGAGTAGGCGACCCGTCTCTTTCACAGTTGATCGACAAACTTTACAATTACGAACTTGAATACGAAAAGCTTAAAACGACTGTTGGAGAGAACAACCCGACTCTTGTCGCCATCAGGGATCAAATAAATAAAATTAAGCCAAGCATTATTCAGAATATCGCGAGCAGGCGAAACAGCCTTATAGCAGCCAAGTCAAATCTTAGCGCAACGAATGGAGGTTACAATTCCATCCTTCAAACTGTTCCGCAGAAAGAACGTCAACTACTTGAAATAAGCCGCGAGCAGGTGACAAAAGGTAACATTTATTCTTTCCTGCTTCAGAAACGTGAAGAAAGCGAGCTTGCTTATTCTTCATCAATGGCCGATCACCTGGTTGTGGACGACGCAAAAAGTATAGACAAGCCAGTCAGCCCAAATAAGTTGCTGGTGCTTCTTGTGGCGATAGGTGGCTCGATCGTAATTTGTTTCCTGTTCATAACAGTTAAAGAAACATTTACCGGGAAAATACTATATAGGCACGAAGTTGAATCAAGAACGAGCATTCCTATCATAGGTGAAGTTGCATATAACAAATCGAAGACACTTGTGGAAGCAGGAACACGCAGCTTCATTGCCGAAGAATTTAGAAGGCTCAGACAATCCCTCACATTTTTAGGTATCGATAAGTCGCATAAAAAAATACTAATTACATCCAGCATTTCCGGCGAGGGAAAAAGTTTTATTGCCGTAAATCTTGCTGTGAGCTTGTCGTTAACCGGGAAGAAAGTGGTAATCGTAGACATGGATCTTAATAATCCCACAGTTGGCAAAATCCTCGAACTGCACCAGGAAAACGGTATTACAGAATTTCTTGAAGGTACAAAGCAAATGGATGAGATTATCGAGAAGGTAGAGCGGTATGAGGGGTTGTATTATATTTCCGCGGGAAACATTCCTGAAAACCCTACAGAACTTCTTATCAACGGTCGCGTCGAGAAGCTGCTTGATCTTTTAAACGAACAGTTTGATTTAGTTGTTGTTGATACATCGCCAATTGTATTAGTTACCGACGCTTATATTTTGTCTCCACTTTGTAATGCTACATTATATATAGTAAGGCACAACTACACACCCAAAGTTCTGATAAGACGCATGGACGACAACAATCATGTGAATCCAATAAACAATCCTGCCATTATATTCAATGGAGTGAAGATGAAAGGCTTTTTTAAAAATAATTACGGATATGGATATGACTATGTTTATAGTCAGAAGTCAGGAAGAAAAACCGGAAAAAGGTCTGTTAGTAAAACCAAGCGTTAGAGAAACATTCTTAAAGGCGTGTTTATAAATTTTGACGAAATATTTCAGGACAACAGGGAAAAAGTCTATCCCCGGTTAAGGCAATGCCAGGAAGTGATGTTGAGAATGCTGAAGATTGTTGACTATCTATGCAGTGCTCATAACATAAAATACTTTCTTGTTGGTGGCACTTTGCTTGGTAGCGTCCGTCATAAGGGATTTATTCCCTGGGACGATGACCTCGATCTTGGTATGACTCGCGAAAATTATGATAAGTTTGTAAAATTTTGTGTTCCGCTATTACCTAAAGATATATTTTTTCAAACGCCTGAATCAGACCCTGCATTTCCCGTTTGCCATCAGGTGGAAGCCAAGCTTCGCGATAAGTACAGTTCCCTTTACAATCCTCATAACCGCGAAGGATATCATGATGGAATCCAACTGGATATCTTCGTATATGACCGCTCATACATTCCCCACAACATGTTTATCTTTTTACTTAACAGAACCTTGAAGTTTTTCTACAAGAAAAACGGTGATGCAAAAAGAGCGAATGCGTTGAAATGGATAGAAAGAAATTCTCCGCTCCCGCTTGTGTATGCAAGCAGTTTCATCAATGGCCGTAAACTGGTAAAGCTGGGCGCAAATTATATCAGGAAGAAAGAGATAGAAGAACTCGTGAAAGTTCCCTTTGAAGATATGCAGGCATATATACCGGCAGGTTGGGATAGTTGCCTTAAGCGACAGTATGGTAATTACATGCAGCTTCCTTCGGAAAATCAGCGCAGGGGACATCACAGCTCAAACGTGGGGGATCCGTTCACGCCATGCAATCACAAAGAAGTGTTGCAATGGAAAGATAGAAAAACCAGGGACAACATTGAAATTAAGGAAGTGCAAAATGGCCTATAAAAATGTTTATGTAATTGGTGTGTTCGACATGTTTCACAGGGGGCATGTTGAATTCTTAAGAAAGGCGAAATCGCTGGGCGATCGGTTAATCATTGCTGTTAACGGTGATCAGATGGTGGGTGAGTATAAAAGAAAACCGCTAATATCTGAAACGGATAGGTTAGAAATAATTAAAGCCTGTAAGTTTGTTGATGACGCTTTTATCATCAGGCAATTTGACAACAAGTGTTTCATCGAGAAGTATGACATAGATGCTATCGTTCACGGAAGTGATTGGGAAAGGCAAAGCTATCTCGAACAGATTTGTGTTACAGAAGATTATTTGAAAAAACATAATGTGGACCTTGTATTTGTTCCATATACATCAGGCGTCAGCACTTCCGGAATAATAAAAAAAATAAGAACTGAAAAAGATCACGGTTTTAATTCTGTTCAGCTTCCTACGATATTCCAGGTTAATGAAGATATAATCGATAAAATTCCCTTGTTTTTAAAAAGAGCAGGATCTCGCTTCAAGAAGACACTAGTTGTTTCTGGAAATTCAAAATCTGTGGCGTATGCGCAAATGGTGCTTAATTCGATGGAAGCAGAGAGCTATACCGTACAGCGAAATGATTTGAGCACAGTAGAAAATTTAAAGGAATACTGCCTTACCAATAATGTTGATTTACTCATAGGTGTTGGTGGCGGATCTATATTAGACATGGTAAAGCGTGTCAGTTTGCTCTCAGACATTGATAACCTGCTGGTGCCCACCACTATCTCGAATGATGGCCTCGTTTCTCCCATTGCTGTAATTAAAGATGAAACTGATCGTACCTTAAGCCTTCCGGGCAAAACACCCTTTGGAGTAATTGTAGATATAGATATTATACGTAATGCGCCTCAACGGTTTTTACAGGCAGCTGCGGGCGATATATTATCAAATATATCAGCGACAAATGACTGGGTGTTGTCGTCGTTGAACACAGGCGAACGAATCGATGACTTACCATATATCCTTTCAAGGAGTGCTGCTTTTGCCCTTATACATCATGAATCAAAGGACTTAAATAATAGAAACTTCCTGAAGCAGGTGGTGTATTGCCAGATTAACTCTGGAGTTTCTATGTCTCTCGCTGGCACAAGCAGACCGTGCAGCGGTAGCGAGCATTTGATTAGTCATGCGATAGACTATGAAAAATTATCCGAAAATACTTTGCATGGATACCAAGTGGGGTCTATCAGTATTTTTTGCCTGTATTTACAAAAAAAGCTGGATGCGAAATGCATAAATTATGCTCAGGAGCTGAATATTCCATTGGCTTTTCATCAACTGGATAATAAAATAACAGGCATGTTATCGGCGATTTATGAAACATCATTTAAAATGAGGCCAGGAAGATTTACTGTGCTGGATTTATGCGAAGGACAAAGGTTTGATGATTTATATAACGACTTTTTATATTTTCTCGAACGATTCAAAGTTTAAATTACGCAGTTTGATTTTTGATTGCACTTGATTAAAATGTATGAAAATTTATTTCTTACCGAGGCAGGATCCGTTTGATTACAAATCATGGTCAGGAACCAGTCACGAAATCAAATCTGTTTTTAGTAACAAAAAATTGTACGAAACCTTAAGAAGGAAAAGCCGGGATGAATATAAGAGACGATTGTCATGGGATTTTTGGATAAGTAAAATAAACCAGTTGATCACAGCGAACAATTCTTCTCATTTTTTTGGAAGCAGTAAAGAAGAAGCTTATGATGAACAAGGATATTAAACTGTCGTCTATCCGGGTGGTGGGAATTCTTCTAGGTCTTGTGATCCAGATACTGTTCATCAAATATATCGGGTCATCCCAGTACGGCGTATATGTGTTATTCAGCAGTTGGTCAAACATATTTAGTAATATATTGGTATTGGGCTTTGATATTTTGTTGGTTAAAGAATTGAGCCATCTATTTATACTAGGAGAAAAAAGCAAGTTTAAGTATGTGCTTAACAGAATGATATTACTTGTCTCCATTAACTGCCTGATTTTTCTGGTTATATCGGTAACAATTCCAATAAGTTATTTGAGAAGTACTTTTTTTTCGAATGAGTTATTGGAAAGCACATGGCTTTTAATTGCATTTGGATCGGTAATATTTACAGCATTTCAGCTGATGGGAAGAACGTTTATCGCAATACAGAAGGTGGAATTGTCTTTTTTGCGTTCTGAAGTCATTTACAAATTTTTCTTGCTTATTTGTGTGCTATGGTTTTTCGTATCATTTAGAAGCGAGCTGGGGATAAACATAATTCTGGCAGGCGCCGTAGTGTCATATGCATTAACGATATTATTCTTTCTTTTCTTTGATAAAAATAAAGTAAAGAGATATCAGGATATCGATAAAACTAAAATTAAAATAAGTCGAGAAAATTATGTTTTCTTTTTCATTAACATAACATTCCTGTTGATCAGCCAGATTGATAAAATGTATCTGGGGAAGGTAGCAAGTGTCAATGTGCTTGGCACATACGGATTGGCCGTTTCACTGGTTTATATGGTCAACTTTTCTGTAGCGGGTTATCAGCGCTTTATTCCGAAAATTTCACATTTCATCAACACGAATGCAATCGATGAAATGCAGAAAGAGTTTAAAATAGTGGTGCGTAATGCAATTATCATAGCTCTCCCTGCAATGATGTTTCTGTTTGTATTTGCTGATAGCGTTTTACTTTTCTTCGGTGCACATTATGTTGTAGCTGCTAATACAATGAGAGTATTGATTTTTGGTCAATGGATAAGCTTTTTTACAGGTCCTAATTCGAGTTTGTTGATCAACGGTAAAAATGGCAGGGTTGATTTAATCAACTTGATAGTCGTTCTGCTATTAACTACAATTCTTATGGTAATATTCTACAGACTGTTCGGATTAATAGGCGTTGCCATTGCTACTACCACTGGATTGACTGTCATTAACATTGTAAGGGTTATAGAAGTTAAATTTTTCTACAAGATATTGACATTTGAATATCAGAATCTGTTGCTGACAGCAATCGTGCTTAGCGCGTTTTATATTGTCCGTCTTGTTCGAATAGTGCCTGATAACATTATATTGATGCTATCGATAAACTTATTAGTGGGAACATTGATCGCAGTACTGATGACTGCAGCTGTTTCGAGATTCATTGGAATAAAGCTCGTTCCTGTGAACATCGAAAAATATTTAAATAGGACTTTTATTCTGAACATTTTAAAAAGATTAAGATAGTGACTAAGGCTTTGATAGGATGTTATGGAAATTTTCGCACACTACCTGAGGTGCCTTTTGTGCTAAAGAAAGGAGGATGTAATGTGGTGGACATATTATGTTCAGGTGAATCATCGTTGCTACGTAACAGTTATTATGATAACTGGATTAGATACGATAAGGATAAAGAAGATTATGCCAACAAACTTATTGCTGTTGCTGAACATAACAATTATGATTGGATAATCTTAGGAGATGAACATATCCTTAAGCTAATGAACGAGAGGATCACTTCTGAAAGTGTATTTAAAAAAATGATGCCCTTGATAAAGATTGAGAACAGGATGATCCTGTCGTCCAAAGTGGGCCTCTCGGATGTCTGCGAAAGACTGTCTATTACCACACCCAGATATCTTGTAATAAAAGGAATAGATGAAATAACTGA
Source organism: Flavitalea sp. (assembly GCA_035525775.1). Lineage (GTDB taxonomy): Bacteria > Bacteroidota > Bacteroidia > Chitinophagales > Chitinophagaceae > Flavitalea. The sequence goes on from DATLDR010000095.1 coordinate 9,266, forward strand.
AGCTACCTTTAAACTTAGGTTTCCGGTGCTGGTTAAACAGGATGTAAGTACAGGCGGGCAGGGCATATTTTTCTGTAATAATAACGAGGAATTATATCATACAATTAAGAACAATACTGGCATTACAAAAGCAATTATACAGGAATACATAAAAGGCAGAGACATAGGGGTGGAGGCGTTATACAAAAATGGCCAGTTGCTCACGTATAACGTATCTGAAGTTTTGGAGTACCTGGATGGCAGATTTGGTACAACGACTAAACGAAAATATTTGAACAACATTGAACTCGAAATATTGCTTGTTGAGCTTGGACAAAAAGTAGGCATAAATGGTTTTGCCAGCATTCAATACATTTACGATGAACGTAATAGGGTATACTACCTGATAGAAGCTGATCTTAGGCCAAATATATGGGTTGCGGCAAGCCGTTTTACAGGCAATGATTTTTCTACCGGCGTTCGTCGGTTTTTGGGCCTCTTGCCGATAACACCCGAGTGTTATAAGCCCGTTGCCGGGTACAACAAATCAGTGGAGGTTTTACTTTTTAACCGCGACCTGGTAAGGTGTTTCAAGAAAAAAAAGTTCGGGCAGTTTTTGCGTTGGTTCATTGATCCTACTCTTTGGAAATTTATCCCTGCTTATGATGGCAAATTATTGCGTTATCAACTTGTAAACACCCTTAAAGATATTTGGGCAATTATGATTGTCTATCTTAAAACTCATTTAGGTAAGAAAAAGGACAGACGAATAAGGAGTAAGCAGGTAATGCCTTCTGGCGTAAATTATTAATACGGTAATAAAATGGCAGACTTTGATTTTTTATTTCCAGACGTAAGAGAACAGGAGCAGGCACTTACGAAACAATGCCAGGCAGTCATGCTCAGGATGTTAAAGATATTCCATTACCTGTGCGCCAGTCATAAAATAGAGTATTTTCTTATCGGTGGATCGTTGCTGGGTACGATCAGGCACAAAGGATTTATTCCGTGGGACGATGATTTGGATATAGGAATGACGAGAGATAATTATGACAGATTTGTAAAATTTGCAGTACGAGATTTACCGGACGATATTTTTTTTCAGACACATACCACCGATGCAGCCTACCCGTCATGCGGATATGTAGAAGCCCGCTTGCGGGATAAATACAGCAGCTACATTTTAGAAAGCAACCAGGCAGCTACCTACCACCAAGGTTTGCAAGTTGATATATTCGTTTACGACCGGGCATTTTTACCCTTTAACCTAGCAATCATCACTCAAAACATACTGCTGAAGTATTTATTAGGTGACAATAAAAAGCGGGGAAATGTGCTCACGTTCATCTCTAAAATATTTCCTTACGGTTTAGTATATGCAAGCAGCTACCTCTACAAATTAGGCATGTGGAAATTTGGCGCGAATTACATAAAGAAACATGAAATTTCAACGCTCATAAAAGCACCATTTGAGGATATGGAAGTGTATATACCTGCCGGTTGGGACAGTTGCCTAAAACGCCAGTATGGGAATTATATGCAATTGCCGCCCGTTGAAAAACAAAAAGGTCAGCATGGCGAATCCGGCGAGCCCAATCCGTTTGTTCCCTGCAAGCATACAGAGATACTTAATTGGAAGAATCGCCCCGTAATAAGTGCTAGCACGTGATTACAAATTTAACTCATATTCATTCCCATGACCAGTCTGACAAAAAGTTGGACCCGGCAATTCTGTGTTTACTTCTCGCATTTGGCAGCATAAGCCTGTTCATCTCCGAAATATTTTTGATAGCTGTGCTGGCGGGCATGTTGATGTGCATCATATCGCTGGACAGGTTTATCTTTTACAAAACTGCTATTAATTTGCTCTTGCCATTTGTTTTCCTCATAATTATCGGGCTGGTTTTTGGTGGTCAAAACGATAAACACGATGTCTTGCGTGACATTTTAATATTTTCCAGGAATATTGTATATCTCATTTCAGGAATTGCACTTGGCAGGTACATTAAAAACATTGCACATTTTTTCCGGTATTTTATAGTTGTTGCTTTTATAGCATCATTGCTCCATGTTGGCAACATTGCATTTCACCTCGGAGAGATAAACTCACTACAAACAATCCGAACTATTGCGGGTTTTTCAAATTCAGTGGAGGGTATAGTTCTTTCAATTTACATTTCCTCTTTGTTGAGTAGAAACTTCAAAGAAGTTACAGGGAAGCTGAAGTTCGTGCACAGATTAATGTTGTTATTTACAACTTTGTCTTTCTTTCTTTATTTCTCAAGAGCGATGCTTGTTTTGCTGCCTATAGTCTGTCTTTTTTTATGTGATTCGATATATATAAGGAAGATATTTTCACGGAAGAACAGGCGATTTTTATTTATTACCATATTCTTTGGCGGCTTATTGGCAATTGTCTATTTCTTATCACAATTACTTCCCGGAGATTCACCTGTTCGAACTTTAGTAGAAAA
>DATLDR010000117.1:0-7243 GCA_035525775.1 Flavitalea sp.
CTTTCGGGATTCCAAAAAATTATAAATTGCAATAACGGTTTTATCACAACGTTGTAAAGCAAATTATTCCTGATGCGTCTGATCGTAATTACCATTGCATTAATATTGTGCGGCCTCAATGGCATTGTGGCTCAAACACAGAACAGGACTGACCTTGAAAAGCAGCGGGCACAGATTCAGGATGAGATTACAGAAGTAAAAAGATCCCTTGACCTTACGAAGAAGAATAAAAAGGCATCGCTTGGACAACTTGCCTTATTGCAAAGAAAGCTTCGCCTCCGCCAGCAAGCGATAAATAATGTTAACAGGCAGATTGATTTTATTCAGAACGACATCGGCAGATCAAGAAACGAGATCGCCAAGCTGAAAAAAGATCTGGATACCCTGAAAGTTCAATACACTAAAAGTGTAGTGTACGCTTATAAGAACAGGAGCAATTACGATTTTCTTAATTTTATTTTTTCCGCCTCAAGCTTCAATGATGCACTTAAAAGGGTAGAGTATCTGAAGTCATACCGCTCATATCGCGAACAGCAAACGAATACCATCCTCAATACACAATCACTATTGCAAAAAAAGATCAGCAACCTGGAGGAATCGCGTAAGGAAAAAGATGAGGTGCTTGAAAAGCAGGAAAGAGACCGGCTGGCACTGATCGAGGAAAAGAAAGAAAAGGACCAGGTGGTAAGCAAGTTGAAATCGAGGGAAAACGAATTATCAAGAGAACTTTCAGCAAAGCAAAAAGCAGATAATAAATTAAGGGCTTCAATAAAGGCAGCGATCGACAGGGAGATCAGGCTGGCAAGAGCGAAAGCCCTCGAGGAAGAAAAGAAAGCTAAAGCAGCAGCATTGGCGGCCGCTAAAACTGAAAATCCATCAGTAGTAAAAACTGAAAACGCAGCATCAACTGATGCCTCAAAGAAAGAAGTAACAATCGCGAAGAAGGAAAGCATATTCGACGCCACACCTGGCGGAGAGATCATCTCAGATAATTTTGAAAAGAATAAAGGTAAACTTCCATGGCCCATCGGGAAGGGCAATATTAAAATCCCTTTTGGCAACTATGCGATTGCCGGCACCAAATTAAAAGGCAACAATCCCGGCCTTACTATGGAAACGGAAGAGAATTCACCGGTAAAAGCAATATTCGATGGCGATGTAGTTTCAGTTTTCGATGTGGAAGGTGAGTCAAATGTGTTAATCCGACACGGGAAATACTTCACTACTTATGGCAATCTTTCCAGCGCTGGCGTATCCAAGGGACAAAAAGTTAAGTCTGGTGATGTGATCGGGAAGGCTGGTTCAAATTCAGATGGCAATGGTGAGATTGAATTTCTGCTATTGCTTGAAAACAGAAACCTTGATCCTGCTAGCTGGATCAGGAGAAGATAGGCAGAAGGCAGAGACGGAATGAATCATTTTAAAGAAACCTATCATATAGTTCCTCGTATTTTGGAACGATATTCTGTATATCAAATTTTTCAGCTTGCGCGAAGGCGTTAGCTTTGAACTTCGCCAGCAGCGCCTCGTCATTCAATAGATCAATTGCATGCGCACTCATACTGTCAACATCGCCGATGTTGCTCATAAATCCTGTAACACCATGTTCATTGATTTCGGGTAAACCACCGGCATTCGTTGAAATCACCGGAACACCTGCAGCCATTGCTTCAAGTGCAGCCAAACCAAAGCTTTCATATTCTGAAGTGAGAATAAACAGGTCGCCAATAGCGAGTATCTCTTCCATTTGTTCCTGTTTACCAACAAACCGGATATCGTCGCATATGTGTAGTTCGCGGCTAAGGCTTTCCGCTGCCGGCCGTTCAGGACCATCGCCTACAAACAATAATTTTGAAGGAACGCTTTTATGCACTTTGGAAAAAATTCTAACCACATCTTCCACTCTTTTGATACGCCGGAAATTGGAAGCATGAATAATGATCTTTTCGTTGCTGGGCGCTATAACTCTTCTGAATGCATCAATAGGTTTTTTATTGAATCGCCGTACATCAACAAAGTTCTGGATCACCTGTATTTCTTTCTGAATTCTGAAGATCTTGTTTGTTTCTTCACGAAGATTATATGAAACCGCCGTGATAGCGTCGCTTTGATTAATGGAGAATGAAACTACGGGAGCAAAAGTTTTATCACGTCCAACAAGTGTGATGTCTGTACCATGAAGAGTCGTGATCACGGGAATATTTTTTCCCTGAGTTTCAAGGATCTTTTTGGTCATGTATGCGGCGGAAGCATGAGGAATGGCATAATGCACGTGAAGCAGGTCGATCTGGTTATTCACTATAACATCCACCATAGTACTTGCGAGAGCAGTTTCATATGGAGGGTAATCAAAAAGTGGATAGGTCGGAACACGCACCTCGTGATAAAAAATATTCGCATTGAATTCACTAAGCCTTACCGGTTGCTGATAAGTGATGAAGTGAACCTGGTGTCCCTTATCGGCCAGAGCCTTCCCTAATTCCGTTGCCAATACTCCGCTACCACCGAAAGTGGGGTAACAAACAATTCCGATTCTCATACCTTTCTAATACAATTAGGCGTCGAAGGTAAATGACAATTTCCATAACTTACACTTATTAACACATCTCACACCATGAGGCGTTTTCTGGTTATTATCATCGTTGCCGTCATTCTTATTCTTGCCGGAATCGGTTATTACAGGTATTTCTGGGTTTTTGGTGAAGGAGTTAAATCGGGTGAGCTTAATTATGTTGTTAAAAAAGGATACGTGTTTAAAACATATGAAGGAAAGCTTATTCAGTCAGGCTTTCGTTCAAAAAGTCCAGGAACAATTCAATCATATGAATTTGAATTTTCGGTCGGCAATAAAGCCCTTGCAGAAAAGCTGATGTTAAGCAGTGGCAAGGAGGTGGAATTACATTATAAAGAGTACCTGCATCCTCTTGCGTGGCGAGGATATACCAACTTTGTAGTAGACAGCATTATTTCAATTAGAGACCCTATCAGGTAATTACATTTCTCTTTTTTAAGACAACATCAAAAATACCACTGGTTTTTTATGAAGATCAGGTAATACCTTTTTCCATTCGGCGATCGTTTTTGTTTTTATCCATTCATGTTCAGAAGTAAGCTCCGCAGCAATGCAAATTTTTGTTTGAGGAGCACATGTTTTTATCATCATTTCAAGCAGTTGATTATTTCTGTAAGGGGTTTCAATAAAGATCTGTGTGCAGTTCTTTTTCAATGACTCCGATTCAAGAATTCGTAATGATTTTTGTTTTTCAGCATTGTCAATTGGAAGATACCCTACGAATTGGAATTGTTGCCCGTTTAATCCGCTCGCCATTAACGCAAGCAGGATGGAACTGGGTCCAACCAACGGCACAACAGCAGCGCCATTGTTATGGGCAACAGAAACGAGGATCTGTCCCGGATCAGCAACACCCGGGCATCCCGCCTCACTGATGATACCAATGGTTATATGTTGCTTAATCATTTGTTCAAACTGATTTTTAACCTGCGGTTCTGCTTTATGGATGGTGATCCATTGATAGTCATCAATCACTATTTCTTTCCAGATACTTTTTAAATACCTGCGTGATGAGCGTTCATTCTCTACAAAAAATACCTTGCATTGCTTTACTGCATTTATAATATATAAGGGAATGGTGTTTATTGCCTGCTCATCGAGCATAGATGGGATAAGAAAAACTTTTGATACGGTTTGTGCGTCGTTCATGGTTCAGATTTCTGGTGATACATGCTGAGTGTTGCTGCAACAACCGCATAGGCGGGTGCCAGCATCCAACCGGCGAATGGAATTAAGTGCATCATGAAAAACATCATGCCATTACCAATTGCGAGCCCTTTATGCTTTGTAATGTATTCTATACTTTCAGAAGGCGAGAGCTTATGCCGTTCGCAGCTGTAATCAAGCATCGAAAAGCCATAATAGTAACACTCTACAAACAACATGACAACCGGAGTTACCCACCCAGCTACCGGAAAAAATGAAAGTATTAGTATTGACACTGTAAATACAGTTTGCCATACTGCATTGCGCAGTGCAAGTCTTATTCCCCTGTAAACATCATTTAAAAACTGTACGAAGCTGAAGGGAAAATCTCTTCCTTCAATAATTGATTCTGTTCTTTCACTGAGATAAGCGAATACCGGTGAGCCGATGATGAGAAAGAGATATTTGAACAGGGAAAAATAAAAAAAGATAAGGATCAGCCGCACCATCATTTCTCCCATCAGGAAAAGAAAGCTCAAAAGATCACTATCCTGCCTGTGTACCCATTTATCTATTCCAAGAGTGCCCGTGATGTATGATACCACTGCGTTTGAAGATTCCCAGAACACATACATGCCAAAAATAAACAGGAGCATATAAAAGAATCCGGGGATAATAATCCATTTCCATAAGCGATGCTTGCGGATAAAACGATGTGCCTTGAAAAATGATTCAATGGCTATTACGATTTCTTTAAGCAAGCGTCAGAATGTTTGCGCGTGAGCTGGTTTCTTTATTATCTTCAACTCTTCAAACTTAATAAATATTCTACTGTTTTGATATCAGGTTTCATTAAAAGTCGTCGCGATCTTATTTCATTGCTTGCAGGTGCCTTTTTATTTATTCTGATGCTTGCAGCAAATCCTTTCAACGTAACACACGAAGCAAAGATTGTACTGGCAGTAGCTGCGCTGATGATCATATGGTGGGTAACGGAAGCTATACCAATGCCCGTTGTTGCTATGCTGCCGTTAATATTATTTCCTTTGATGGGCATCGCCACCATCAAAGAAACTTCGGCCAGTTACGGTGACAATATCATTTTTCTTTTTTTAGGTGGATTCATGATCGGGCTTGCCATAGAAAAATGGAACCTTCACACAAGGATCGCATTATTTATTATTCGCGCAACAGGAACAAGTGGTGACAGAATTGTTCTTGGCTTTATCATCGCGACCGGTTTCCTGAGTATGTGGTTAAGCAATACCGCTACTACTATGATGATGTATCCTATTGCTGCTTCGATCATTCATGTAGTAAATGAAAACAGGGAAGGACATGGCAACCTTAAGAATTTTTCTCTGACGGTGATGCTTGCCATTGCATATGCTTCCAATTTTGGTGGTATCGCAACAATAATAGGCACTCCACCAAATGTTGCCTTTATAGCCTTCATTGAAAAAAAATATCACTATACATTTCAGTTCGTCGACTGGTTGGTTATTTGCGCACCGATAACTGTCTTGTTGTTGTTTACTCTTTATATAGTAATGACAAAATGGTTATATCCTAACAGGCTGAAGGCAGATGTGTCCACAAAAATGGTGATCAGACAAAAGATTGAAGAGCTAGGTCCGCTTAAAACTGCTGAAAAAAGAGTGCTGATAATTTTTTGTGCAACAGCGTTGTTATGGATCACAAAAGATATTATCAATGCCCTGAATTATGTTAAGCTTGATGATACGATGATCGCTATAATTGGGGCAACTGCCCTTTTCATTGCGCCATCCGGAATGAATAGTAATGGCAGCCGTATACTAGAATGGAAAGACACAAATAGAATGGCCTGGGGGATCCTTCTTTTGTTTGGCGGGGGCATCGCGCTTGCAGGAGCTCTGGAAAAAGCGGGACTTATTGAAAGCCTTGGAAAGTGGATTGCAGGTTTTGGTGGTAGCGGCGGATTTATTTTGGTAGTGATGATCACAGTCATGTCGATCTTTATAAGTGAGCTGATGAGTAACATTGCTCAGGTGATCGTGTTTTCACCTGTTATCGCAGGTATTGCTGATGCATTGGGCGTAAATCCTATACTTCTTGGATTACCTATGACTCTGGCTGCAAGCTGCGCCAGCATGATGCCGATGGGAACCCCGCCTAATGCTATTGTTTTTGCGAGCGGTTATATTAAGCTGAATCAGATGGTAAAAACGGGATTTGTGATGAACATCATTTCTGTGATATTAATTTCTTTGTTTTGCTATTACGTGGTGCCGCTGATCGTGTAACTAAGCCTCCTGGCCAATCCACACACAACCACCGATACTATCCCGTGAAGCACCCGTTACAGACGCAAGCGTATTGCTTTCCTCACGCCAGCGCAGCACACCTATCAAAGCCATAATGATAGCTTCCTTGAAAACAATAAGATCATCAGCGGGTACTTCAATGTATACATTTAATTCCTGCAGTACTTCTGTTAACCTTTTGATCAGAAAACTATTCATTGCACCGCCGCCAGTCACCAGCATTTTCTGTTCGCCCGAAAGACTAAAATCTTTCTGCAACAATGCAACAGCTTTAACTACCTGCATGCAGATGTGCTCTACATATGTTCGCAGGTCATCGTCTGTATCAGCATTGCGGTTATGGATCAGCGGAAATATCACATCAGTCCCAAAATCATTTGACAATGATTTCGGATAAGGCATCCTGTAATATTCAAAATCATTTAAAATATCGAGAAGCGTTTGATTCAGTTCGCCTTTCTCCGCTAGCTGGCCGCCATCGTCAAAATTTTTACCACTCTCTTTTGCAAGAAGATTCAATACTTTGTTAGCAGGGCAAACATCAAATGCCACATAATGTGAATTATGATTGAGAGAGATATTAGCAATGCCACCAAGATTCAGGTAAAATAAATAATCGCCGAGTAATAGCTTTTCACCAATAGGAACAATTGGCGCACCCTGTCCGCATAGGGCTACATCCATTGACCGCAGGCTGCTTACTACATTAACACCGGTTGCGGCGGCAATAACAGCGCCATTACCTAACTGGCAGGACATGTGTTTATCAGGAATATGAAAAGTTGTGTGTCCATGGGAAGAGATGAGCTGCACCTGGTACTGTATATTATTCTCCTGTATGAAACGATTGATCAGCTGGCCGCAATAACTGCCATATGCGCAATCGAGCAGATGATAGTCAATTGCATTCAATGCAGTGGCACGTGATAATTTTTCTGTCCACTCTTTCTCATATGGATAACACACGGCATTGCGCAGATTGTATGACCAGCTGCCGGAAACTTCCTGCAGTTCAACAAAAGCAATGTCCAGACCATCAAGTGAACTGCCACTCATTGTGCCAATAACGCGATATACCATGTGTAAATATTTAGGAGTAGATTTGTCTGGCAAATTAAGGAGTGCATAGCAAACATGATCAGAAATTTGAGCAATACCTACTCTATTGTCAGCAGCTGGATAAGTGAGCTGCGCGATCTGCAACTGCAGGCAGACAGAA
>DATLDR010000118.1:0-65395 GCA_035525775.1 Flavitalea sp.
GGAGATAAGGCGCTTTAATAACTCTGTTCCCGCAATGGCTTTTACGGCCGCGGTATATGATAATATGGATAAAGACCTGATGAAAAAAGGTTTTGTTGATTACATCCATAAGCCGTTCAGGCCAGAAGTGCTCCATAGCAAAATAACGTCACTTACAATTAAAAAAAGAGCATAAGGTTATTGTTTCAGCTCATTTGAAAGGGTCTGGTAAGGGTATCTATATATTGCGCATAAATTAAACAGGTATTTACTCAAACATCCCTTTCTTATTCATTGATGCCATTACCTGGTGTTGCATATTTGTGTCATCAACGAATTAGCAACCCCTAAACTCTGCCCCTAACCCCTAAATAACTTCTGAACCAGTAAAGCAAAAACCCTTTCCGGATAAGAGAGGGTTTTTTGATTTTTAAAACTGTGGTTTGCCGTCTGCCTGTTCACGTTTCCCTTTTTGATTTGATATATATTTAGTGCTGATCACTTCACCCACCGGAATACCTGTGATCTTGCTCTCGAGCCATGAGATAATATCCAGGTAACTGAATGCCCTGGTTTCAAGAGGATTGTTTTCCTGCTCCTTTAATTTTGTGAGAAGTTTTTTAAATTCATTTCTGAGTTCTGAAGTTTTTATTCTGAATGAGTCACGTAAAAATTCAAGAATGTCCTTTTCTACAATGCTCAGATGTTCCATTTTCGCCATAAACCGGTACACGGACCTGGCGAGGTATTCTACTAACTGGTAATTTCCTAATTCGTAATGAGCTATCAGATGCAGAAGTCTTGAATAACATTGCAGATCTGTTCGAAGATCTACTTTCCAGTTGATGATCTTATTGAGATAATCGATCGTTTTTTCTGGATTGCCACTACCAAAGTACAAGGACGCTATTTTGTAGTGAAATACCAGCACCCGGTGCCTGTCGAGATACAAATTATATTCAGTCAGCTTTTCATCAATATATTCTACAAGGCCCAAGCCTTCTTTGAAAGTTCCCTGTAAAAAATGTTTATTGATCAGCGCAATGTGCAGATATACAAATGCCTGTACACGGTTATTCTCTGATTGTTGAACAATTTCCGAGTGCGAAAAGGCCTCAAACTCCTGTAGTGTTTCGTTGAATTTCTGGTAGTTTCTTAATCCAAAATGTGCATTAAGCAGGTTATGTACTCCTTTGATATAGCTGGCCGTTTCAACCTGAACCATCTGCGGTTCCTGTCTGAACAGATCTACCCATTTGCTTGTATAACGGTAGTACAGCAGCCAGTTCTGACGAATAAAAGTATACCAGCAGTATGACTGATAAAGGTATAGCCTTTCATAGAACCCCTTCACCAGGTTGGCGTTCTTGGGTAGCTGATCGTGAAAGAATTTACTTATGGCTGCCTCTTCTTCGGCATTACGTGCATTCCCATTCTTAATATACCAACTGTATAGCTGCAGCGATAGATTTGATAACCTGCTGATTCTTACCAGCCTCTGATTAGCCTGCTCTGCCTCGCGCGTTAATACATCGGCGCGGTCCTGCATACTTCTTGTAATATGGAGCGATTCTATCTTTTTTTCAAAAAACAGCGCTTGCATCAGGTACGTGAACTGGTTATTTGCACGGGCCAGTTCCTTCATCCTGTCAAGCATCTTAAGTGCCTGTAAATAAAGGCCTTTGTTATACAGAATGCGGGCGTGTGACATCAGCTCATGGAGCTGCAAATCAATATTATCCGTATCTTTAAGGATACGCAGGCTGGCTAAGATTTCGCGGTATAAATGAGATTTGATATTGGAAAGCTGCTGCTTTCGCAGGCTTTTATTCTTGAGTAACTGGTTTTCATCGTATTCCTGCATTTTGTCCAGTGCATCGAACAACTGGACGACTTTTAAATCCTCATCCCCTGTATTCCGTTTAACGTAGAGTTTAAAATTGCGTTTTTCGGCTTTTTCAAGTGACTTTATAAGCTGGAATAGTGAGTCGGTCTGTCGGTTGGGCATCGTAGTTAAAAGTCGTTAAATCCTTATCTGGACTGCATTTGGCAAAGACTGACTAGGTTTCAGGAATGTAAAATAGCCACAAAATTGATTTTTATGCACAAATTAAACGGGATAATTTCGAAGTCTGTCCTTAATTAACCTGAAGTTACGATTTCCAACTAACCACATGATATGGCAGATAACAAGATTTACATTTTTGACACTACCCTCCGCGACGGAGAACAGGTACCTGGTTGTAAACTAAATTCGGGTGAAAAACTTGAACTGGCGTTGAAACTCGAAGCTCTGGGCGTTGACATTTTGGAAGCAGGATTTCCAATATCCAGTCCGGGTGACTTTCATTCAGTACAGGAAATATCACGAGTAATCACATACGCCACTGTTTGTGCGCTTACCCGTGCAGTGCAAAAAGATATTGAAGTGGCAGCAGAGGCCATTAAAAAAGCAAAACGCCCTCGCATACATACCGGAATAGGCACTTCAGATTATCATATCAAAGGTAAATTCAATTCAACACGTGAAGAGATCCTTCAGCGCGCTGTACAATGTGTTAAGTGGGCAAGAAATTTTACCGATGATGTTGAATTCTATGGCGAAGACTCCGGTAGGGCAGACAATGAATACCTTGCACGTGTAATTGAAGCTGTAATTGCTGCTGGTGCCACCACAGTTAATATTCCAGATACAACCGGTTATTGCCTGCCTCACCAGTACGGAGAAAAAATAGCTTATTTAAAAAATAATGTTCCTAACATTGATAAGGCAGTCATCTCCTGTCATTGCCATAATGATCTGGGTCTAGCCACGGCAAATTCGATAGCAGGTATCATGAATGGAGCGAGGCAGATCGAATGTACAATCAATGGACTTGGCGAAAGAGCTGGCAACACCGCACTTGAAGAAGTAGTAATGATAATCAGGCAACATAGCTCACTTGGTTTTTATACCGGCATTGATGCAAAAATGCTGAACCCGATGAGCAGGCTGGTCAGCGAAACAATGCGTATGCAGGTACAACCGAATAAAGCTATTGTTGGCGCGAACGCTTTCTCACATTCATCAGGCATTCATCAGGATGGATTTTTGAAAGACGCGATCAATTACGAGATCATCAATCCCGAAGAAGTCGGGGCTGAAATGTCTAAGATTGTTCTGACTGCACGAAGCGGACGCAGTGCCCTTGCACACCGCTTCTCAAAAATTGGTTACCAGTTTGATCGTAATGATATTGATGTGCTGTATCAGCAGTTCCTTAAAGTTGCCGACCAGAAAAAAGAAGTGGTGGAAGAAGACCTTCACCAAATGGCCAGGGCCTATAAGCCGGTACCAGCATGATTCAATTTAGTTTAAGATGGCCGTAAAATTTTTAATCAGCATTGAATTTATCTTCTGAAGGAAAAGATATAGATTATTACCTAAGTGCGAAGAATAATAGTTGATTATGAAGAGGCAAACCATTAAGAAATGCAAAAGAAGATAACAGTAATAATGGGTGACGGAATCGGGCCGGAAGTGACGCAGCAGTCAATTAAAATACTAGATGCGATTGCTCAGCAGTTCGGTCATGCTTTTTATTACACCTATAGCCTTATGGGTGCTGAGGCAATTGATAAAACCGGAACTTCATTGCCAGATGAAACACTTGAAATTTGCCTGGAAAGCGATGCAATTCTTTTTGGTGCAATCGGCCATCCCCGATATGACAATGATCCCGAAGCTAAGGTAAGGCCCGAACAGGGTTTGCTTAAGTTAAGAAAATCTCTCGGACTGTTTGCGAACATACGCCCGGTATTAACTTATCCGTCACTTCATCATCTGTCACCTGTTAAGAATAAAGTTGTCGATGGTGTTGACTTTATAATATACCGTGAACTGACAGGTGGTATTTATTTTGGGAAAAAAGAAACTAACGTTGAAAATAATTATGCTGTAGACGAATGTACTTACAGTCGTGAAGAAATTGAACGTGTTTCGCACCTTGCATTCAGGCATGCACAGAAAAGAAAGAAGAAGGTGACCCTTGTAGACAAAGCGAATGTGCTAGAAACATCAAGATTGTGGAGAAAGATTGTTAAGGAAATGACATCACAGTATGCGGATGTAAATGTAGAATACATGTTTTTAGATAACGCTGCAATGCAGATCATCATCAATCCTAAACAGTTTGATGTGATACTTACTGAAAATATGTTTGGAGATATTATCAGCGCTGAAGCAAGCATACTCACCGGTTCTTTGGGATTGCTGCCTTCCGCTTCTGTGGGAAAATCATCTGCGTTGTTCGAGCCGATACATGGTTCTTATCCTCAGGCTGCTGGTAAAGACATTGCGAATCCACTTGGATCAATACTGTCTGCTGCGATGATGCTTGATCACTTTATGCTGCAGGAAGAAGCTGATTTGATAAGGAAAGCGGTTGAATGGACTTTATCTAACGGATTCGTGAGCAGGGATATTGACGCGGTGAATAGTTATTCAACATCAACGATTGGTGATCTTATCAGGGATTTTATTGAGAACAGGATACCATCGAACATCAACAAGAGCAATATTGCGTTGAGTAAGTCGACAATAATATAGGGCAAACGGCAGAGGCCAAAAAAAATATTGCGTTTTGCTCTCTGCCTACAGTTAAATCCAACCCTCGCCAAAACCAAATAGTTCTTTGTATTTACAAAAGGCGGGAGTATATTCGTGTTAGCAAAACACCAGCATGTTCAACAGCGGAATAAATAAAATAATATCCATCATAAACACAATTTTCGTGATTGTGGTGGTCATTATTATTCCTATGGTCGACGGCGGTGCTATTTAGTAAACGACTACACTAAAATATTACAACCCGCCTCACACACAGGCGGGTTTTTAATTATACGGAATACAAAACAAAAATGATGTCTAACGAACTGAACAAATATTCAAGAACAATTACGCAGGATGAAACACAGCCGGCCGCGCAGGCGATGCTATATGGAATAGGACTTACTGAAGAAGATTTAAAAAAGGCACAGGTGGGCATCGTAAGCATGGGCTATGATGGCAATACCTGTAACATGCACCTGAATGAACTTGCTAAGATTGTAAAGCAGGGAGTTTGGGACAATGATCTTGTGGGATTAATATTCAATACAATTGGTGTAAGTGACGGAATAAGTAATGGTACTGAAGGAATGAGGTACTCCTTGGTAAGCCGTGATATTATTGCTGATTCAATTGAAACTGTTTGCGGAGCTCAATATTATGATGCGGTAATCGCACTGCCCGGTTGCGATAAAAATATGCCGGGGTCCATCATAGCGATGGGACGATTAAACAGGCCCGCTATCATGGTATATGGAGGTACTATTGCACCGGGTCATTATAAGGGACAGGATCTTAATATCATTTCGGCTTTCGAAGCATTAGGTCAAAAGATTGCCGGTAATTTATCACCCGAAGATTTCAAGAATATCGTTAAGGAATCATGTCCGGGTGCCGGTGCATGCGGTGGTATGTACACCGCCAATACAATGGCATCAGCAATTGAAGCATTGGGCATGAGCTTGCCTTATACCTCGTCGAATCCCGCATTAAGTGAAGAGAAGAAAAAGGAATGCCTGGATGCCGGAAAGGCTATCAGGAACCTGATGGAAAAAAACATCCGTCCTTCCGATATCA
The DNA here is from genome assembly GCA_035525775.1 of Flavitalea sp. Lineage (GTDB taxonomy): Bacteria > Bacteroidota > Bacteroidia > Chitinophagales > Chitinophagaceae > Flavitalea. The sequence goes on from DATLDR010000118.1 coordinate 5,645, forward strand.
TGACCAGAAAAGCATTTGAAAATGCAATTGTAGTGATCATGGTGCTGGGAGGAAGCACTAATGCAGTCCTTCATCTTATCGCAATGGCAAGAAGTATAAATGTTGAACTGACCCAGGATGATTTTCAAAATATAAGCGACAGGGTACCCATGCTTGCAGACTTCAAACCGAGTGGAAAATACCTTATGCAGGATCTTCATGAACATGGTGGGGTGCCTTCAGTGATGAAATATTTATTGAAGAAAGGTTTTTTGCATGGCGACTGCTTAACCGTTACTGGTAAAACAATCGCTGAAAATTTATCTGATGTTCCCGAGCTGGATTTTGATGCACAAAAAATAATTTATCCTGTAGAAACACCTATCAAAAAAACCGGTCATCTGCAGATATTATATGGCAATCTCGCCGAAGGTGGAAGTGTTGCAAAAATTACAGGTAAAGAAGGTGAGTTGTTTGAAGGCCCTGCCCGTGTATTTGATGGCGAGTTCGAGCTGATAAAAGGTATCAGTTCGGGCCGTGTACAGAAAGGAGATGTGGTTGTGATCCGTGATGTAGGTCCAAAAGGTGCACCCGGAATGCCTGAAATGCTTAAACCAACTTCAGCTATTATTGGTGCCGGACTCGGCAAATCAGTAGCATTGATCACCGATGGACGCTTTAGCGGTGGTACTCATGGTTTTGTTGTAGGGCATATTACCCCTGAATCATTTGAAGGTGGACTTATTGCTTTTGTAAAAGATAACGACCGTATTACTATAGATGTTGCAACAAAACGTTTAACCCTTCACGTTAGTGATGAGGAAATTGCTGAAAGGAAGAAGGGGTGGAAACAACCAGAGCTGAAAGCGAAGAAAGGCATTTTGTATAAATATGCAAGACAGGTTAAAACTGCCGCTGAAGGTTGCGTGACGGATGAAAGTTAGTGAAAGGGAAAAACGCAAAGTACTATTGCGCTTTGCCCTTTGCCAATAAAATTTAGAGACATTAAAATTGAACAATATGACTTCCCAACAGGAAACAGCGGTACTGAAAACGCCGGTAGAAGAGAAGAAAAAGAGAATGATCACCGGATCACAGGCGGTAATGTTATCGTTGATTGAAGAAGGTGTTGAAACGATCTTTGGTTATCCGGGCGGTGCCATCATGCCTATCTATGATGCACTTTACGATTACATGGATAAGCTAAAACATATACTTGTTCGCCACGAGCAGGGTGGTATTCATGCTGCGCAGGGCTTTGCGCGATCATCAGGCAAGGTGGGAGTTGTGTTTGCAACAAGTGGTCCCGGTGCAACAAATCTTGTAACCGGATTGGCCGATGCGCAGATAGACAGTACTCCAGTGGTATGTATTACCGGCCAGGTGTTTGCTCATCTTCTTGGAACAGATGCTTTTCAGGAAACTGATGTTATCAATATTACCACACCTGTAACCAAATGGAACTACCAGGTAACAGATGCTTCTGAAATTTGTTCAGTTCTTGCAAAAGCATTTTATATAGCAAAAAGCGGAAGGCCGGGTCCTGTGTTAATAGACATTACCAAGAATGCACAGCTTCAGATGTTCGACTATGAAGGCTATTACAAATGTGATCATATACGCAGCTATCGTCCCAAGCCGAAAGTTCGTAATGAATACATTACTCAGGCAGCGGAACTGATCAACAAAGCAGAAAAACCGTTTGTTATTTTCGGCCAGGGTATCATTCTTGGAAAAGCAGAAAATGAATTGAAAAAATTTCTTGAAAAATCAGGTATACCCGCAGCGTGGACTATACTTGGATTGAGTGCGCTGCCAACGGGTTATCCATTAAATGTCGGAATGCTTGGCATGCATGGTAATTATGGCCCGAATGTGCTGACAAATGAATGTGACGTGCTCATTGCAATAGGTATGCGCTTCGACGACCGTGTTACGGGACGGCTTGATAAATATGCAAAACAGGCGAAAATTATTCATCTCGATATCGACCCTGCTGAAATAGATAAGAATGTAAAATCAACCGTACCTGTATGGGGCGATTGCAGGGAAACTCTTCCGTTACTTACTGCTGCTGTTGAAAAGAAAGATCATAATAATTGGGTAGCTAAGTTTAAAGATTACATGAAGCAGGAAGTTGATCTCGTAATCAATGAAGAGCTGAATCCCACTGCGGAAAAAATGACGATGGGAGAAGTGATCAACATTCTGAATGAGCTTACAAAAGGTGATGCGATTATAGTTACGGACGTTGGCCAGCACCAGATGGTAGCTTGCAGATATGCAAAATTCAACCAGTCGAAAAGTAATATTACATCTGGTGGTCTGGGTACAATGGGATTTGCATTGCCCGCAGCGATCGGAGCCAAATTCGGCGCTCCTGAAAGAACAGTAGTAGCAATTATAGGTGACGGAGGTTTTCAGATGACTTTGCAGGAACTTGGCACCATCATGCAAAGTAAAGTGGACGTGAAGATCCTTATTCTAAATAATGAATTTCTCGGAATGGTGCGGCAATGGCAGCAATTGTTCCATGACAGGCGATATTCATTTGTTGATATTACAAGTCCTGATTTCGTTATGGTTGCAAAAGGATACAGCATCGAAGGGCAGAAAATTTCAGAACGTGATAAATTGAAAGAAGGATTAAAGACGATGCTCAATCACAATGGATCATATTTGCTTGAAGTAATGGTTGGAAAAGAGAATAATGTATTTCCAATGGTACCTCAAGGCTGCAGTGTGGCAGAAATAAGACTGAAGTAGGGCAATGGGCAGAAAGCAAAGGACAGAAGAACCCCTGCCTTTTGCTCTCTCCCTTCTGCCTTGGGTACATCAAACTAAAAATTATGAAACAAGAATATACCATCACCGTTCACACAGAAAACCATATTGGGTTGCTGAACCGTATCGCGATTATTTTTTCTAGGAGAAAAATCAATGTGGAAAGCATGAATACTTCTCCTTCTGAAATTCCGGGGATTCACCGTTTTTCTATTGTTATCAATGAAAGCGAAGAAGTAGTGATCAAACTGGTGCGCCAGATCGAGAAGCAGGTTGAAGTGCTGAAAGCGCGATACAACACGAACGATGAAATCATATGGCAGGAGCTTGCATTATACAAAGTTTCGACAGACATGATAACTGAAAAAATAAAAGTGGAAAGGCTGCTCCGTGAATATGGTGCAAGGGCGGTAGTGATCAGGAAAGACTTTGTGATATTCGAAGTATCGGGCCACCGTGAAGAAACAGAACGGCTGGTGAAGTTTTTTGAACCATATGGCCTTATAGAATTTGTGAGAAGTGCAAGAGTGGCCATTACAAAAGCTACACATGGTTTCCATCAGACACTTAAACAGTTTGAAGAAAAAGAACCTGCAACAAAGGATTTGGTAGAAAATAGATATCTCGACAAAAACGAAGAAGTATTCTCTATGTAATTATAGAGACCATCCCGGTACACAAAACAAAAAACTCTTATTTAAATATTCATACAATGGCAAAATTAAATTTTGGTGGCGTTGAAGAAAACGTCGTAACACGTGAAGAATTTCCTTTGGCTAAGGCACAACAGGTATTGAAGGATGAAGTGGTAGCCGTGATTGGCTATGGCGTTCAGGGTCCTGGCCAGGCGCTTAACCAGAAAGACAACGGTATCAATGTTATCGTTGGTCAGAGAAAAAATTCCAGGTCGTGGGACAAGGCAGTGCAAGATGGTTTTGTTCCTGGTAAAACATTGTTCGATATTGAAGAAGCTCTGGAGAAAGGAACCATCATATGTTACCTGTTGAGCGATGCAGCACAGATTCAATTATGGCCTACCGTTAAAAAACATCTCACAAAAGGCAAAGCATTATATTTTTCTCATGGGTTTGGTATCACGTACAATGAACAGACAGGAATTATTCCTCCTCCTGATGTTGATGTGATCCTGGTAGCACCAAAAGGTTCAGGTACATCACTACGCAGAATGTTTTTACAGGGCCGCGGACTTAACAGCAGCTACGCCATTTTTCAGGATGCTACCGGTAAAGCATTTGAAAGGGTTGTTGCATTAGGCATCGCAGTAGGCAGCGGTTATCTTTTTGAAACCGATTTCAAAAAAGAAGTATACAGCGACCTTACCGGTGAAAGAGGAACACTTATGGGTGCTATACAGGGAATTTTTGCTGCGCAGTACGAAGTGCTCCGCAAGAAAGGCCACACGCCATCTGAAGCATTTAATGAAACTGTTGAAGAACTTACACAATCCCTTATGCCGCTTGTTGCCGAAAACGGTATGGACTGGATGTATGCGAATTGCTCAACCACAGCTCAGCGCGGTGCACTTGACTGGTGGAAAAAATTCCGTGACGCAACCTTACCTGTATTCAATGAATTGTATGATAGTGTTGCGGCGGGCAAGGAAGCCGGCCGTTCCATCCAGAGCAACAGTAAAACGGATTACAGGGAAAAACTGGAAGTTGAATTAAAAGAATTGCGCGACAGTGAACTGTGGCAGGCTGGTAAAACCGTAAGAAGCCTTCGTCCAGAAAACCAGAAATCAGGAGAATCGGCTAAGGCGAAAGCAACAGCTGTATAAGAGAGGTAAAAGGCAAAGCGCAAAACGCAACAGATATTGCCGTTTGCGCTTTGCGTTAATATATTTTATGAATACAACTTCTTCACTAATTATTGATTTCAATGCGGGATGAATAGGTTGAAGAATGTTGTAAACAAAGCTCCACTTCAGCTTAACCACAACCTCTCAAGGAACTACCGTGAAAACGTTTATCTTACCTGACTTTCAGTATTTGCCAGGAAGTGCTGGATGACATTCATCTTGTTCCGGAAGGCAAGACATGTTCAACCATCCTTAAATTATACAATGAGGATGCGATTGTTGTTAAGCCAGCCCGCGTTCTTTCGATCGCATGCCTTAATGATTATGCAAGGGATAAAGAAAACGGCCCGGCTCTTGTTGGTATAGAATTATAAAGCAACCGCGATTACGACCAGCTGATTGCAAATCTCAGTGCCCGACATTTTAATTACACGGAGCTAAACAAGAATGACGAGCTGTTTGGCTACCTGGTATAAAATTTCCAATTCTGCTAACAATTTTCTAGCGCTTTTTTCGTAATTTCATGGGGTTGCTTGCTACGTTTTTTAATATCCATATAAGAAACCAACGTTTTTATTAGATAATCTCTAAAATCACATATAGAATGATGGCAAGCGAGGGTCTATATTCTTCATCTTTTGAACGGGATGCATGCGGAATCGGGTTTGTAGCTAACATAAAAGGAAACAAATCGCATCAGATTGTAGCGGATGCACTCACCGTACTGGAGAACATGGAGCACAGGGGCGCGTGCGGCTGTGAAGCGAATACAGGTGATGGTGCCGGGATCATGATTCAAATTCCACATGAATTCTTTTTTGATGAATGCATCAAGCTGGGTGTGCACCTGCCATCGTTCGGCCGTTACGGAGTAGGAGTGATTTTCTTTCCGCAGGATATCCGTCTGAGAGAAGAGTGCCGCGACATTTTTAACCGAACTGCAGATAAGCTGGGTCTTGAAGTGCTTACATATCGCAAGGTTCCGGTAAATCCCGAAGGGATTGGTACAACAGCACTTTCAGTTGAACCTGAAATGGAACAGGTGTTTATCGCTTGTCCGGATCATATTTCAAACAGGGATGATTTTGAAAGAAAATTGTTCGTGCTTCGTAATCACGCATCGCACACCATAAACAATACCGTTAAAAAAGATCCAATAGGTTTCTATATCGCATCTCTTTCTTATAAAACCGTTGTATACAAAGGTCAGCTGACCAGTATGCAGGTAAGGAATTTTTTCACCGATCTTTCCAACAAACGAATTGTTTCAGCATTCGGACTTGTACACTCAAGGTTTGCAACAAACACATTCCCTTCATGGAAGCTTGCACAGCCGTTCCGTTATGTAGCGCATAATGGTGAGATCAACACCCTCCAGGGAAATCTCAACTGGTTAAAAACAAGCGAAAAAACATTTGTATCACCATACTTCACTAAAGAGGAAATGGACATGATACTACCGGTAGTAACGGAAGGTCAGTCGGATAGTGCATGTCTCGACAATATGATAGAACTGCTTACTCTTACCGGTCGTTCGCTGCCGCACGTAATGATGATGCTGGTGCCCGAAGCATGGGATGGAAATGAGCAAATGGATCCGGTGAAAAAAGCGTTCTATGAATTTCATGCTTCCATGATGGAACCGTGGGATGGTCCGGCTTCACTTTCTTTTACCGATGGTAAAATGATCGGTGCAACACTCGACAGAAATGGATTGCGGCCCTCCAGATATTGTGTTACTACAGACGACAGGGTGATCATGGCATCAGAGTCAGGTGTATTGCCTGTTGATCCCGCAATGATCAAGGAAAAAGGAAGGCTTCAACCTGGAAAAATGTTTGTTGTAGATATGGAACAGGGAAGGATCATCAGTGATGATGAACTGAAACAGGTTATCTGTTCCCGCAAACCCTATTCTGAATGGTTGAATAAATATAAGATCAGGCTTGAAGAACTGCCAGAGCCAAGAGTTATGTTCACTCATCTCGAAAGCGACCAGGTTTTCAAGTATCAGAAAGCATTTGGTTACAGTACCGAAGATCTCGATACGATTATTGCTACTATGGCAAAAGACGGCAAGGAACCCGTTGGTTCAATGGCTGCTGATATTCCATTGGCAATTCTCAGCGACCAGCCGCAACATCTTAGCAGCTATTTCAAACAATTGTTTGCTCAGGTTACGAATCCTCCGATAGATCCTATCAGGGAAAGAATGGTCATGTCGCTCGCAACATTTGTAGGGAATAACGGCAATCTTCTGAATGAAGAAGAATTAAGTTGTCATACCGTAGCACTCAAACACCCGGTATTGAATAACCATGAACTTGAAAAGATCAGGAGTATTGACACCGGTATTTTCCAGGCTAAAACTCTGCAATGTTATTTCAGGGCCGACAACAGGCCAGGATCGTTGAAGAAAGGCCTTGACAGGCTTTGCCGTTATGCAGTAGATGCAGTGGAAGATGGTTTTGAAGTGATTGTACTTACAGACCGCGCGATAGATTCTGAACATGCGCCGATACCTTCATTGCTGGCCATGTCGGCAGTGCATCACCATCTTATCCGTAAAGGGTACCGTGGTCGTGTGGGTATTGTGGTGGAAGCTGGCGACGTGTGGGAAGTTCATCATTTTGCATGCCTTCTTGCGTTCGGCGCAACAGCTATCAACCCATATCTCGCATTATCTACTATCAGGGACATGAAGCTCAACAACAAGATCGAAACAACACTTGGCGTTGAAGAGCTGAAAAAAAATTACCTGAAAGCTGTAAATGATGGGTTGCTCAAGGTGTTCTCAAAAATGGGCATTTCAACACTTCAATCGTATCAGGGTGCACAGATATTTGAGATCATTGGTTTGAATAACTCTGTGGTACAAACGTATTTCACTGGTGCTGTTTCAAGGATCGAAGGAATGGGCCTTGATGAAATCGCAAGGGAAACTCTCGCAAAACATTTGTTTGCCTTCAGCAGGAAAGATATACCCGTTGACAGGTTGCCTGTTGGTGGTGTTTACCAGTGGAAAAGAAAAGGTGAATTTCACCTGTTCAATCCGCATACGATACACCTGCTGCAGCACGCAACGAAAACAAACGATTTAGCGACATTCAAGAAATATTCAAAAGCAGTAAATGACCAGGAAGAAAAAGCAGTAACGCTCAGAAGCCTATTCCGTTTCCGTTATAACAGGCCTGCTATTTCAATTGATGAAGTTGAGCCTGCAGAAAATATCTTCAAAAGATTTGCTACTGGCGCAATGTCGTTTGGTTCCATTTCATGGGAAGCACACACCACACTGGCGATTGCAATGAACAGGATAGGCGCAAAAAGCAATACAGGTGAAGGCGGAGAAGATGAAAAAAGATATGAGCCGTTGCCAAATGGCGATTCTATGAGAAGCGCTATCAAGCAGGTGGCCTCAGCACGCTTTGGTGTTACCAGTTATTACCTTACTGAATCAGATGAGCTGCAGATCAAGATGGCGCAGGGCGCTAAACCTGGTGAGGGAGGACAACTGCCAGGATATAAAGTTGACGACTGGATAGGAAGAACACGTCACTCCACGCCTGGTGTAGGATTGATATCGCCCCCGCCACATCATGATATTTATTCGATTGAAGATCTTGCACAGTTAATATTCGATCTTAAAAATTCGAATCGTGCTGCAAGAATAAATGTTAAGCTTGTTTCAAAAGCAGGTGTCGGTACAATCGCAGCAGGAGTGGCAAAAGCGAAAGCTGATGTAATACTCATCTCAGGTCATGATGGTGGCACAGGTGCATCACCGATAAGTTCAATCCGTCATGCAGGATTGCCATGGGAGCTTGGACTTGCAGAATCACATCAGACTCTTGTTAAAAACAAATTACGCAGCAGGGTTGTACTTCAGGCCGACGGGCAAATGAAAACAGCAAGGGATATCGCCATCGCTACTTTACTTGGTGCTGAAGAATGGGGAGTTGCGACTGCAGCCCTGATTGTTGAAGGATGTATCATGATGCGGAAATGCCACATGAATACGTGCCCGGTAGGCGTGGCCACTCAGGATCCTGAATTAAGAAAAAGATTCACAGGCAACCCTGATCATGTAGTGAATTTCTTCAGGCTGATTACGCAGGAGCTGAGGGAAATTATGGCTGCGCTGGGATTCAGAACCATCAACGAAATGGTTGGACAGGTTGATTTTCTTGAAATCAGAGACGATATAAAACACTGGAAATATAAAAATCTTGATCTGACCCCGATATTATACAAAGAGCCCGCTTCATTGTATACCGGCCTTTATCATACGGAAGATCAGGATCATGCAATTGCAGACATTCTCGACTGGAAATTATTACAGGCTGCAAAACCTGCATTGGAAAACAACGAAAAAGTAAAAGCATCTTTCAATATCAGGAACACGGACAGAACCACAGGTACCTTACTGTCGAATGAGATAAGTAAAAAGTTCAAAGGCACCGGATTGCCTGATGAAACTATACATTTCAAGTTCACAGGAACAGCCGGACAAAGTTTCGGTGCTTTTAATGCAAAAGGAATAACTCTTGAGCTGGAAGGTGATGCGAATGACTATTTTGGAAAAGGACTCAGCGGTGCCAAGCTGATCACCTATCCACCGAAACAGTCAATATTTATTCCTGAAGAAAATATCATTATAGGCAATACTTCATTTTATGGTGCTACTTCCGGTGACGCCTATATTAGAGGAAAGGCTGGTGAACGATTCTGCGTGAGGAACTCAGGTGCAAGAGTGGTTGTTGAAGGTGTCGGCGATCATGGTTGCGAATACATGACAGGCGGAATAGCAGTGATACTCGGATCTACAGGACGCAACTTTGCAGCAGGCATGAGCGGGGGACTGGCATTTGTTTACGACGTTAAAGGACAGTTCGAATCTTTATGCAACAAGGAGATGGTTGACCTTGATCCGCTGGAAACTGAAGATTCAGATGTTCTTCATCAACTGCTGACTAACCATCATGAATACACCAAAAGTACCGTGGCAAAATTTATTCTTGATGATTTTGAAAACCAGCTGAAAAATTTCATTAAGGTGTATCCAGGAGATTACAAGAAAGTAATCAAAATAAAGCAGGATGAGAAAGTAAAAGTGTAACAAATAAACAATATCAAAACACAAAAGAAGGAAAATAAACAATGGGCAAACCAACAGGATTTTTAGAATTTTCGCGGGAGATGCCACCAAAGCGTCAGGTAAAGGAGCGTGTAAATGATTACAGGGAATTTATAGAAAAATACCCAACGCAGAAGCTGAACCAGCAGGCGGCAAGATGTATGGATTGCGGAGTTCCGTTCTGCCATCACGGCTGTCCACTGGGAAACATTATCCCTGAATTCAATGATGCTGTTTACCGGCAAAGCTGGCGGGAAGCATATGACATACTTTCTTCAACTAATAATTTCCCGGAATTCACGGGACGGATATGTCCAGCACCCTGCGAAAGCTCATGTGTGCTCGGAATAAACCAACCACCTATAACTATTGAAGAAATTGAAAAGCACATTATTGAAATAGCTTTTGAAAAAGGATTCGTTAAACCGTATAAACCAAACCTTAAAACAGGTAAAAAGGTTGCAGTGGTGGGGTCCGGTCCTGCAGGGATGGCTGCTGCCGCACAGTTGAATGCAGCCGGACATTCAGTAACCGTTTTTGAAAGGGACGATGCTCCTGGTGGACTATTACGCTATGGTATACCCGATTTCAAGCTTGAAAAGTGGGTAATCGACAGAAGGATCTCTATAATGGAAGAGGAAGGAATTGTATTTCAATGTAACGCAGAAGTAGGGGTGAATGTGAGTGTGAACGATTTGCTGAGGCAGTTCAATGCGGTTGTACTTACCGGAGGATCAACTATTGCCAGGGATCTGCAGGCACCGGGGAGACCATTAAAAGGAATTCATTTTGCGATGGATTTTCTTAAACAGCAGAATAAAAGAGTTAGCCACCTTCTTGATAAAAATGAAGAACCCATACTGGCAACAGGAAAACATGTTGTTGTAATAGGTGGCGGAGATACAGGTTCTGATTGTGTTGGTACTTCCAACAGACACGGAGCAAAATCAATCACCCAGTTTGAGCTATTGCCTAAGCCCCCGGAAACACGAACCATGCAGATGCCATGGCCAACTTACCCAATGGTGCTTAAAGTATCCAGTTCGCATGAAGAAGGATGTGAGAGACAATGGGCAGTAAATACCAAAGAGTTTATTGGTGATGAAAAAGGTCATCTCAAAGCGCTGAAGATCGTGGACCTTGAATGGAAGATTGGTGAAAATGGCAGGGCGCAATTCGTAGAAATTGAAGGAACTGCAAGAGAGATCCCGTGCGACCTGGCACTGCTTGCTATGGGATTTGTTCATCCACAGCATGAAGGACTGATTAGTGACCTGGCAGTAGAGCTGGATGAAAGAGGCAATGTAAGGGCAAGTGAAAAGACTTATCAGACAAACATACAGAAGATATTCACAGCCGGGGATATGCGAAGGGGTCAGTCACTTGTGGTATGGGCGATTAGTGAAGGAAGGGAATGTGCGAGAAAAGTGGATGAATTTTTAATGGGCTATTCCGTGCTTGAAACGAAGGATGAAAACCTGATCGCGATATAGGGATCATTCATTATATATTTTTATATGTGCCCCGATTTTTCAAAATCGGGGCATTTTCATTTAAATAAATGTCACATTATTGACCGAATGCATGAGGAGAAGTTTAATAAGCATAAAACTTCTGGTAATTATATATTAAATCAAATAAAATATAATAAATTACAAGTTTTAGAACAATAGAAGCTTTATTTTTGGGATAATAATTTATATATTGTTTTTTTTGAATATTAACAACTAAAAATCGACAACAGGTATGAGAAAACTAACATTCAAACAGGTAGCACCATTTTTAATTTTGTGTGCTGTTGCTGTAGCCGCCATGTTTATTGCCCCGGCGGCCGACTATGTTCCTGGAGCGAAGGATCCGCAGTATAATTCAGCAGACATTGCCTGGGTTCTTGTTTCTACCGCACTCGTTTTTCTGATGACACCCGGTCTCGCCTTTTTTTATGGCGGTATGGTGCACCGTAAAAACGTTATTTCAACAATGATCAAAAGTGTGGTAGCCGCAGGGGTGGTTGGCGTACTTTGGATCACTGTAGGATTCAGCCTTGCTTTTGGTGAATCCATCAATGGATTTATTGGTAATCCAACAACTTATTTATTTTATGATGGCGTAAAATCAAGCGCTGCATGGCCACTGGCTAACACAATACCCCTGACTCTCTTCTCACTTTTCCAGCTGATGTTCGCGATCATTACTCCCGGACTGGTAGTTGGAGCCGTAGCAGAAAGGATCCGCTTTACAGCTTACATTCTTTTTATTGCATTATTCAGCCTGCTCGTGTATGCTCCTCTTGCACACTGGTCATGGCATCCCGATGGATTCCTTGCTAAAATGGGCGCGTGGGACTTTGCAGGAGGCACAGTTGTACACATATCTGCCGGTTGTGCTGCCCTCGCAGGAGCCCTTGTTTTAAAAAGAAGGAAATCACATATTGAAAAAAGAGAAATTCCACCTGCCAACGTGCCTTATGTGTTAATTGGAACCGGTTTGCTTTGGTTTGGTTGGTTCGGGTTTAATGCAGGTTCTGCAGTTGGTGCTACTCCACTCGCAGTAAATGCATTTGGTACAACTAATACAGCAGCTGCTGCAGCAGGTCTTGCCTGGATGTTCTTCGATGTACTGAAAGGTAAAAAACCATCTGTTCTTGGATTCTGTATTGGTGCTGTTGTAGGTCTTGTGGCTATAACGCCCGCAGCTGGTTACGTAGGAATTCCTCAAAGTATTATTATTGGACTTGTTGGTGCACTTATCTCAAACATCGTTGTAGGCATCAAACAAAAATCAACTCTTGATGATACACTCGACGTATTCCCCTGCCATGGTATAGGTGGTATGGTTGGTATGCTTCTTACCGGTGTATTCGCTGCTCCGCTGGTTCATGGAATTTCAGGAGGGCCACAAGGATGGTTTTACGGCAACCCCGCATTTTTCTTTACACAGCTTAAAGCAATGGCCATTGTTTGTGTATATGCATTTACCGTTTCTTTCATGATCTTCAAATTCATCAACTTCATTCTGCCACTCCGCGTTACTTCTGAAGAAGAAGAGCTTGGACTTGACTCAACTCAGCATGATGAAAAATATCTGCAGGGTACTCTGCTTGTTACGCCGGGAACAACAACAACAAACGGGAAATTTAAAGATGTAGACATCATTAAAGAATCAGAAGTAGTCAACTTTTAAGTTGATTACTTCCTTCTTTCTCTTTGACATATTCTATAATTAGAAAAACAGAAAAGGTACGGCCATCACATGAACTTCTGATACAAGTTCAAAGGCCATACCCTTTCGTGTTAACACTTAAAAACTAATCGCAATGTTACAAAAATTTTTTGCAACCTGTCTGGCATTCGTGTGTTTTATCACTTCTTATTGTCAGGATTCTGTTGTTGCAGCTATAGAAGAACCTGCTCCAAAACCTGTTATATCGGGATCAGTAGATGTTTATTACAGGTATAATTTTGCAAACGCAAAAAATGTAAATGGAGGAACAACAAATAACTATACAAGTTTCACCAATTCACAGAATTCTTTTGAGCTTGGTATGGCTTCAGTACGGCTGGACCACTCTATCGGTAAAGTGAGTGTTGTAGCAGATCTTGGTTTTGGAAAAAGAGCAGAAGATTTTTCTTATAACGACGACAAGACAATGATGGCCATCAAACAGGCCTATATAAGCTACCAGCTTACTGATAAGTTAAAGATTACAGCCGGTTCCTGGGCTACACATGTAGGTTATGAGCTGGTTGACCCTTATCTGAACCGTAATTACAGTATGAGCTACATGTTCTCATTTGGTCCTTTCTTCCATACCGGCGTCAAAGCTGAACTTGCTTCAGGTAAAAGTGGTTTTATGATTGCCGTGGTCAACCCGAATGATCTTAAAACTGCTAATTTCCAGCAAAAGATGCTTGGCGCGCAGTATAGCTATGCAGCGAGCGATAAATGGAAATTCTACCTGAACTATATTGGTGGTAAATTGACTGAAGGCACCAATCTTCAGCAGATAGATGCGGTGCTTACGGGTGCGATCACCGATAAATTCAGTATCGGCTATAACGGTACTGTGCAAATGCAAAAAGCTAAGGACAGCTTCGGCAAATATGGTGGAAGTGACAGCTGGTGGGGATCGGCTTTATATTTCAATGTAGATCCTACATCTAAATTTGGTCTTACTCTCAGAACAGAATATTTTAATGACAAAAAAAGTGTTTTGGGATTTGATGGAAACATTTATGCTACAACCCTGTCAGCAAACTTTAAAGCAGGTCCGCTCGTGTTTATTCCTGAATTGAGGATGGAGAATGCCGACAGAGAGATTTATGTTAAGGAATCAGGAGCTGGAACAAAGAGTACTTTGTCTGCGATTTTAGCCGCGGTGTATAGGTTTTAAGGGGCAAAAGGCAAAGCGTAGGGGGCAAAAGTCGGAGGTGGCGATTTTCGTTTATTATCTCAGTGATTTCACCGGATATAATATCTTTAAGTCAGGTATTTTCATTCGATGATTCTGATTCTTAATCACAAAAATCTAGAGGTTTAGTTTTCCAGAAAAATGGTAAGCCAATGTTATCGGATTACCGCATTATTTCCATCATGCGAAAGATACAATCTTACACAGCAGATAAAGCGTGCTGCACTTTCTGTAATACTCAATATTGCTGAAGGTGCTTCGAGAAAGTCTTCACTTGAAAGAAGACGTTTTTATGAAATTGCACGTGGATCAATAATTGAAATCGATGCTGCTTTGCAAATATCTTTCGACCTCGGTTATATAATGATGAAATGATATCTGAACTGAAGCCAAATGATTTCGAGCACCTTTAGTATGCTTTCAAAAATGATCGAAACACTTTCAGAATTGACTTAATATCTTTTCCTTTTGCCTTTTGCGTTTTGCCTCTAAACGCTGTTCCTTCCAGCATTAATAATACCAAAAGAACTTCTGATCACAAGTTTTCCATAGGTTTCTTTAAGCGGACTCGAAACATTATTTTCATCCATTTCACGGATACGCGACATCGCATACTGCTGAATAGTTGTCAATGGCAGAACAATTCGCTCACGCATCTGAATAGATAATTGCTCAACCGGATAATCCGCCATCAATTCATTTTTACCGGATAGCTGAAAAATATATCTCATGGTAAGCTCATACTCATCATGAATCATATTATACAGTTCACCATAGCGTGGATGACGTGACAGAAATTCAGTAAGCGGAAAATAACATTTCTTCATTGCCATCTCACAATTATCAATAAGCGTTTTAAAGAACATTGAACGCTGGTAAAGTTGCTTCACTTCCGACCATTTCCCTTTTTTCTCCATCTGCTGCAATGCAGTTCCTACACCGTAATACCCTGTTACATTTTGCTTTAGCTGGCTCCATGCGCCAACATACGGTATCGCACGCAAGTCTTTTAACTGAAACTTTGATGATGTACCTCTTTTAGATGGGCGGCTCCCTATATTCGTCTCGCCATAGTATTTGAGCGGACTCACATGCGCCAGGTATTCAACAAAATCAGGATGCTCTTTCAATTCAATGTATGATTTGAAACTATCGTCTGCCAGCTCTCCAAGCAATTTTTCATCATCCGATTCAAGAGTAATTGACCGCTTGGAAAATAAGCTATTCGATAAACCGGCATGAATCAGCTGCTCGATATTATACTGCGCTGAATCTATTGTTCCGAAGTTGGAACTCACAGTTTGACCCTGAATCGTCAGCTGGATTTCTTCATTCGAAATATTTTTTCCCATTGAAGCATAGAACTTGTGCGTTTTTCCACCACCCCGCGCGGGTGGACCACCACGACCATCAAAGAATACCACATCAACATTATAATTTCTCGAAATTTTGGTAAGCTCTTCTTTCGCCTTATATATGCTCCAGTTCGCCATCAGGTAACCGCCGTCTTTTGTTCCATCGGAAAAACCAAGCATGATAGTCTGCTTCATTTTTCTTCTGTTCAGATGGCTCATGTATTTCTCATTTGAATACAGCTGGTCCATGATCGGCCCTGCATTCTTCAGATCTTCAACTGTTTCAAACAATGGCACTATGTCAATGCTCAGTTCTTCTTTCTTCCATCCACCGAGTAAAAACAAACCATACACTTCAATTACATTGAGTGCGCTGTTGCACTGGCTGATAATGTACCTGTTGCATCCATCGACTCCATTATAAGTTTGTATTTTTTCCACTGCCCTTACTGATTCTATGGTGTCGCGGATAAGCTCGTCATCATATTTATCGGAAGAAATATCCGCCTCTGCATCCATCAGCACATTTAATTTTTCTTCATCGTTCAGCGAAGCGTAATTTTTTGGCAGTACATTATCATTAGTAGCAATGGCCTCGAGCACTGTATTATGAACAGAACTTTCCTGGCGTATGTCGAGCGATGCGAAATGCAATCCGAATACATGCACCTTGCTGATCAGGTTATCAACTAGGTGCTGGAACAACCCGTTATGCTGGTAAATTAATATGTCGCGTATCCTTGACAAAGAGTCAAGAATATCTTTTTTGGTCAACTCTGTACGGTGCCCGGGGATAAATATGTTATCATACAGTTTTATTTCCATGTCGGCGAGGATAGAATCAACGCCTTTAAAAGTAAGCCTGCGCTTGAGCCTCCGCACATCCAGGTAATAACATTTAATGATGCCACCACGTAAAGCATCAGCCACTTTGAGTGTTGTTGCAACGTTTACATTAGGATTGCCATCTCTGTCGCCTCCTGGCCAGAATCCCATGGTGATGATGGGGTTGTTTTCGGTCATTGCCTGCGGGAACTGGCTCTTGATAAATGAAATGATGCGGCCTGCAGCGGCATAAAATACATTCTCGAGATACCATATAAGGCTCATCGCTTCATCATACGGTGTGGGTTTCTCCTTATTAAGGAACGGGGTTTTACCGAGCTGCTGAAGATACATGTTGATCTGGCTCGTATTATTTTCAGCAAGTGCTTTTGCAAGATCGTTGATGATGCCCAGCACGGCACCAGGATAGAACTGTGTTGGATGTGCTGTAAGCACCAGCCTGATTGCAAAATTTTTAAGCTTTTCAGTAAGCTCATTTTCCATTCTGTACTGTACTACTTCTGATTCAAGATGCTTGAGGGTGCCCGCGCCGTTAATATCATTTACATCTCTGAAAGAAGCGTCTTCCAGTGCATCAAATAGCACCACCTGCCTTTCAACATACTGAATGAAACGGAACAGAATGTCGAGCCTGTCAGCCTCATTCATGAACGATGTATGTTTTTTAAAAAATTCCTGAATGATCTCTTCAGGACTCATCTTCTTTTTATATCCTTCTTCGCAATTATTGAGCAGCAAAGAAAGCAATATACCGGTCTTTTCAATGCGGTGAAACGGGAGTGAAGTAAACAGGCTGTTGTACAGCTGAAACTTAATGCCCACATTGTTTTTGAACTGCTGCAATCCTTTGCTCGACTGATGATCCATTAGGCTGTTTAATTTAATGCTGAGTAATTAGCGGGCAAGCTAAACGGGGGTCTAAAATAATTCATTTTTAGCGAAAACAATTGTGGATGCTTTTATTTACTGTCTTTTACCTAACTTAGCCTCTCTTGAAAAATGATATACCTGGTCAACCATATTAATTTTTCTTCTTCCCTGGCCACTGCCAATGGAGTAGCTGTAATTACATCTTCAACCACATCAACCCGCTAAGGGTTGTAATAAGTACATATAACCATCGGGCTTTGGCTGACAACATCACACAGGTAAGCATTTACTTCAATCAACTCAATCATTTATGCGGGTTTTAAAATTTGGCGGCTCTTCAGTTGCCAATGCAGAAAATATAAATAAGGTAGTATCCATAGTACAGCAATCTTCACAATCAGGAAAAACGGTTTCGGTTGTTTCTGCATTAGGCGGAGTAACTGACCTGCTGCTGACTGCGGCCATGCTTGCTTCCAAAGGTGATGAATCTTACATGGAGCAATTATCTGTGATTGAAAAACGACATCTTAACGCTGTTTCCGACCTTATCCCTGTAGCCCGGCAAAGCAGCGTATTAAGCGCGGTTAAAAAACAATGCAACGAAATAGAAGATATCTGCAATGGTATTTTCCTGCTGCGTGAATTATCCGCGGCATCGAAAGACCGCATCGTCAGTTTTGGGGAGCTGATGTCCTCACGTATTGTTTCCGCAAAGCTTAGCATAGAAGGGATAAACAATCAATGGAAGGATTCAAGGGAACTGATCATTACAGACCTCAACTATGGCAATGCAAAAGTTGATTTTGACAAAAGCAATGATCTTATTTATGCTTATTTCAGCAGTTTAAATGATAATGTGATCGTTCTGCCAGGATTCATTGCATCAGGACCAACACAAACCACCACAACGCTTGGAAGAGGCGGATCGGATTATACAGCTGCAATTATTGCAGCAGCGCTTGGTGCAAGCATACTTGAAATTTGGACGGATGTATCGGGCATTATGACCGCCGACCCAAATATCGTTACAAACGCCAGGATCATCTCTCATATTTCTTACCAGGAAGCCATGGAGCTTTCACATTTCGGCGCAAAGGTTATTTATCCTCCTACTATTCAGCCGGTGCTGAAAAAAAGTATTCCTGTTAAGGTGAAAAATACATTTGCACCAGCTGATGAAGGAACCCTGATCGATAGCAATGCAGGCCAGAACGGTAATATAATAAGGGGAATAACTTCAATCAACAATATCGCATTGCTGGGACTTGAAGGAAGCGGTATGGTAGGTATTCCTGGTTTTTCAAAAAGATTATTTGAGGCGCTGGCCGCTGCGGGCATTAATGTGATCATGATCACGCAGGGTTCTTCTGAACACTCGATATGTGTGGCAGTGGAAGAATCGAGCTCGCTGAATGCAAAACAATCGATTGATAAAGTATTTGAGCCTGAAATTTCTGCAGGACATGTAGATCCGCTAGTAGTAGAAACCTCACTTGCTATTGTTGCAGTTGTAGGCGACCATATGAAGAACCATCCGGGCATCAGCGGTAAAATGTTTGGTGCACTTGGAAGAAATGGTGTAAATGTTCGTGCAATAGCCCAGGGTTCTTCTGAACGCAATATTTCTGCAGTGATCTACAAAGCAGATGTTAAGAAGGCCATCAACGTGCTGCACGAAGAATTTTTTGAAACATCATTCAAGCAGGTAAACCTTTATGTTGCCGGTGTGGGAAATGTTGGGAGCCGTCTGCTGGCTCAGTTGCAGAAGCAAAAAAAGTACCTGTTCGATCATCTTCGGTTACAGGTAAGGGTTGTAGCGTTAGCCAACAGCAAAAAAATGGTGTACAACGAAAATGGTATTGATCTGAATCACTGGAAGAAAGAACTTGATGCAGGTAATGAGATGAACATTGATGATTTCATTGAAAATATAAACAGGAGAAATCTGCGCAATTCATTGTTTGCCGATGTTACCGCCAATGCAGAAGTTGCTGAGCATTATGATAAACTGCTTTCTAAAAGTATTTCTGTAGTAGCATGTAATAAAGTTGCGGCATCTTCTTCTTTTGCATATTACAAAACACTCAAGGACCTTGCAAGGGAATATAATGTTCCTTTCCTTTTTGAAACAAATGTAGGTGCTGGTCTGCCTGTGATAGGAACACTGAATGATCTGTTGCGCAGTGGTGACAAAGTAAACAGCATCCAGGCTGTACTGAGCGGCACGCTTAATTTTGTTTTTAATAATTACAATGGCGAAAAGCCGTTTGCACAAATTGTTAAGCAGGCCCAAAATGAAGGTTACACTGAGCCCGACCCGCGCCTTGACCTTAGTGGTAAAGATGTGATGCGGAAAATAATGATCCTTGCGCGTGAAGCCGGTGAACACATTGAGATGGACGATATAACAAATGAAACTTTTATGCCTTCATCATGCATGACCGGTTCTGTTGAAAATTTTTATAAGCAAATGGAGAAGGAAGAAGCGCATTTTAAAGAAATATATAAGACTGCTGCCGGAAATGGTAATAAGCTGAAGTTTGTTGCATCGTATGAAAATGGAAAGGCCACAGTTGGATTGAAGGAAATCGATCCGATGCATGACTTCTATCACTTATATGGAAAGGATAATGTTGTGTTATTTTACACAGACAGGTATGTAGAACAACCATTGGTAGTTAAGGGTGCGGGAGCAGGTGCTGAAGTAACGGCATCAGGAGTGTTTGCGGATATAATAAGAGCATCGAAAATTTGAGAAGCGAGAAACGAGAAACGAGAAAGGAAGATTTCATATCCCTATTCTCGTTTCTTGAAAAAGATTTGCCATGAACAGATCAATAAAAATATTCTCCCCGGCTTCAGTCGCAAATTTAGTTTGCGGTTTTGATGTACTGGGTATGTCACTCGCAGATCCTGCGGATGAGATGATCATGAGTTTAAGTGAAACTCCGGGCATCAGCATCGTGCATGAAGACGGATACGGGTTGCCTGAAGACACTGAAAGAAATGTTGCCGGCGTGGCATTGCTCGAGATGATGAAACACGTAGATTCAAAAGTAGGATTTAACTTAAGGGTAAATAAAAAAATAAAACCAGGCAGTGGATTGGGCTCCAGTGCTGCGAGTGCAGCCGGCGCAGTTGCAGGAGCAAATGCGCTGCTTGGCAACAGGTTCTCGAAGTACGATCTTGTAAGGTTTGCCATGTCAGGTGAGAAACTCGCTTCAGGAGTAAAGCACGCGGATAACATTGCTCCATGTTTACTTGGAGGCATTACGCTGATCAGGTCCATCATGCCACTCGATGTAGTGTGTCTATCGTTTCCTGACCTGCATGTAACAGTTGTACATCCGCAAATCGAAGTAAAAACGTCTGATGCCAGGCAAATATTAAAGAAACAGGTTTTGTTGAAAGATGCAATAAAGCAATGGGGTAACATTGCCGGACTCGTTGCCGGATTTATGCAGAAAGATTATGCATTGATAGGAAGATCACTTGAAGATGTGATCATTGAACCAGTAAGAAGTATTCTGATACCAGGGTTTGATGAAGTGAAGGAGAAATGTAAACATGCTGGAGCACTTGGTGGCGGTATTTCAGGATCAGGACCTTCGGTGTTCATGCTAAGCGTTGAAGAACGTACCGCTAATAAAATTGCTGAGGTGATGAAAGAAGTGTATGGATGCCTGGGTATTGAATTCAAAATTTACGTAACAAAAATTGATGATAAAGGGGTTAAGATAAATGAAATTTTACAGCACCAATAAAAAGTCGCCTGCAGTTGATTTCCGTGAAGCCACCATAAAAGGACAGGCTCCTGATCGAGGTTTATATTTTCCTGAAGTAGTTCCTTCTCATTCTTTTATCGATAACATGCATAACATGTCGAAAGAAGAGATTGCATTCAACGTGATCAAACCTTACGTTGGAGAATGCGTTCCTGAAGAACAATTATACAGGATTGTAAGTGAAACGATCAATTTCGAATTTCCGCTTGTCAAAGTTTCAGATGAAGCCTATTCGCTCGAATTGTTTCATGGTCCTACACTAGCCTTCAAAGATGTGGGAGCCCGTTTCATGAGCAGGTGCCTTGGATATTTTTCTAAAAACAATAAAGGAAAGATTTATGTACTGGTAGCAACTTCCGGCGACACAGGCAGTGCTGTTGCAAATGGATTTTATGATGTGGAGGGCGTTGAAGTGGTAATATTGTATCCTTCAGGGAAGGTGAGTTCAGTTCAGGAAAAGCAGCTAACCACCCTCGGAAAAAATATTCATTCACTTGAAGTGGATGGAACATTTGATGACTGTCAGAAAATGGTTAAACAGGCATTCGCTGATCACGATCTTTCCAACAAATTATTTCTTACTTCTGCAAATTCAATCAATGTTGCGAGATGGCTACCCCAGCAATTCTATTATTTTTTTGCACTGAAGCAATGGCAGCATAATGAATTACCTGTTATAGCTGTTCCAAGTGGAAATTTTGGGAATATTTGTGCGGGTCTGATTGCATATAAATCAGGGTTGCCTGTAAAACATTTTATCGCGTCATGCAACGCAAATGATGTGGTGCCGGAATATTTTTTGCAGGGCGATTATCTTCCCAAACCAGCCAGGGCAACTATTTCAAACGCAATGGATGTAGGCGATCCGAGTAATTTTGTGCGTATCCTTGAATTGTTTAATAATGACTTCGGCATATTAAAAAAACTGGTCAGCAGCTACAGTATCTCAGATGATGATACAAGGAAAATTATACTAGAAGTAAAAAATAAGTATGGTTACCTGATGGATCCTCATGGAGCTGTTGCTTATGCTTCTTTACAAAAATATTTTGAAGCTCATGAACATCAGAAAGGATTATTTCTTGAAACCGCGCATCCTGTTAAATTCTATGATGTCGTTGAACCATTGACCCGTGAAAAAATCAAAATTCCCGATAATCTGAATGATTTAATGAACAGGAAAAAAGTGAGTACAAAAATTTCTACTTATTATACGGAGTTTAAAGAGTTTCTTTTGAACAAGTGATATTATCTCTTTCTGAAATAATAAACGTATTACAAATATCGCCTTTGCAGCATATTGAAATAGTAAATGCTCAGAGGCGTAATGAATGCCATAACTGAAATCAAAATAGCAGAAGGGAAATAAATAAGTACGCCAATGAGAAATATAAACACTCGCGAATATTCCAGATAAAATATCCAGCGTTTCTGTTCAAGAATAGCACCACAGTTTACTAAAGAAATAAGAATAAATAAGGTAAATAAAGTCTGCATCTCCCAGTTAAAATGATTTTCAAAACCGATAAAAATAAACAGCAGCACCAGGCTTGTCAACACCTGGAAAACAACATACCTGTTCAGCTCATTGCCCGCAGAATCATTATTATTGAAAATATTAAATCTCTTTTCCAGTTTGCCGCGGATAGACTCATCCACAGTATCTGGTATGCCGAATAATTTTTTTACTTTATTCATAAAACCTTTTTCCCGGTTTACTGCAACAAGCAGCTCAATAATAAAATGAAAGTGCTGCCAAAAAAAACTATTGCTTTTAAGCGGCTTTGTCAAACCGAACGTAATAGGTGATTCTTCCTTTTTGAACGTACCGAACAATTTATCCCATATAATCAGTACATCTCCGTAATTTTTATCAAGGTATTCAGGGTTCGAAGCATGATGCACTCTATGGTGCGACGGGGTAACAAAAATGTATTCAAGTATACCCAGTTTACCTATAAGCCTTGTGTGGATGAAGAAAGGGTAAAGTCCATGCACCAGCAAAACACTTATAATCATATCTGCGGGAAATCCAATAACAGGCAGGATCGCCCAAAACCCGGTTCTTATAATTGCCTGGAAAACGGTTATTCTCGCAGAAACCGTGTAATTAAAATCCTCACTCTGGTGATGTACAATATGTGCCGCCCAGAACAGGTTGATCTCGTGAGCCAGCCTGTGATACCAGTACCATGTAAAATCGGAGCAGATCAGTAACGCCACCCATGTTAGCATGGAGGACGGAATATGGAAAATACCAAAATGCCTGTTCAGGTAGTCGTATACAAAGAAAAATAGACCTGTTATAAGGGTGTCAAGCAGTCGTTCAGCTATTCCTACATTCACATTTGCTATAGAATTGGTAAAATTGAAAAAATCTTTACCTTTTCTTTTTGCTATAAAAAATTCCAGGATCATCAGTCCTATGAAAAGAGGAACTGCAAATGCCAGGTAATTAAAATGCATAATGCGCTTTATTCGTTGTTGTTGTGAGGGCCAAAGCTAACCAAAAATACGTGCAATAAGTAAGTCTACCTGATGAGTAGACTGTTAAAATGCTAACGGTCGTAAGTATGCGTATGACTGTTTCAGCTGGTTTTCAATCATTCAGCTTCATTTTTCAACCATTATTTTATTATCTTTGTGCACCTGATAGATAGACTATTATTATGAGCAATACAACATATATCAAGCGCCTCTTTTTAATGTGCTGCAATTCCTGTTGTTGTTGCTGATCCCCCTGTTGCGACCCATTTCCACTAATCTTATTTGAACTAATGAATAAAATGTTACAAGATTTTATACCTCATATCACAGCACGATCTGCCAACCTTCCTATTCATGAGGTGATCAGGCAGCTGGAGGTTGAATTTCCGGGTAAGGTGACATTTTCTTCGAGCTTCAGTTATGAAGACCAGGTGATAACACATGAAATTTTAAGCAACTCATTACCGGTAAAGATATTTACCCTCGATACCGGTCGCCTATTTGCTGAAACCTATTCAGTGTGGAACAGTACGAATGAAAAATACAATACACGTATAGTACCATACTACCCGCAGCACGAATCCATCGAAAAGTTTGTAACTGAAAAAGGTCCTAATTCCTTTTATGAATCAGTGCAGAACAGGAAGGATTGCTGCTTTATCCGCAAAGTGGAACCACTTAAAAGGGCACTTGCCGGAAACCAGGTATGGATTACAGGGCTGCGTGCAGAACATTCTCCTTCAAGAAGTGATCTTACTGTATTTGAATGGGATGAAGTGAATCTGGTAATAAAATATAATCCGCTCCTTCACTGGACAACCCAGCAGGTTAAGGATTATATTAATAATAATGATGTGCCCTACAATCCATTGCATGATCGTGGTTTTATCAGCATTGGTTGTGCGCCATGTACCCGGGCGATCAGGCCGGGCGAAGATTTTCGTGCTGGCAGATGGTGGTGGGAAGATGCTGAGAAAAAAGAATGTGGCTTGCATGTTCATAATGCGGAACCTGTTGCAGGCGCAGCATCTGTAGCAGAATAATGAGATAATAAGTATATGAAAAATTATAAACTGGATTATTTGGATCACCTGGAGTCGGAAGCTATTCACATTATGCGTGAAGTTGCCGGACAATTTGAGAAACCGGCGTTGTTGTTCTCAGGTGGTAAAGATTCTATCACCCTTGTACACATTGCTCTTAAAGCATTTCGTCCTGGTAAATTTCCATTTCCACTCGTGCACATCGACACAGGTCACAATTTTCCGGAGGCGTTGCAATTCAGGGATGAGCTTGCCCAAAAATTGGGAGAAAGGCTGATTGTAAGAAAAGTGGAAGACACTATTAACAGTAAAAAATTAACAGAGCCGGTAGGAAAGTTTGCCAGCAGGAATGCATTGCAAACCTACACGTTACTCGACACGATAGAGGAATTCAAATTCGATGCCTGCATTGGTGGTGCACGAAGGGATGAAGAAAAAGCAAGAGCGAAAGAAAGAATTTTTTCTGTCAGGGATGAATTCGGTCAGTGGAATCCTAAGCTTCAGCGCCCGGAATTATGGAATACCTATAACGGAAAAATACACAAGGGTGAAAATGTGAGAGTGTTTCCTATCAGCAACTGGACAGAGCTGGATATATGGAACTACATACGCCGGGAAAATATTGATCTGCCTTCGATTTATTTCTCGCACGAAAGAGAAGTGCTGGAACATGAAGGACAGCTGGTAGCTATGTCAAAGTTCATCAGACTAGAAGCAACCGATAAAGTGTCTGTGAGAAAAGTACGTTATCGTACTGTAGGAGACATGACCTGTACTGCAGCAGTTGAATCGCATGCAGAGCACATTGATGATATTATCGCCGAGATCGTTGCCACGAAAACAAGTGAACGCGGAGAAACCAGGATTGATGATAAGGTTTCGGAAGCAGCAATGGAAGACAGGAAAAAGAACGGATACTTCTAAAAAAGTTTAAAGTGAAAAGTGAAAATTTAAAGTTCACTTTTAACTTTTGACGTTTAAGTTTTAAATTATTAAAATGGACTTACTACGATTTATTACTGCCGGCAGTGTTGATGATGGCAAAAGTACTTTGATAGGCCGCTTGCTTTTCGACAGCAAATCTATTATGATAGACCAGCTCGAGGCTATTGGCAAACAAAGTAAGAATCGCGAGGATGGTGAAATTGATCTCGCGCTCCTTACAGACGGCTTACGGGCTGAACGTGAACAGGGAATTACAATAGATGTCGCATATAAGTATTTTTCAACTCCTAAAAGAAAATTCATCATTGCGGATGCGCCGGGGCATATTCAATATACCCGGAATATGGTAACAGGTGCTTCAAATTCAGATCTCATCATTATTCTTGTTGATGCACGCAACGGAGTAGTGGAACAAACCCGCAGACATTCAATTATAGCATCACTTCTTGCAATACCACACGTGGTGGTAGCCATAAATAAAATGGACCTTGTAGGCAACTCCCAGGATGTTTACAATAATATCGTAATCGAATATGCTGAAGTGGCTAAGTCACTCGGATTGAAGGATGTGAAATATCTTCCTATCAGTGCTATCAGCGGAGATAATATTGTGGAAAAGAGCGCGAATTTCTCGTGGTATGAAGGCGAATGCCTGCTCAATATCCTTGAAAACATTGAAGTGCAGAATGATATCAATCTTAGTAACGCCCGTTTCCCTGTACAGTATGTGATTCGTCCGCAGACGGATGACCTGCATGATTATCGCGGGTATGCCGGAAAAATCATTAGCGGTATTTACAAAGTTGGCGACCAGGTGGTGATTCAACCTTCAGGCCTGAAGACTAAGATCGCTGGTCTTGAAACGAATGGTAAACAAACGGAAGAAGCGTTTGCACCACAAAGTGTAGTAATGCTTCTCGAAGATGATATAGATATAAGCAGGGGTGATGTAATTGCAAAACAGGAAAATAATACAAGAACCGAGCAGGAATTTGAAGTATTGATCTGCTGGATGGACAGCAAGCCGCTGGTACCAGGTAACAAGTATCTGCTGCAGTTAAACAGCAGACGAGTGAGAAGCATAGTTAAGGAGATTGCTTATAAACTGGATGTTAACAGTCTTCAAAAGAATCCTTCACCAGCACATGCTGATCTTAACGACGTGATCAAGGCAACAATCAAAACGGCTTCGCCGCTGCCTTTCGATTCTTATAAGTCGCTAAGGCAAAATGGCGGAGCAATTCTCATAGATGAAACAAGTAATGTAACAGTAGGGGCATGCATGATTCAATAGCACATAAACAAGAACTCAAATGAGCAGCAATGCATTTATAAAACAAATATTCGACCGCCAAAAACAGGTGCTTTCCGCGTTCCCCGATAAGGAATCGTCTGATGATTTTATCGATAAGCTGTTCAGCTTTCTTTTTATACCGGCAAGTTCAAGGAACCAGCCACTGAATGAAGTAGAGAAAGAATTTGATTCACTGAAAAGTTATCTTTCTACGCTTGTTTATGATGTTAACCACAACGGAAACGAAACTCAGCAGATAACAGAACAGTTTTTTAAAGTTTTGCCTGATGTATATAACGCGTTACTGAAAGATGCTTCTTCTATTGCAAAACATGATCCTGCTGCAACATCAGCGGATGAAGTGGTTGTGGCCTATCCGGGTTTCTATGCAATTGCGGTATACAGGCTATCGCATGAGTTATATAAATTAAAAGTAAAAACGCTCCCACGTTTATTTACCGAATACGCACACAGTAAAACAGGAATTGACATCCATCCTGGCGCCTCAATAGGTGAGGGATTTTTTATTGATCATGGTACAGGCATCGTTATTGGTGAAACTGCTGTGATCGGTAACGATGTTAAGATCTACCAGGGCGTTACCATCGGTGCACTGCTCGAATCTAAATTAACACAGAAATCAAAACGTCATCCTACAATACAGGATGATGTGATCATTTACGCAGGTGCAACAATATTAGGTGGTAATACAGTGATAGGAACCGGAAGCACTATAGGGGGGAATGTTTGGCTTACTTCAAGTGTTCCATCCAATTCTTTTGTATACCAGAAAAACGAAGTAGGAGTATTATGAGTACAGCACTTAAAAAAGGAAAGGTAATCATTGCCGGTGCAGGCCCGGGCGATCCTGAACTGTTGACGCTTAAAACTTTGCGATACCTGCAGGAAGCGGATGTTGTGCTGGCAGACAGACTGGTTAGTGCAGAGATCCTGAATTGCTACGTTAACCCACGTGCAGAAATCATCTATGTAGGCAAGCAATGCCGTAAAGGTTCATCTACACCTCAATCTTCTATCAACGACCTTATGGTTGAACAAGCGGCAAAAAATAAACTTGTAGTACGGCTGAAAGGCGGAGATGTTTCTATTTTCTCCAATGTACTAGATGAACTTGAAACCCTGCTTTCCAATAATATTTCATATGAAATCATTCCTGGTGTTACTGCAGCATTAGGTGCAGCGGCTTATTCCGGTATTCCGTTGACGGCAAGAGGCTACTCGACTGCTGTAAGGTTTGTAACTTATTATCGTTCAGATGTTGTTACCGAGGAATATTGGAAAGAACTTGCCAATACTAATGATACGCTGGTTTTTTACATGAGTGCTGAAACGCTTGGCAGCGTGGTAAAGAATTTATTGTCGCATGGTATTTCAAGCGATAAAAAAATAGCAGTGATCGGGCAGGCAACCACTCCTGAACAAAATGTAAAAACATTTAATTTAAATGAATTTGAAGGGAATGATTATATCTCACCAACTATCGCCATTATCGGTAAGGTAGTTGAGCTGGGAGAAAAATTTTCCTGGCTTCCGAATAATGAACATCCGGAAGAATATTTCAAAGCACCTGTTTTGAATCACCAGTTTTCCGAACGAAAATCTAAAACATAATCGTATTAAATGCTTTCTCCTTTTAAATTAAAAATTGTTCAGGATCTCATCGCCACTTCAACAAAAGAAGAACTGATATGGTTGAATGGGTATCTGGCTGGTTTACTTTCACAGGGAACAGGCGAATCAGCGGCATCAGAACAACAAGTAGCATCGAAGGCTAATGTTGGCAAGGTTACTATAGTTTATGGAACTGAAACCGGCAACTCTAAAAAAGTGGCGACAGATTTTGCGCTGAAAGCAAAGAAGAACAGTATAAATGCCAAAGTAGTAAGTCTTGACCAGTACCGTTTAGCAGATCTTGCCAAGGAAGAATACCTGCTTGCAGTTATCAGTACCCAGGGAGAAGGAGAACCCCCTGCTGCCGCAAAAAAATTCTACGACCATATTCATCAGAATGGATTTCAGCTCGATAAACTTAAGTTCGGAGTATTTGCGCTTGGGGATACTTCATATCCTTTATTCTGTAAAGCTGGTGAAGATGTGGATTCGCAACTTGAAAAATTAGGTGGAAAAAGATTAATTGATATACAGAAGTGTGATGTTGACTATGAATCAGAGGCGGAAAGCTGGTTCGATAAAGTGCTTAATAAATTAAGCAGTAACGGTCATTCATCCGCACCTGCGATTCCGTCACACGCGATCACGAAAAAGAAATCTTCAGGGAAGAAAATATATAGCGGCACTATCCTCACAAACATATTGCTCAACGACAGGGGTTCGAATAAAGAAACGCACCACATTGAAATTGGTGCTGATGATATTGAGTACCTCCCTGGTGATTCACTTGGAGTAATTCCTGAAAACCCTCCTCAACTTGTTGACCCTATAATTGAGCTGCTGGCAATTGACAAGGATAAACAATTTACGTTCCGCAATGAAGAATTATCAGCTTACGACCTGCTTAAAAAGAAACTGAATATTTTTTATCTGCCAGAAAGAGTTGTAAGTAAATATGCATCTCTTGTAGGCCAGGAAATACCAGTAACCAGAATCGGATTACTTGATCTGCTGCGGATCTATCCCCTTAACAGCAACAATCAATTCCAGGAACTGATTGGAATTCTGGAACCTATTGCCCCGAGATTATATTCAATATCATCATCTCCTGAAGCACATTCTGGTGAAGTACATATCACTGTGGCACGGGATAAATTCAATGTGAATGAAGAATGGAAAGTAGGTCTTTGTTCAGATTTTCTATCTCAGCTGAGTGTAGACAATACAATTGAATTTTATATTCATAAAAATAGCCAGTTCAGGTTGCCGGCAGATGATAACGATATCATCATGATCGGTCCGGGAACAGGCATAGCGCCATTCCGTTCGTTTATTGCCCATCGTGATGCCGCCGGTGCAACAGGTAAAAACTGGCTTTTTTTCGGCGACCAGCATTTTGTTACTGATTTTCTTTATCAGACGGAATTGCAGAACTGGTTGGAAACAGGAGTGCTTACTAATCTTAGCGTTGCCTTTTCAAGAGATCAGAAAGAAAAAGTTTATGTGCAGCATAAAATGCTGAAACATGGGAAGGAACTGTACGATTGGCTGTTGAATGGTGCATCTTTATATGTATGCGGTGCCAAGGAACCAATGAGTGTTGATGTAGAAGATACATTGATGCAGGTCATTGAAAAATTCGGTAACAAAACCATTGAGCAGGCTGTGCAGTTTGTTGAACAGCTGAAGGATGAATCAAGATATTTAAAAGACGTTTATTAATTATACTATGGCTGAAGAAACTAACTTATCATCTACAGAAAGAATCAAACAGGCAAGTGACAACCTGCGTGGTACGTTAAAGGAAAGCGTGGAGAATGAAATTACCGGCAACCTCTTTGAAGATGATGTTGCGCTTGTAAGATTTCATGGAATGTATGTGCAGGATGACCGTGACCGCCGTGAAGAGCGTGCCGTGAAAAAGCTCGAGAGGCTTTATTCATTTATGATCAGGTTGCGATTGCCCGGCGGCTTTCTTAAGCCTCAGCAATGGGTAGATCTCCATCATATAGCCGGAGAATATTCTACAGGCGTTCTAAAAATTACAACCAGGCAAACCATACAGCTTCATGGTGTACTCAAATCGGTTATAAAGCCCACACTTAAGGCTTTCAGGGAGGCACACCTTACAACAATAGCCACATGTGGTGATATTAACCGTAATGTTCTTTGTTCTTCACATCCAAAACAATCACCTCTTCATGCAGAAATATTTCAATATGCGGACGCTATAAATAAAATGCTTCTACCAAAAACGCATGCCTATTATGAAATATGGCTGGATGATGAAAAGATCGTTGATAAGCAATCAGAAGAAGATCCTTTATACCAGGACAGGTATATGCCACGTAAATTCAAAATTGCCATAGCAATTCCTCCGAATAATGATGTTGATGTATTCGCGAATGATCTTGGACTTATTGCGGTAATCAAAGACAATGAGCTGGAGGGTTTCAATATTGCCATAGGCGGCGGTATGTCTGCAACGCATGGTAATCCGGATCACTATCCCAGGCTAGCTTCTATTATCGGTTTTGTAGATACAAAAGAAAAACTTTTGAAAGCCGTATATGAAATACTCACTATCCAGCGTGATTATGGAAATCGTAGTGACAGGAAAGTGGCGAGATTAAAATATACTGTGGACAGGCTCGGACTTACGTGGTGGAAAGAAGAGCTCGAAAAAAGAGCAGGTTTCAAATTAGAAAACGAAAAACCATTTTCGTTTGACCGTCGCCGTGATTATTATGGCTGGGAGCAAAATCATGAAGGATTTTGGTATTATACTTTGTTCATAGAAAATGGAAGAGTGCTGGATGATGAAAAGTTATTACTTAAATCTGCTTTGCTTGAAGTAGCGCAGACCGGTAAAGCTAATTTCATCTTCACCTGCAACCAAAATCTTATTCTTGGTGACATTAATAACGAAGACAAGGAAACAATAGACCAGATACTCAGAAAGTATCTTATCACTCAGCATACTGACAGCGCTTCACCCATTCGAAGGAATGCAATGGCGTGTGTAGCCTTGAACACATGCCCACTGGCACTTGCGGAAGGCCAGCGTTATATGCCTTCCCTGTTATCTAAAATAGAACCGATTGCGGCAAGTCACGGATTGCACAATGAAGAAATTATTATTCGCATGACGGGTTGTCCAAATGGTTGTGCACGACCATTTGCTGCTGAAATTGGTTTTGTTGGAACCGCGTTAGGACGATATAATTTGCACATTGGTGGCGACAGGTTAGGCATGAGACTTAACAAGATCTATAAGGAAAGTCTGGATGAAGCCTCGATCCTGGCAGAACTTGACATTTTGTTTGCAGCATATGCGAGTGAAAGAACAGATGGTGAAACGTTCGGTGATTTTACAAACAGGAAATATTTTAATTAGCAGGAACAGAAGGACGAAGCAAAAAGTAATAAAATAAAAAAAATTGAAAATCGAATCACCAGTTGTGCCACGGACTGAAACCAATAATCTTTTTCCGGTTTTTCTTAAACTGGAAGAATTGAACGTACTGCTCATTGGGGCAGGAAAAGTTGGTATTGAAAAGCTTGCATCTATTATTTCTAATGCGCCCCTAGCTCCCGTGCGTGTTGTGGCAACACAGGTAAATGAAGCAATACGTGACATAGCCGTGAAACATGAAAATGTTGAAATTATTGAAAAGCCATATGAATCATCGGATATTGATTGGTGTGATATAGTTATCACTGCAGTTAATGATCCCCTTTTAAGTCAACAGATTCGCATTGATGCGAAGCAGAGAAGCAAGCTCGTGAATGCGGCTGACAAACCAGAATTGTGTGATTTTTACCTTGGCTCCGTAGTGAAAAAAGGTAACCTGAAGATAGCCATTTCTACCAATGGCAAATCGCCCACCATAGCAAAAAGGCTGAAAGATGTACTTAATGATGTGATGCCAGACCAGATTGATGAAGTGCTTCAGAATATGAACATCATACGAAACAAGTTGAGCGGCAACTTCGCCGACAAGGTGAACAAGCTGAATCATATAACCAGGGACCTTTCACTTAAAACGACAATAGATCACCGCACCAATGAAAGGCGATGGAAAAAAGTAGCTTCCTGGTCACTGTTTGCGTTTTTCTTTATGTTCCTTGGTTATACCCTTATCTCATATATTCCGGTAAATGAACTGATGGTCAAAGTAAATGACCTGCCCCGCCATGTAGATCCAATCTTTTACTGGATGATATTAGCGGGGTTTGCAGCACAGCTCGTAGACGGAGCACTTGGCATGGGGTATGGTGTTACCTGCACAACCATCTTATTATCTCTTGGTGTAAATCTGCCTGTGATCAGTGGAAGTATTCACACTGCAGAAATGTTTTCAAGCGGCATTTCGGGTTACAGCCATTACAAATTCGGGAACGTAAATAAAAAATTATTCAGTGCACTGCTCATCCCGGGCGTTATTGGTGCGGTGATAGGCGCCATTGCGTTGTCAAAATTCGGAACCGAGTATGCAAACTATGTACGGCCTATTCTTGCTGCTTATACATTGTTTCTTGGAGTGAAAATATTATTAACTGTTTATAAAAAAAATAAACCTCAGAAAGTAAAGAGGGTAGGCTGGCTCGCTGGTGCCGGTGGATTTCTTGATTCATTCGGAGGGGGCGGCTGGGGGCCACTTGTTACCAGCACGCTTATCTCAAAAGGCAGAACACCAAAATATGTGATCGGATCTGTGAGTCTTTCTGAATTCTTTGTGACACTCGCCAGTGCGGTAACATTTTTTACCATGCTTGGAATAAGTCACTGGCAGATAATAGCGGGGTTGATAATAGGCGGATTAATTGCGGCGCCACTTGCGGCTAAACTTGTGGGCAAGCTGCCACTTAAAACCATGTTCATTGGAGTAGGGTCGCTAGTTATTTTCTGGAGCCTGAGGATATTATTGAAGTCATTTGGCGTGTTTTAAATTCAAATCTCCCACCACTCGTGCAGGTATTTTGATATCACCTCCGCTTCTACCATAAATCCATCATGGCCATAAGCAGAATCGATTGCAATTAGCCTTGAATCAGGAATATTTTTAGACAAAAAATCCTGCTCTGCGAGCGGACAAAGTATGTCGCTATGTATTCCGAAGACCAGAGTTCTTTGATTTATTTTATTAAGTATCTCAGCGGTAGTTCCGGCTCTGCCACGGGCAATATGATGACTGTCCATGGCTTTCGTAAGTATCCAGTAACTATGGGTATTGAAGCGGCTTACCAGTTTTTCACCCTGGTATTCCATATATGAGGAAGCTTTGTATGAGTCGGTTTTTTCTTTATCGGGGTCTGTCTGCTTTTTCACAAGTATTCCATGATTGCGGTAACTGATTAAACCAATCGCCCTTGCCGCTTTTAGTCCTTTTTTTCCTGCATCTGCGGACTGATCCTGCCAGGTACAATCCGCTTCAATCGCCATCCTTTGTGATGTGTGAACAGCAATGCCCCATGCACTTTCGGTTGCTGAAGTTGACAAAAGAACAAGATTGTCTATAAGTTCATCTTCCATTATAGCCCATTCGATCGCCTGGTAACCGCCCATACTTCCACCAATCAACAAATTAATTTTATTTATCCCAAGGTGCTTACGAAGAAGAATGTGGGTTCTTACAATATCGCGGATAGTAACCTGAGGAAAGCTTGTATAATATGGCTGGCCGGTTTCCGCATTTATGCTTAAAGGTCCTGTTGATCCATAACATGAGCCAAGGATATTCGCGCAGACAATAAAATATTTGGCAGGATCGAAAATGGTGCCCTGTCCAACAATTCCGGCCCACCAGAGGGCAGCATCGGAATTGGCCGTAAGGTGATGGCAAATCCAAACCACATTACTCTGGTCGTCATTTATCTCACCATATGTGTGGTAAGCGATATTGATTCCATGAAGGATCTTTCCGCTCTCAAGGGTAAATGGTTGTTCTGGCTTGAATTGCTTCATGGTATTGACATCAAATTGCCTGCAAAGTAAAGTGTTGAATATATTACATTTATAAAAATTTTCAGAAAATGGTAAAGGTTGAATTAGAACGGGTTAACGGAGGATTCGGCTTCGAAGCAAAGGATGCGAATGGTCACACCGTTAAAATAGACACAAGTCCTGAAACCGGAGGTGAAAATTTTGGAGTGCGTCCGATGCAGATGCTTCTTATGGGTCTGGGGGGTTGCAGTGGTATCGATATCCTTTCCATCCTGAATAAACAAAGACAGCATGTTACCGGTTTCCGAATGCGGATAGAGGGTGAACGTGAAGCAGGTAAACATCCTTCCTTATGGAAAAACATTGAGATTGTTTTTGAGTTAACCGGTAATATAGATAAAGAGAAGGCAGAAAAAGCATGCGCCCTGTCGATGGATAAATATTGCTCGGTTTCAGAAACGCTCAAACGCGCTGGGGCTAAATTGAACTGGAAAGTCGTCATTAACTGATCAAAAAAATTAATTCATGTCATTACATCCTATAACAAAAGCAATCCGGACCCGCTCAGAACGAACGTATGAAATGGAGCATTCTTCGCCAATGTTCCTGACGAGCAGCTTTACTTTCGACAATGCAGAAGACATGCGTGCAGCTTTTGCTGATGAAACAGATGATAATATTTATTCAAGGTTCAGCAATCCCACAGTTAAAGAATTTGTAGACAGGGTGTGTGCACTGGAAGGAGCAGAAGATGGTTTTGCAACGTCTTCTGGTATGAGCGCTATTTTCGCGTCATTTATGGCGCTTTTGAAGCAGGGAGATCACCTGATTTCATTCAACGCTATTTTCGGCAGCACTCACACAGTGATTACAAAATTTCTTCCTCGCTTTGGCATTGAATATTCTTATATCAACGCGAACGATCCTGATGCATGGGAAGCCGCGATCCGGCCTAATACCCGGATGATCTATCTTGAAACACCCACAAATCCTGGTCTTGATATAATTGATATTGCACGTGTATCAGAACTTGCAAAGAAGCATAACATCATTCTGAATGTAGATAATTGTTTTGCTTCACCAATAGGCCAGCGTCCGATTGATCTTGGTGCTGACCTGGTAGTGCATTCTGCTACCAAGTGGATGGATGGACAGGGGAGAGTGCTTGGCGGTGTAATTGCAGGGAGAGCAGAACTGATATACGACATCTATTTATTTTGTCGTAGCACGGGCCCCGCAATGTCACCATTCAACGCATGGGTATTAAGTAAAAGCATAGAAACGCTTGATGTAAGAATGGAAAGGCATTCCTCCAATGCGCTGTATATCGCGCAGAAGCTTGAGGGCCATTCCAAAATAAATTCACTCCGCTTTCCTTTTCTACCTAGTCATCCTCAATATGAGATCGCCAAAAGGCAGATGTTTAACGGTGGAGGTATTGTTTGTTTTGAACTCAAAGGCGGCATCGAAAGCGGCAGAGCATTTTTGAATAATCTGAAAATGGTATCACTTACAGCAAACCTGGGCGATTCAAAAAGTATTGCATCGCATCCCGCAAGTACTACTCATGCTAAACTTTCAGAAAAAGAAAGAAATGAAGTAAATATAACACCTGGACTTATCAGGATATCAGTGGGACTGGAACACAGGGATGATATCCTTAATGATATACTGCAGGCGCTTGACAACTGCTAATGAATGCACATTTAATTTTGGAATTACAGGCTCCACTTCCGGGGCCTGTTTTTTTGCAGGATAGTAATAGATTTTTTCAATCTTCATCCGGATCAATGCCATAGTGCTGGAAGAAAGTATTTTTATATCTTCTTCTAATCCATGAACATTATTTATTTCTTCGGGGTCGGATACAATACATGCTTTCCCTTTGATGTGCAGAAAATAATTTTTTCCTTTTTTGTAAAAGTTGAGCCGTGCCCGGAACTCTTTTTCAAACTCATTCAGGTGTTGTGCCGGCCGATTTACAATGAACCATATCTGCCCTACTTCATCCGTATGCAGTACATTAATAATAGAAACCGGGAATTTTAACACGGATCGACTGTCATTGAAGAAAAGAGCCTGTCGAATGTCCATTATCTTACTTTGCAGAAAACTCTCTCTGTGGGGCAATATCATGCGTATCCTTTACTTTATTGTTTCAAAAGTGATACCACTGGATGGTAGATTTAATTTCCGAAAAGGCCATCCGGCACATATGTTCGCGAGGAATTTGCTCTACAAGGCATTTGGTTTCGGATGGGTTTCGGGTGGCATATAAATTTAATCATGAATGGAAATCATTAAAATTTAAACTATGCCACAAACCAAATCCAAAAAAAGTGCAACTACAGGTTCTGACTCATCAAATAATCGTTCTGGAGCAAAATCTAAATCATCAGGAAGGGCAACAAAGGCAGGTGAAGGTTCTAAATCCGGAGGTCAGCAACAACAGGGTGTTGGTGGTCCAATGCTTGAAAAGTTCATGTACGACTCTTTAAAAGATATTTATTGGGCAGAGAAGCACCTCACAAAAGCATTACCCAAATTAAGCAAGGCTGCAACAAATGAACAGCTGGTTTCAGCACTTGAAGAGCATCTTGAAATGACAGAAGAACACGTAGCCCGCCTGGAACGGGTTTTTGAGCTGCTCGGTAAAAAAGCACAGGCAAAGAAATGCGAAGCAATGGAAGGACTTACTAAAGAAGCTGAATCTATTGTTGAAGAAACGGAAGAAGGCACTTCTACCCGCGACGTGGGTATTATCATGGCGGCTCAGAAGGTTGAGCATTATGAAATTGCCACTTATGGTGGTCTTGCACAACTTGCAAAAACCATGGGTTTAACAGAAGTTGCAGAGTTACTGGGACAAACACTTCAGGAAGAAAAGGAAACAGATGAGAATCTGACTTCTATTGCAGAGAATGATATAAATCTTCAGGCTGAAGAAGAAGGCGAGGAAGAAGCCGAAGATTAAACGAGCTGCTTTAAAAAGCAGTAGGGTTTAGGGGTTAAAAGTCAGGCCATCGCGCCTGGCTTTTTTTTAAATCAAACTTCCAGTTATGAATGGTAACGGTAGCGTTAATGGAGCCGAGATAATAGAATTATCTCATAAAGAATTTCTGCGCATAGACCGCGACTATGAAAAAGCAGCTCAAGCAGCAGCATTGGTGTATGTAAAAGCCGATACAAAAGGTATCACCAGAATTAAAAAAGGTAAAAAATTTACTTACATCTATGATGAAAAGCCGCTTAAAGGGAGTGAACAGATAGAACGGATCAATAAGCTCGCAATACCTCCGGCATGGACGAATGTCTGGATATGTCCTTTGCCCAACGGGCACATACAGGCTACAGGACTTGATATGAGGCAGAGAAAACAATACCGTTATCATCCTTTGTGGAATTCGTTGAGGGATGAAACAAAATTTCACAGGCTATACGAGTTTGGAAAAGCCCTGCCTAAAATCCGCGCCCAAATTGAAAAAGATTATAGCAAAAAAGAATTGTGTCAGGAAAAAGTACTTGCACTTGTTGTAAGCATAATGGAACGAACTTACATAAGGATAGGTAACAGCGGCTATGAAAAATTATACGGTTCTTATGGACTTACTACTTTAAAAGATAAACATGTGAAGGTGGAAGGTTCAACTGTCAAATTCTGTTTTAAAGGCAAGAAAGGAATTGATCATGAGGTGACCTTAAAAAACAAAAAGCTTGCCGCTACAATTGTTGCTTGCAAAGAAATTCCTGGAAAAGAATTATTCCAATACTATGATGAAAATTGCAACAGAAAGACTGTTGATTCTGGGATGGTGAATCAGTATATAAAAGATGCAGCGGGTGGTTTGGACTTTACCGCGAAAGATATAAGAACCTGGGCGGGCTCATTAAATATTTTATGGGCATTCAAATCCATCGGTGAAGCAATGAATGGTACGGAATCCAAAAAGAAAATTGTAGAAGCACTTGATGAAGTAAGTAAAAAATTAGGGAATACCAGAACCGTTTGCAAGAAATATTATGTACACCCGGGATTAATTAAATTATATGAAGAAAACAGCCTGAATCAATATCTCAATAAGCTCGACGAAATTGAAGATCCAAATATCTCGGGTGATCTTACCGGCTCTGAACAGATTCTTATGAAAATATTAAAAACTTTGCAGGCAAAATAAGTGCCCTTCACATGAATAACCGGCTTTTCGCCTGTTCTGTTATTATTATCGTTTTTTTCCTTTTTTGGTTGGTCTTTTACATAAAGTACGGCACAACTTTTATGTTATATTAGTATCGTTCACATTTAAAATTTTGTTATGGCAACCAATGATAATTTAGTTACAGTATTAAATGATTTGATCAGAATTAATAACGACCGTATTGTTGGCTATGAAAAAGCTGCAGATGAAGCACGGGACATTGACGTAGATCTGCGTGCAATCTTCTCACGAATGTCTGAAGAGAGTCGTCAGTATGCTGCAGAATTAACACAGGAAGTTGTAAAATTGGGTGGCGATCCTGCAACAGGCACTACTAATTCGGGAAAAATATATAGGGTTTGGATGGATGTTAAAGCAACATTCTCAGGAAAAAGCAGGCAGGCTGTTCTAGAAAATTGCGAATTCGGTGAAGATGCTGCTCAGAAAGCATATGATACTGCAATTAAATCGGATGTTGAAATGACTACAGATATCCGTCAGCTTATTACGAATCAGAAATCCTCACTGAAAACATCTCATGATGTTATCAAAAAATACAGGGATCTGCATGCTTCCATTAACAAGTAATTTGCTTGTAACATTTTATGATTGTGATAATTGAAGAGCCGGTTCGAGAGTAACCGGCTCTTTACTTCAAATATTAATCCTTAAAATTTAATTATGTTAGTCAACGAAAATAAAATAGTTCCCGATTTGAAAACTTTGCAGGCATGTCTTGCTAAAATGATGGAAACCGGATTCACTGAAGATTTTAAAGCCACAGATGAAGGCTTACAGTCTCTCAAAACCGATAAAATATATACACCCGCTGAAGTAAGTATTGTAAATTTTTATCGATTTGAAGGACCATCCAATCCGGATGACATGTCAATACTTTATGCGATTGAAACTAATGACGGGATAAAGGGAACACTTGTTGATGCTTATGGTACATACGCTTCTCCAGAAGTAAACCAATTTGTTCTTGAAGTAGAAAATATTCAAAAAAAGATGGTAAGTCCAGACAGGAAACCAGGTTGATGTGTAAAATATTCCCCATCCTCCAATAGGCGGTATGGAGAGTGCGCAACATCTGCGGCACAAATTTCGTATTATATATAAAGAACTGCCTTTTATGAAGAATGTAAGAAAACTCTCGATCATTTTCGGAATTATTACCACAGCAGTATTCTTCATCGGATTTTTCTTATTTGCCAGCGAAAATCGAAATGGCATTTATCTTTTGTATGCAGGGTTTATCTTAGGCGCTATTTATTGGATATGGTCCATTATACAGGTAACAAGCACTGATGATCTGAAAAAATATCAAAAAACTTTCTGGCTGATTATTGTTGTTGCAGTACCTTTTTTCGGAGCTTTTTTATATAACATCATACATCAGTCAAGAAATCGGATCGCAACCTGACCTAGGAAAACTGATGAATTCCCTTTTATTTATGGAACAAACTGCTAAAGAAGTAGCGATAAAGAAATTTAAAGAACTGGTGCACGATGTAAATATCTGCATGTTCACTACAATAGATGATCATAATGGCTTATTCAGTCGTCCAATGTCAACAGCAAAGATTGACGAAGACGGAAATGCCTGGTTTTTTACAAATGAGTTTTCCGAAAAAATACATGAAGTATCCAAGGATAACACAGTGTTCCTTATCTATGCGCATCCTGGAAAGAATGTTTATGTTACAGTTAAAGGAACATGCAGTGTAATCCTTAACAGAAACAAAATTGATGAACTGTGGAATCCATTATTAAAGGCATGGTTTCCAGCTGGCAAAGACGATCCTAAGTTATGCTTGCTAAA
This sequence comes from Flavitalea sp., assembly GCA_035525775.1. GTDB lineage: Bacteria > Bacteroidota > Bacteroidia > Chitinophagales > Chitinophagaceae > Flavitalea. Next base: position 46,000 of record DATLDR010000118.1, read on the forward strand.
AGTAGTTACTGAAGAAGCCAGCTACTGGAATAGTAATTCAGGTAATATGGGCGTGTATTTCAAAATGCTCAAAGCGATAGCGAATCGTGAAAAATATACAGAAGGCGATGTTGGGAAATTAAAATTGTAGGTAAAAAATCTTTAGGATTAAACGGTTAGCGAATTTTACAGTCTAATTTTAACATGCAGTACTTGACTTTTAAAGTATTATGTAATAATATAGCACTTAAATCGTTTAACTGCTGTGCCGATTAACCGGCTATTTTGATTTTTAAATTTAATCCGGATACAATAAATACTACTTTATGAAAATTGTTACCTACTTAGCCCTTGCCCTCATCGCAACTGGCATTTTTTCATCCTGCAAAAAAGGGGACGATGCAAGCCCGGAGGACAAGCAGAAAGCTGAAGATTTCAAAGCTTATGTTACTACAAAGCAATTTACGCTGATCGATTACTGGTCTGATAAAGAAATCGATTATGTTGAGGATGATGCAGAAGTAAAACATGAAACAGACCTGTGGCCTTATGTAAGTATGTGGATAAAAGATGACTTAAATGTTTTTGATGTAAGCACCGGAAAAGTAACTATTACCCAGGGCACTCACAAAATCGAAACAATAAGTGAAGATGTATTTACAAAAGATTTTTCTATTGGAGCCGATAAGAGCGGCCCTTATCTGAACTTTGTAAACTACCAGTACAATCCTTTAAAATATCACCTTGTTGATTTCAATACAGAAGGTTTTACTATATATGTAGACTGGCACTCAGGCGCAAAAGTTTTCTCGAAGTTTAAAGCGATACCTTAATTTTAAGATTTAAAATACTTTGAATAGTTATCCCGGCGCATGCCGGGATTTTTTTTTCATTATGAAGCCTTTTTTTTCTTTGTTTCAAGGCTTGCTTTAAGCTGCTCCATAAGATCTTTTGATGAAGAATGCACAACTTTCATTGTTGGAGCTGGCAGCTTTTTACCTTTGGCTTTCGCTTCTATCAGCTTCATTAATTCATCTGAATAAGTGTCCTTGAATTTTGATATTTCAAACTTTCCGCTTAACTGATCAATAAGAGTAGTCGCCATTTTTATTTCAGCCGGCTTGGGTGCAGCCTCGGGTATTTTCACTTCATCAGTTGCCCTGATCTCTTCTGCGTACCTTATTTTCTGAAGGATCAATACCTTTCCTGAAACTTTTATCAGTCCCAGACTTTCTTTAGTACGTAAAACAAATGTGGAAAGCCCCGTTTTGCCTGTTTTTTTTAAAGCGTCCCTCAATAATACATATGCTTTTTCACCACCTTTCTGTGGTTCAAGATAATAGGGTGTTTCATAATAAATCGAGTCTACTTCTTTTTCCTCCACAAACTCCTCTATCTCGATCATTTTTGTTTTCTCAGGACTGGCCTTCTTGAAATCTTCATCATCCAGTACAACATAGCTTCCTTCATAATTATAGGCTCTGACGATATTTGCCCAGGGGACTTCTTTCCCTGTTTTCTCATTAACACGCTTGAATTTAATATTAGAATGATCGTTTTTGTCGAGCATGTCAAGATCAAGGTCGCTTTGTTGTGTGGCGCTAAAAAGTTTTACCGGAATGTTTACCAATCCGAACCCGATAGCTCCGGTCCATAGAGATCGCATAATATTTCATTTTATGAAGTAATACATCAAACCCAAAACATTACTTTTAACTTTGTGCCTTTAGCGGTTGACTTATATTCAGGCCGCCGGGAAAGTAATTGTAAATTGCGTGCCTTTATTCAATTCTGAAGTTACTTCAATTCTTCCTTTATGGGCCTGCAAAATATTAAGGGTGGCAGCTAATCCAAGGCCCAGACCGTTCCTTTTAGACGTAAAATAAGGTTCAAACAACTTCGAAAGGTTCTCTTCGGCAATACCACTGCCGTTATCCCTGATCTTAACAATATGACTATCCTTATCCGACTCAATAGCTATATTAAGAATACCTTTCTCTTCCTCCATTGCTTCAACAGCATTAATGATCACGTTAAGGAAGGCAAGTTTAAGTTTTTCGCCATCTGCTTTCACAAAAGCGGGCGCTGGTGTATAATTTATCTGCAGCTTAACTTTTTGAAGAGTGATCCGGTCGAGGGATGCAGATATGCTTTCATCAAGAATTACCTGCAGGGGTTTGCTATGCAGTGACATTTCAGCAGGACGTGATGAGTTCAGCAATTCCGTTATGATATCACTTATACGCTTACTGTTTCTCTGAATGATCTCCATATAGATCTCAGCATCATCTACGTGGCTAACTTCATGATGAAGCTGTTCAAGCGACAGGTTGATATTATTCAGTGGATTTCGTACTTCATGAGCCAATGTTTGAACAAGCCGTCCGGTCGCAGCCAGTTTTTCTGCAAGCAAAGTTGCTTTTTCCGCTTTCTTTAGTTCAGTAATGTCGTGCAACAACCCATGTATGTACCGCAGGTTATTTGAATCTGTTTCAACAGACAATGAAAGGATACAATTTTTCTTTTCACCTTCTTTTGACTCGAGCTCTATTTCGCGGTCGTGCAGCACACCGCTATATGCAATCCTTTCTTTTATAAAAGTGTTTTCTTTTTCATCAAGCAGGTCGTATAAGCTGATTTTCAACAGCTGCTCTTTGGAAAATTGAAGTAAGGATGATGTAGCATCATTAACATCACGGAAAACCATATCTTCACCCGCAAGAAATACAGCATCCTTTGATCTTTCAAATATGCTCCTGAACTTTCTTTCGTTTGAACGGATCGCTTTCATTGAAGCGGAGCGTTCAAGAGAGTAGCGGATGCATCTTTCAACTTTCTCAACATTCAATTCAGACTTAACAAGGTAATCCATTGCACCCGCCTGCATGGCTTCCTTATCTATGATCTGGTTTCCTTTTCCTGTAAGCAACACCATTGGCTCTTCACACTGAAGCGCAACGGCTTCCTTAATAAGGTCAAGTCCTGTTTTCGCTCCCAGGTAATAGTCAATAAAATAAAGATTGTAATTTTTATTCTTAATGTGCTTTACAGCATCATTATATTTATAGCACCAGTCAATCTTGTATTGGCGGTCACTTATTTTTTTAATGTATTCACTTGTAATGAAAAAGTCATCTTCGTCGTCATCAATAATCAGTATACGGGTTTGATGATTCAGGTCGTGCATAAGGGTTACGATTGAAATTCAGGAAGGATTATAATGAATTCGGCACCTTTTCCTGGTTCGCTTTCTGCAAAGATCCGTCCTGAATGATTTTCAACAATTTTTTTACAGATAGCAAGGCCGATGCCTGATCCGGGGTACTCAGCTTTCCCGTGAAGCCGCTGAAATATCTGGAAGATCTTCATCGCAAATTCCTGATCAAACCCTATACCGTGATCTTTTACATTGATTTTATAATATTTAGTATTCTGATTGAGATGATTTTCTTCTTTTTCTTCATCAGATAATTCAGCTGATTTAATTTCTATCTCAGGTAAAGCATCCTCTCCTTTGAATTTGATAGCATTTGTAAAAAGGTTTGTAAACAGTTGCCTCATCTGCAATGGGATCGCATCTACCACCGGGAGAGTATCTGATTTAATAGTAGTTGAAGTTTCTTCTATTTTCAATTCAAGGTCCGCCCGTACTTCTGATATCACATTGTTCAGATCAGTTCTGCGAAAAGGTTCGCTGATCCTGCTGGTTCGTGAAAACTCAAGAAGATTATCAATCAGTGTACGCATATTGTCCGTGGCAGCCAGCATCCTGTTGAGATACAACTGCACATCCGGCTCCAGGTTGGATGGAAGCTTTTCCTTTAGCCTTTCACTGAATGATGTTATTTTTCTCAGGGGTTCCTGCAGGTCATGAGAAGCGATGTATGCAAATTCCTCCAGTTCTTTATTCGAGCGGTCGAGCTCTTTAACTTTATTCTCAAGAATTTTCTGGAATTTTTCTTTCTCAAGAACCATCTGCTTATAATCGTATATATCGGGCTCTGTTCTTCCGTTGCCACGTGAAGCATTATTATCCACAATCTTTTCCATCGGCACTAATGATTATTGAATTCCTGGTATTGTTTCATCTTGTTGTATAACGTCTTCCGGTCAATATTGAGAAGTTTTGCTGCTTTGCTTTTATTAAAATTAGCCTGCTTCAGCGCTTCAATGATCATTTCATACTCAGCATCAATGCTTGCTGCTTTAAGGGTTGTTTCGTCAAGAACTGTTCTTCCATGGGAGGGAGCAGTGGCATTCGAACCAGCATTTGAAGAAACGGCATTCACAGCTACCTGGGTTACCGGTTCACTTGCAGTGCTGTCAAATGATAATTTATTGAAGTTCACAATTTCAAATGGAAGCGATCTGTCTTCAATATATTCACCGTCGGTAAGAAGTGTTGCGCGCTTAACGACATTTTTAAGCTCACGCAAATTACCGTACCATATATATTTCTGAAATATTTCTTCTACTTCCGGAGAAAATCCTTTTACTTTTTTATTCAGTTCCTCGTTTGTCAGATTCAGGAAGTGACGTGCAAAAATCATGATATCATTTTTCCGGTCTCTCAGCGGTGGTATCGTCATGCTGAATTCATTGAACCGGTGAAAGAGATCCTCACGGAACTTACCTTTTTTTGATGCCTCCCACAGCGGTTCGTTACTGGCTATGATGATGCGCACATCTAAATCAATATCTTTAGTTCCGCCTACTCTTCTCATTCTTCTTTCCTGTACAACCCTCAGCAAAGACACCTGGATATCATAGGAAAGATTGGCAATCTCATCAAGAAAAATTGTTCCGCCGTTTGCCAGCTCAAAGCTTCCCATCTTCTGATTAAGAGCTCCGGTAAACGCGCCTTTTTCATGACCGAACAATTCACTACCCGCAAGTTCTTTCGACAATGCGCCGCAATCGATCGCGATAAATGGCTTATGGCTTCTTTTACTTCTTTTATGAATTTCCTGTGCAATGGCTTCCTTGCCACTTCCACTCTCGCCATATATAATTACACTATAGTTAGTAGGCCCTACCAGTTCAATCTGCTGCAATATCTGCCTGAAGGCCATGCTGTCGCCAAATATGTACTGGCCACTGATCGTAATATTGCCTGTACCGTTTTTCTTATCCTTCCTGTCATCAGTTGCATTCACTACAGAAGAGGCAACACTTACATCATTTTTTTCTTTCTTTTCAAGTGCCTTGCGGATAGTAAGAATTATTTCATCAGGAAAGAGTGGCTTTGTGATGTAATCATAAGCACCCAGTTTCATTACCTCAACAGCAATTTTTATATCGCTGTAACCAGTGATGATGATTACTGGCATGTGAGGGTACTTTTCCTTGATCTTTACAAGCATTGTTTTGCCATCCATATTATCGAGCCTGAAATCACAAAGAACAAGGTCGTATTCTGTTGCTTCCAGTAGTTCGATAGCTTTTTTTGCGGTGTTTGCATCCTCTATTTCAAAACCATGTTTCGACAGGAAGCGTTTAAGAAGTAAACACATGTCCCTGTCATCATCAATAACTAGAATTTTTTGCATGCAGTGGGTCTTTTCTCGGTTTAATGGTTAGCTAAATAATTATGCCCACAATGCTCTCATTTGGGCTACTGGGATCTGGAGCAGTTCCCGGTATTTGGCCACCGTTCTTCTCGCAATACTAAAGCCTTTTTGCGATAAAATGGAAACGAGTTGCTGGTCTGTATAAGGTTTTTGCTTGTCTTCAGTTTCTATTACTTCTTCTATTGCTGTCTGTATCACCCTGTTACTGATCGTTTCTCCCTGCTGATTGATAATTCCTTCAGTGAAGATATCTTTCAGCAGAAGCGTACCGAAAGGCGTTGAAACATATTTGTTACAGGTGATCCTGGACACTGTAGAAATATCCACACCAACCATTTCTGCTACATTCTTCAGGATCATAGGTTTGATCAGTTTGATGTCACCTTCGCGGAAATAATCATACTGCAGTTTAACAATAGCTCTAACCACTTTCAGCATTGTGCTTTCCCTTTGCTTGATAGCAGAAACAAACCATTGCGCTGCATTTAATTTATTGCGGAGGTACTGTCTTGTTGCTTTGTCCGCATGTGCATTGTCTTCTGTGCTCTTTACATTTTCCATCCAGTTTTGATTGATATGCAAAGAAGCAGAGCGCTGACGGTATAGTGAAACTTCCAGGTCGTCACCATCAAGTGATATTATAAAATCTGGCATAATCTGCTGGTTCGCCTGGAATGATTCCGTTCCTTCGGTTATTGGTTTCATTTTAAGGGAAGCGAGCAATTGTAAAATTATTTTAAGCTCATCATCTTCAATATTGAGATGATGCATGATCTTGTCCATGTTTCTGCTGCCGAGATCATTAAAGTGTTCCTCAAGCAACCTGATGGACATTTTTACATCAGGGCGCTTCTGGTTCATTCGTTTCAGTTGCAGCAACAAGCATTCACGTATGCTTCTCGCAGCAATACCGGCAGGCTCAAGTTGTTGCAGTTTCTGCAATGCTTCTTCAAGTTCATTCACTTCTATCCATGTTTTGTTTCGGAATGACAGATCATCAGCAATAGCAGGCAGCTGCTGGTCGAGCAGGCCGTATTCGTTTAATGAATCTATAAGGTATGTGGCAAGTAAAATATCTTTCTCATCAGTATACATCAGCTTAAATTGCTGCTTCAGCATTTCCCTGAAATCAGAAGATTCAGGCAAGGGTCTTTCAGGGATCTTTTCATTATTGAAGTAATTTTCATATTCCGTTTTGTAATCGGGTACATCATCATATACATATTCATCATAGTCTTTGTAGTCCTGAACTGCATCTTTACTATATTTGTCAGCATCGCTTGCCTCTTCAGAAGCACTTTCTTCAAGCAGCGGATTTTCTTCAAGTTCCTGCTGGATCCGGTGCTCTAATTCTATGGTATTAAGATGAAAAAGATTCAGTAGCTGAATCTGTTGCGGAAGGATTTTTAACTGTTGCTTTTGGGCTAAGTTTTGGTGAAGCATAGAGGTTGATTTGCCTATTAAGATTACAAGGAAAGAACCAAAATTCAGGCGTAACTGCTGATTTCCTTATTAATCCAATAGTATAAAGGGTTTAAGCGATATATGACGGTTCTCCGATACGCTGATAGGGAAAATACTATCAATAAAAAGTTATAAGCAGTGGGAATATTTTTCCCCAAATTGAGGAAATTATCAGCATGAAATTCAGATTTCCATATCTATATCTCTCCTTCATAGTTTCCCTGGCTATACTGGTGGTCATGTCTTTTCTATTTTATAAGAAGCTTAATTCACATATCCGTTATACTGCGGAATATAATGAAAGCTCTTCGGTAATTCTCGAGCTTAAAGACCTCAGCCAGCACATGTCGCAACTGGAAAGCGACAGCCGCACATTTATCCTGATTAAAGACAGTTCACTGTTACCGCTATATGCAGCTGAAAAAGACAGTGTATTTAAACATCTGGATTTTTTGAAAGACCGTATTAAAAGTAACTCGGACCAGATGCGCAGGTTCTTACTGATGAAGTCTACCGTCATCAACCAGGTGAATATCTGTACGAGAACCATGCTGATGAACGACGATGAAGATTCCAGTGCATTGCAAACGATGATCTTCCGATCGCGATCGCTCATGAATTTGTTCCTGGAAGAATCTGAACAAATACAAAAAACTGAATTGAAACAACGCGATGAATTATACAGAACAAAAGAATTCTTTGAAAATGTTTACCCTGGTTATTTCAATACTATTTCCATTTGGGCCGGCGTTGTGACGCTTATCTCATTTTACTTTATTAATCGTGAAATGAGAATGCGCACAAAATATCAGGCAGAACTCGAAAAGAAACTACAGGAGCTGAACAGATCCAACTCCGAATTGAGACAATTCGCATACATCGCCTCACATGATCTGCAGGAACCACTAAGAAAGATCAGAACATTTAGTGATAAACTTGTTTATCTGCACCAGAATGAAATTGACACACCGGTCAAAACAGTCATTGGTAAAATAGAAGCTTCTGCTAAACGAATGCAGGAACTTATTCACGACATGCTGAATTTTACAAGCCTGGTTACCCGTGAAGGAGATATGCAGCCGGTGGATCTCAACAAGATTGTAACGGAAGCGCTTACTGAATTCATCGATCAAAGCAAAGAATCACATGCCATCATCAAATGGGATAAGCTGCCGGAAATTTACGGATACTCAGACCAGCTGTATTTGTTATTCAAATCTCTTATTGATAATGCCTTTAAATTCTCTAAGCCGGGTGAATCGCCTGTAATAAAAATTACTTATAAATTTATTGACGGAAATTATCATGAAAAAGAAGAACATGTTCCAAAAGGAAAGAACTTTCACCGCATTATTATGGAAGATAAAGGCATTGGTTTCAATAATGAATTTGCGGAAAAGATTTTTATGATATTCCAGCGTTTGCACACCCAGCAATCAGGCTACCGGGGCAAAGGAATAGGTTTAGCAATTGCTCAAAGAATAATGACCAATCACAATGGGATTATCATGGCGAGAGGAATGATCAACGACGGAGCAACTTTTATCATGTATTTTCCGGCGTAATTATTCTTCAACACGCTCTGAATTGCCGGGCTTTTTGCGTTTATCCCTTTCTTCTGTATTATTTGATAATGCCTGGTTTGTTCCTACAGATTCTTTAGGAGAAGTTTCCTGGAAGTCGCCTGTACCCGGATTGACAGCACGATTTTGCTCTTCGGTGTTTACAACCAAATTGTCTTTATCGTCCATAGCCATTTATTTTTTGAAGCTTACGAATCAGGCAGGATTATTATTTCCAGGAGGTACTGCTTCTACTATTATTTCTCTTTCCTGGTATACAGGATGTGGTGTAAACTCTTTATTATATTGAGTTTTGTTTTTTTTGCTGAAAAAGTTGATAAGTTTACCCACGAAACGTCCGCCTTTGCGTGCAAGTAGATGCGATGAATAATTTTTTACTACAAAAGGTACTGCGAGTTTAGTAACCCAATCCGCTTTTGCCAGTACAAAATTCTTTAGTAAAAGATCGGAGGCTAATTTCAATCCTGCATTTACAATAGGATTGCTTTTATCTGCACTAGTCATTTTTCCCACTACGCCAAAAGCATTCTGCACAGGTATAAATTCATCCTTTAGCTCTTGCCAATCGACTTTAATCTTTTGTCTTTGTAATACCAGTAAATTTTTTACACGATCCCTTTCTTCACACAGGTCTGTGTATGTTTTGATCGTTTGGCTCATACAATTTATTTATTAATGAATTCCTGATCATCGGGAACACAATTTTTTTCCTCATTGATACTATGATCACTATCACCAGCATAAAAAATCCGGCAACAATAAGATAACCCAATGCAGGCGAATCTAAAAGGTCCCCTAACCAGATAGCCAATGCAATTCCACCAAAAAACAATACAAATATCCCCAGGAAGATGATGGTTACTGAAGCGAGTGTAGAAGCACCGATTGTTGTTGCTTTGTCGGCCGCATTCAGTAAAGTTAGTTTATAATACGACTGGATATAATCACTAATGCTGTCTGTTAAATCCCCAGCTTTAGATTTCAACTCTTCCATAAAGAGACCATTTTAAAAAAGAAAAAAGCAGGCTATGCACCTGCTTCTTTTAATTAACTCAGATTTTCCCTAACGTTATTGTATCTGTCTTCCGTTTGTCCTGCCAGATCTTTTGCCTTCCTGGTAGCTTTATTCGTTAAATTGCTGAGTTCCGATTTTCCTTCTGCAAATAAGTCGGCGAGCTCGCAAGCCCAGTCGTTAGCTGCATCTTTTACTTTCTGGCGGATATCGCTGCCTTTTTCAGGGGCCAGAAGCATACCGATTACTGCTCCGGCGGCGGCTGCGCCAATTATACCTAAAACTACTTTAGTTGTTGAGGTCATAGCATTCTTGATTTAATTGTGTTGATGAAAACTATTTAATCGAAAGGTAGGATCGTAAATATTATGCCCGAGGCATAAATCTGATGCAAGGTAATTTTGTCTCATTTCTTCTAACTGCCTGTGTATTATATTCTACAACGCCGCTGTAATAAAAGTGGTAAGAAATTTTCTATATTTATTGCGATATGTCTCAAAAGAAAAAAGTACTGATCATAGATGATGAGGTAGATCTGTGTCTGCTTTTAAAAACTTACTTAAACAGAAGAAATTACGAAGTTTACTATTCGCATACTTTGAAAGAAGGAATAAGCCAGTTTAAGCAGGTTGAACCAGATATACTATTTCTCGATAATAATCTTCCCGATGGCATTGGCTGGGAGGAAGCCGCTGGATTGCTGGAACAACACCCAGGGCTACAGGTACACCTGATCAGCGCGTACCAGCCTACTACACCCGAAAAAGTGAAGTCTGGCTTCAAAGTTTGGGAAAAGCCGCTCACACTGAAGGATCTTGACAACTACATGAGTCACTCATGAATGCTTAAGTATTAACAATCAGTCTGCATTTGCGGGTACGGAAATACGGTTAAAAGCATATATATTTGCTTTTTGATTTAATATGATAAAAGGAACTGCCCCGATCACTTGTTGTTGTTGCTGTAAATAGCGGCAGAGGATGTAGGTGGGCAACCTCAATAAAATACAAACGCTTATACTGATAACTCCACAGATGTGGAGTTTTTTATTTTATAACGATGATTTCAGCAGTGACGAAACAGGAACAGTTATCATTACGGGAAAGGACAATAACACTCGGCGACAGGGTAGGAAATACGCCCATTCATCATTTCAGCAATCAGTTGGTCAATAATAATAAGATCAAGCTTATTGCCAAGATGGAATGGATGCAGATTGGGGGCAGTGTTAAAGCACGTGCGGCATACGCAATTATCAGGAGTGCGATAGAAAATGGCCAGCTAAATGAACGTACTATCCTTCTCGATGCAACCAGCGGTAACACTGGTATCGCGTATGCGGCAATTGCCAAAGAAATAGGAATTAAAGTAAGCCTTTGCTTGCCTTCGAACGCTTCTATTGAAAGAAAGCATATACTAACAGATCTGGGCGTTGATATAATTTATACATCACCTTTTGAAGGCACAGACGGATCACAACAGGTTGCCAGGGAACTGGTGAAAGAAAATGCCGACAAATATTTTTACGCTGACCAGTACAAAAACGAAAATAACTGGAAGTCACATTATTATACAACGGCCATAGAGATACTTAACCAGGTACCTACCATCACACATTTTGCTGCAGGCATGGGAACAACGGGAACTTTTGTAGGAACAGGAAGAAGATTGCGTGAAATGAATCCTGCAATAAGATTGGTTGCTTTTCAGCCCGACAGCGCGCTGCACGGCCTGGAAGGATGGAAGCATCTTGAAACAGCTGTTGTACCAAAAATATACGATCCGTCTGTTGCTGATGAAATAATAGAGATTACTACAGAAGAATCATATGACATGCTGCAGCGTGTATATGAGATTGAAAATCTGTTGCTGAGTCCGTCGTCAGCCGCGAACATTGCAGGTGCCCTTAAGCTGGCTTCAACAATAACGGAAGGAACAATAGTTACCATCCTGCCCGACAATGCAGATAAATATTCAGAAGTAATTAAAAAACTGATTAAGAAATGATCATGGTAGAATCCTTGACGGAAAAAATAATGAACGATGATGCGGTCAAAGCATTCCCGGACGAATGTTGTGGCTTTATGTTTGGCTATGAGGATGAAGCGGGCACCAGGGTAGTAACAGACGTATTGCCGATTAATAATTCAGCTGTTGAGAACAGAAAGAGAAGATTTGAAATAGCCGCTAAGGATTACATGAAGGGAGAAAGATATGCTATGGAAAATGATGTAACACTGCTGGGTATTTATCATTCACATCCTAATCACCCTGCAATACCATCTGAGCACGACCGTGTGGCGGCGCAGCCATTTTTTTCTTATGTAATCATTTCAACAGAAAGCGACGGAGTAAAGAATACCCGTTCATGGGTACTGAACGACCAGTCGCAATTCGATGAAGAAGGTTTCAATAATCAATTAACAAATAGCAACAAATAATACATCATGGCTACTATAATCATTCCTACTCCATTAAGGAAATTTACAAACAACACGGCAAAGCTGCAGATACCCACCGGAACGATAGAAAGCAGTATAAAAGAGCTGACTACTAACTTTCCACAACTTAAAAGGCATCTGCTTGATGATAATGGAAGGATCAGGAGCTTCGTAAATATTTTTGTGGGAGATGAAGACATAAGAGATCTGCAGCAGGAACAGACTGTTGTTAAAGAAGATACTGTTGTAAGCATTATTCCTGCAATAGCCGGAGGTACTTGCATCTTTACGGCCCTTCAAGTGTTTCCGTGAAACCTTCCCGCTTTCGTAGATCCATGTCTTTATATCAAGCCCTGGCATCTTTACGCGAAATTTTTGTGAAACAAACATCAGATTATGAGTAACATCAATAATATTTTTACTAAAGAAGAACTTGCGCGATATAACCGCCACATCATTATTCCAGGTTTCGGAATGGAGGCGCAGATGAAACTTAAAAAAGCAAAGGTGCTGATAATAGGTTCCGGCGGTTTGGGAAGTCCTGTGTTGTTATATCTTGCCGCAGCTGGTGTGGGCACATTAGGTATTGTTGACTTTGATGTTGTTGACGACAGCAACCTTCAGCGGCAGGTACTGTTTGGTGTTGAATCGGTGGGCAAGCCCAAAGTAGAGGCTGCACGTGAAAGATTAAGGTCTCTGAATCCCCATTTGAATATTCAATTGCACAATACACACATTAATTCTTCAAACGCGCTGGAAATTATAAAGCATTATGACGTTGTAGCTGATGGCACTGATAATTTTCCTACAAGATATTTAGTGAACGATGCATGTTTGCTTTTGGATAAGCCTAATGTGTATGCATCTATTTTCCAGTTCGACGGGCAGGTATCTGTATTTAATTATGTAGATACGAAAGGTGTTCGTGGTCCTAATTACCGCGATCTGTATCCCACACCTCCGCCTCCGGGATTGGTGCCAAGTTGTGCAGAAGGCGGTGTGCTGGGTGTGTTGCCTGGTATTATTGGAAGCCTGCAGGCGCTTGAAGTGATCAAGGTGATCACAGGTGTTGGAGAAACTTTGTCAGGCAGATTTTACACGTTCGATGCTTTGCAGTTTGAGTCAAATACATTTAAAATAAAAAAGAGGGCTGATAATCCTGTCACTGGTGAAAATCCCACAATCACTGAGTTAATAGATTACGAACAATTCTGTGGGATGAAGGCTATTGAAGAGAAGCCGCTTAAGGAAATCACTGCGCGTGAATTGTACAACCTGCAGGTGAAAGGTGATCCGATCCAGGTGATTGATGTAAGGGAACCGCATGAATATGAAATTGTGAATATTGGTGGTGAACTGATTCCATTGTCCGTAGTGACCGAATACGCTGATCAGATTTCAAGAGATAAGAAGGTTATTGTTCATTGCAAGGTAGGGGGCAGAAGTGCCAAGGCTATCAAGGAACTTGAGGAACAATATGGGTTTACGAATTTGTATAATCTGAAAGGCGGTATTCTTTCATGGATCGAGGAAGTGGACCCACAGCTTACGAAGTATTGAGTTTTATATTTTAACCTGCCCCCGCGTCAACCAATGTATTTTTCAGTTGGTCATCCCATTGCTGGATCTCACTCGATTGCTATCAACAACCTCAATTAGCAAACACTAATATTTAAAAATTATCATGATTTTCATATTTTCGCAACCCATTTGACTCCCTAGCTCAGTATGTGTTGAAGTTTACAACTAAAGCTGAACAATGAACGTTGAGCTCAAACTACTGCTATTGTAGCACATACTTAATGTTACAATTTCAAGCCGCGCTTTGCAAATACTTTTTTTGTAAGCTGGCTTTCGTTGTTATATATTTTTCTTATCAACTCGTAAAACGTGCATCGAATTGTTTTAATCTTTTTTATCTGATGGTGTAGGCGTTAACTTAAGTCCCATTTGCATTACCAGATCAAGATGGTCAGCCACATGTTGGTGATTAACACATTTTCCGTCTTTAAATGTAAAAATGTCAAGCCCGGTAACTTTTATGGCTTTTCCGAACTGATAAAATATGCGGAGACGCAGGGACTTGCCCGGCACTCTCAAAACCGAGGCGGGGTTATGGTAAGGAGTGGTCATCGCATTGATGTATATAATGACGAGTCAAAAAATTTGTGGGAAAATTTTTCGAAAAATCAGTTTTCTTTTCCTGCATAAGGACCAAGACGGAGTGTCGTGTCACTGCGGATGAGTATAATGAAACATTTTATTAATTGGACCCGTAACTTATACCTCGGATTGAAACGACCTTATTCAGTAAGCGCGTAGTATATTCAAGACAAATGATTCGTGTGAGTTTCACGTATCTTCAGCTTCTATTATGATAAAAAGGTTTCTTTTTGCAACCATTTATTTCATCCCATTATCGATTCCTGTAAAGGCTCAAAGTATTTTATATAGCAGAATAACAACGCATAAAGTGGATTCCATCAACGTAGCGACGCGATGGATGCATCTCTTGACAGATCTGTTGCGAAAAGACTCAATACCACCGCCTGGGTGTTTGAGGATATACGCTTACACGGGACTGGCTTTATATGAATCACAAGTGCCTGCAATGGCAGGTTACCAATCACTTTTTGCTTATTTCTCAGGAAATAAAATACCAGGTATTGATAAGGAAAAGTATTATGCTCCTATCACGGCTAATGCAGCTATCGCCGGAATCATAAAAAAACTGGCGATTTTAAAATCCGCAAAAGAAATCGACTCACTTGAATCATATTATGAAAACTTTTTTGAACAACATATATCCCAAGAAGAATGGGACGCTTCCATCGCCTATGGACGACAGATTGCTGATTTAGTTTTCCAATGGAGTAAAAGTGATGGGACATTCGCCACTTATAGTTCCTATTCGATACCTCAGGCAAACGAACTTTGGAAGCCCGACCGATGGTCACCAACGCCACCACCTGGGGCATACCAGGGATTCCTGCGTACATTTGTAAAAGAGGCCATCGCGATGACGCTACCAAATCCGCCACCCGCGTATTCCACAGATACTGTTTCGGTGTTCTATAAAAATGCTAAGGCTGTCTTTGAATTCAGGAACAATATTACGATAAGTGATAGCTTGTTGATCAATGCCTGGCAAAATAGGTACGGAGTTAATCATCTTACAATGGGTCATTTAACAAAGTTGCTCACTTTAATGTTGGAGGAAGGAAACTATTCGCTTCAGGAAGCATCTGTCATCTATGCGAAAAACGGGATAGCTATGTTTGATGCAGTAGTTGCTTCATTCAATGCCATTTATAAACACAATGTAATACGACCGGTTACTTTTATCCGGGGTACGATCGACAAAAATTGGAACACACTTTATAACTACAATTTTTACCCATCATATCCGTCTAATTTTGCAAGCTGTGTGGCTGCCAGCGGAACTATTCTTGCCGACGCATTTGGTGAATCATATTCAATTACCGACAGCATCCAGACTTCACAAGATGGTTCTCACCAATTCACTTCAATCAGCAACTTTGTGAATACAGTAGCCAATTGCCGTGTTATAGCAGGAATTGATTTTCCCTTTTCAATTGAAGCAGGCAAAATCCTGGGAACAAAAATAGCTCAATTGGTGAACGCCCTTCCTTTTAAAAGAGCAAACTAACGCGGCGGGTTATTAATTTATTACCTGGCACGATTCGGCATATGTAAGCTAACTTCAAACATGATCAGCCTACCGATGGAAGGGGAGCCAACAAATTCCGGTTGGTTAGTATTGAAAAGATTAGTGATACCAATATTGACAGCGACCATCTTATTCATCTTATATCTGGTGCTTAGATCTATTGTGCTAAATCCCCCGAGTGCTCCATGATCGAAGTTTACCATTAACGGAGGACGTCCAGGTCCCTGATCTATCAAGCCTCTTTTACCTTTTCCAGCCGCAGTACCTATTTGGTTACCCGTGTAAAAATCGTACTGTTCCACGAATCGGACTGAAACGCTCGCAGACATTCTTTGTTTCAATAGATTTTTAAACGTGACGGTTGCAACACCTTTGTTTTTAGGAGCATTTAAACTTTTCTCATCAGATGAAATATATCCGTTTTTATTTGCATCATTACTAAAATTGTTGTCGGTAATGTTTGACCCAAACCATGAGTATTTTACTGCGAAGCTTATAACGTTATTGAATAAATAATTTAATCCGACATCAACCCCATAAGCTCTAACCTGGCCATAGTTAAAAAAGGTTGAGAAAGAAGCATTGTATAAAGTATCGTTAACTACGGTGCCTGCAAAGGCTGGATTATGTGTTACCGGCATTGATCCGACTGCAACGATTCTTCCGCCAACCGATTGCGCAGGGCCCAAAAACTTTGTGCTGACGCCGTAATAAAGGTTAATATCTAGGTATAGCTTTTTGATAATTGATCCTTTATACCCAAGCTCCCACGTACTAACTTGCTCTGGTTCTAAAGGTTTAGTCTTTATGTACGACCTTTCGTTGATCTTAGAAAAGTTGGGTATGTACGTTATACCCGGCCCATTCCCAAATATCAGTCCTGACGTATTTCCATATTGAAATAAAATGCCCGGCATGGCATAAGCCTTCGCCCACATGATTCTGAAGGTTCCTTCCCCCGAATTTTTTAGCCAGGCAAATTTGGGTGAAAAGAAATTGCCATAGTTGCTGTGATTATCAAATCTCGTAGCTCCGACCAACCTCATACGCCATGGCAATGACTTTTCAAGTTGCAAAACGGTTCCAACCTGTGTTACATATATTCTCGCGGCACTGTCTACTAATCCATTTCCAAATGAATTGGGCTTTTCTTTCTGGTAAGACAAGCCCGCCACTAACATAATTCCTGCTTTTTTAAAAGTATAATTGTATTGGCTTTCCGCATTCAGGCGTTGGCTTTGCTCCTTAAATTTGTTCCTCATTGCATACTTTTCAGCCAAATCGTCGCTGAGGGGAGGGTTGCCATGCGTAATGTTCCAGAAATCCCGGGTATACGCAGCTATTGAATATGAATCACCAAATGTTGCCCACGCATTGTAAATATTTAAAAGGAAATTTGGGTGAATCGCACGGATTTGCAAAAAATTATTACCCAGGCCCTTCATTTGGTTTCGACCAACATTTGAAACTCCAATGAAATTGTTATTGGCGCCTCCACCTGAAATGATGATTTCCGTATTTGATGTCAAATTATAATATACATGTGCTTCACCCCTGATATGCTTGAAATTGAAGTCAACATTTCGCTCGGGAATTGCCACCATTGGGCCGAAAGCGCCACCGCCGGCATAAACACTGTCATAAAAATTAAAGTCCTTTCCTGTCGAATATTCTCCTGACAATTTATATGCCCATCGGTTATTAATTTGTGTTGCGTGACGAAAACGAGTGCTCAACTGCAACCGGTTTCCTGCACTTACTGAAACCGTGGTACCCGGATATTTTCGCGGATGTTTGGTAGTGATAGAGAACAACCCATTATGCACATTTGGCCCGAATAATGCCGATTGAGGCCCTAAAATAATTTCTATACTTTCGATATCTTCTTTTATAGCTGTGGCGAGATTTACTAAAGGTAACCCTGGTCCTAAAGGCGACATAGTGTTTCGCCTATCGATCATTTGAAAAAACTTATTATTGATAGCACGGTTGAACCCCCTCGCATTGAACGCTACGAAATCAACTCCCGAACGGACAAATTCAACACCCTGGATTTTCGATGCGAGCTCGCCTACATTGGACCCGGAAAATTGTTGTAAGTCTCTTATTCCAATAACTTGAACGGACGCAGGTGCATGGGTAATTTTTTCAGGCCGCTTCGAAGCAGCTACTACCACCTCGTTCCCTACTCTGTCATCCAACGCCAACCACGCATTAATAAAAGTCGACCTATCCCTATAAACTTTTGCAGGCAGTTCTATTAACTCATATCCAACATACGATATTATAAGAATTACTTCTCCTGGTTTGATTTTAGGAAAGGAAAAGTACCCGTTCACATTTGCCACGATTGACGTGAAACTACCTTTTATGGTAACGCTTGCACCTGGTAAGGCTTGACCGGTTTGCTTATCCCTAATCGTTCCGCTTAGAGAGGTAGCGATTTGCGAATATAAAATCTCATGAAAGATTATTAAGAGTAGTAACAATAATAACGCTCTCATAAATCTCTAATTTGTAACGCACCACCATAAAACAACTATAACCGGTGCTTTGATTGTCGGCATGGCTTCAGCTTTTTTGCGATTTCAGAAAACCGTTGAGGTAAAATTTTCCAATAGGTAATTCCTTCTTCCCTATTTCCACCGTTTCATGTGTAAAAGAAGCAATCTTTTGAATTGAAACGATATACGAGCGGTGTATCCTGATGAACTCGCTCCCTGACAGCATCGCTTCAAGCGAAGAAATCGTTTGACGAGTTACGAAAGAGGTATTCTCTGTAAATACTTTCAGGTAATCACCCGCGCTTTCGATATAAAGAATGTCATCAAGCATGACTTTAATCATTTTACGATACGATTTGATGTAGATAAAGCCCAAGCTTGATTTCTTATCCACAGCAACCAACTCCGTAAACTCCATATTTTTTTGAGGAAACGCTTTATTCACCGCACGCAAAAACCTTTCAAACCTGATCGGTTTCAATAAATAGTCAACCACATCCAGTTCAAAACCATCTAATGCGTACTCTTTATGAGCTGTGGTAAAAATAATTTTTGGAATATTACGCAACGACTTCACAAACTCGGTGCCGCTTAGATGAGGCATCCGTATATCGAGAAAGATAAGATCGGCAGGTTCATTATGCAAAAAGACCATAGCATCAATGGCGTTGCCGAATTCTCCTGCGATTTGTAGAGTTGTCACTTTTTCAATGTAACGCCTGATGACATCCCTTGCCATGGGCTCATCATCAACGATCAAACATTTTAGAGTTGTAGCTTGATCTCCTTTAAGCATACGTTAGTTTTGTTACAGCCGTTTCGTTTATTAAATGATCTTTCGTTCCTACTAACAGCTCGAGCCTGAGGTTCACGATAAACACTTCGGGCTCGTTAATGATTTGAAGTTCATGTTTATCCTTGTACAATAATTCAAGTCTCTTCTTAACGTTAGCCAGACCTATTCCGGTTTTTTGCTGCTGCTCTGTATAGTCACTATATTTCCCATTCATCAGTTTCAGGAAGAGAACATTAGTGTTTATTTCAATTTTTAAATTAATCCAGGGAGTGCTTAAAAATTTACTGGCGCCATGCTTAAAACAATTTTCTACAAAAGGCAACAAAATAAGCGGCGCAATTTGCAAATCAGTCGTT
>DATLDR010000028.1:0-19061 GCA_035525775.1 Flavitalea sp.
ATTTTTCAGGTCATCATTTAAGAGTATTAAAGCACTGGGCCTGCAACATCTGGTGGTCGATGTGCGCTCAAATGGCGGAGGCGAGGCCGGCAATTCCACTTTGCTCACGCAATACCTAACTGATCACAATTTCATAATAGCCGACTCGCTGTATGCAATTAAAAGATCATCGCGGTACCGCGACTACATTACTTTGCAGCCAATATACTGGATGATCACCACCATGATCACAAAGAAAAAAGATGACGGTAATTTCCATTTTGGATTTTATGAGCGCCATGTATTCAAGCCCATTAAAAAATATCATTTCAAAGGAAACATCTACATTCTTACCGGCGGGAATTCTTTTTCGGCAACAACATTGTTCGCTCAGGAACTTAAAGGCCAGAAAAATGTAAAATTAATAGGAGAGGAAACAGGCGGCGGTGGCTATGGAAATACCGCATGGATAATTCCTGAACTTACTCTTCCTAATACAAAATTGCGCATCGGGATTCCTAAGTTCAGATTTGTAATGCGTAATGATCTGGTCAGCGAAGGGAGAGGAGTAATGCCCGATATATATGTTGCACCCACTGCTGAAGACATTAAAAACGGCATAGATGTTAAAGTGGAGAAAGCAAAGCAGTTGATAATGGAAGCGAACCAAAACAATTAGCCTGCAATAATAAAAGGATCTGCATCTTTCAGAAAAGGCAGTTTTTCACGCACCTGATTAAGAGCGTTTAACTGTATTGAATATGTGAAGATCCCTTGGTCGCCACCGGCCTGTAATAAAGGCTGTCCCATTGGATCCACTATAATAGAGTCGCCGGTGTAATGATTGCCATTTGCATCATCACCAATGCGGTTTACACCTACTACATAACACTGGTTTTCGATGGCCCGTGCCTGAAGTAAAGTTTTCCATGCATGCACCCGTTTCTCAGGCCAGTTTGCCACATACACCAATACGTCATATTCAGGATCATGGTCATTTTCAGTCATCGGCACGGTTTGTCGAGCCCATACAGGAAATCTTAAATCATAACAAACCTGCAGATTGAGTTTCCATCCCTTTACGGATGCTATCAGTCTTTTATTTCCACTTGTATATTCTCCATCTTCACCAGCGTAGGCAAACAAATGGCGTTTATCATAAATTCCACAATCACCATTCGGCAACATCCATACTAAACGATTGTAGAAGTCGCCATTCTCCTGAATAATCAGGCTTCCTGCAAGAATTATCTTTTTTTCTGCTGCAATGCGTTTCATCCATTGCACCGATTCACCAGCCATTGTTTCAGCATGAACAGATGGCCGCATACTGAATCCTGTGCTGAACATTTCCGGTAGAAAAACAACTTCCATCTTGTCATCATACTTCATTATCATCTCCTCGAAGCTTGCGAGGTTTGCTTTTTTATCTTCCCATTTGAGGTCATTTTGAACTATACTGATATTTAAACTGTCTGCAGCCATAGCTTATATTATTCTTTGAATAAAGAAAAGATCAATTCTCTTTCATATCCTTTTTGCAGTAAATAATCAATTACTTTTTTCTTTTTTACCAATTTATTTGCCTCTTCTTTTAATTCGGCCAGCTTCTGATCTTTCAATTTTGAAAGTGTTTTTAAATACCCAGAGTCCTCTATTTCTTTCAAGGCCTTCCTGATGCAATATTCGGTTACGTTTTTTTGCTTCAGCTCATACTTTATTTTCACCCTTCCCCAATTTTTCATTCGGAATTTCCCCCGTGCAAATGCCGCTGCAAATCGTTCTTCATTCAGGTAATCGTCTTCGATTAACTCCGATAAAATTTTTTCAACATCGCTCCTGTACAGTCCGAAAGAATACAGTTTTTCTTTTACTTCTGAATGACAGCGTTCCTGGTAAGCACAATATAACTTTGCTCTTTGCAAAGCCTGGTCAGGTGTAAGTCTTTTTCTGTGCAACATATCAAATTTCCTCGAGCCTGGGCTTGCAGCCAAACCTCTCTATTAATATATTATCGTATTCATCAGCTTTTTTAAACAACGTCTCAAATAATTTTGTTCCGCTCTCTCTTGTCATATCCAGATCATATAACACTCCGGATAAAACGATATTCTGGCTTACGCAACTTAACACAAGACCCTCTGCGTTCAAATAGTTTTCTTCCAGCAGGTATTGATAAAGTGCTTTTATCTTTTGACTCTCCTGTGGAAGCTGGCACAGGTAAGCATCTCCACTGATAAAATAGGTTTCGGTATTATAAGAAATTTTAATTTTTGCGCTGCCTTCTTTCACTTCCCATTTATTGGTCCCCTCCCGGGCCAGCCTTATGTCTTTTCCAAGGTCTTTAAGAATTCCTTCAATCACTTTTGGAATACCGCCAGGACTGTATTCATTTACCGGTATTTCCGGGATCTTTACTTCTGTACCACACGAAGGACAATATTTGCCGGAATCAATATTCGAAGGCAGCACAAGAAAATTACAATTAGGGCACCTGGTCGCAGGAGTGCTTTTATAAGGAAGATAAAGGTCTAATGCAGCTTTGAGATAAGAAACCGGTAACGCAAATCCCAGATTATCGCCACCTTTGATAATAAAAGTGTTTACGCCTATTATCTCACCCCTGTTATTTACTAACGGCCCGCCACTATTTCCAGGGTTAATTGCTGCATCTATCTGAATGAAATGAAGGCCCTGCCTCACCCTGTCAATTTTTGAGATCACCCCCTGCGTGGCTGTATAGTTAAGGCCAAACGGATGTCCTATCGCTATTACTTCATCTCCGTCTTTCATCAGGTCATATTTGCCTAGAGGAATTGATGGAAATGGCGATCCGATAGGCGGCTGCAAAAAAGCGAGGTCATGCTTTTTGTCCGTATACCAAACAGCAGAAAGCATTTTCTTGAACGCTTTTCCTGAAATAGTAACCTCCGCAGCTTTTCCTACTACATGTTCATTTGTAACGATCAGGTTATAAGTGTCAAGATAAAATCCTGTTCCTGTGTTCCCGCTGGAAGCGATCTGGATAATGGCCGGCTGGTAATTTTCTATTATCTCCTGAAATTCCATCGATCGTCTTGATTATTCGAAATTCAATTCCGATATCTCCTGCAGAAAAGACTGGTTGAAATTAACCAGCGTATCAAATTTCAGTTTTTTTGTTTTAAAGGCAAGTGAAGGATATTTGGGTTTCCAGTAATAAATAATTGAATCTATCCTGTCGTCTATCGCATCCTGGTTGAAGGAATTTTTTTCTTCATCATAATAATACGACTGAAACCCCAGTGCCTTAAAATATTCTGCATAGTTGATTTGCATATACAGCCTGAAAAGATCAGATAACGGCTTTGAAAGGCTGTACGAATACTGGCAGTAGGCAAAACCATATTCCATCACTTTGTTTGCGATGTCCGGATAATTATTGTCGCGGTACCACACCATGTTCTGAAGCGCCGTCTGAATGGCTTCGCTCACCAGCTTCATATTCTGTGGAACTACAATAGCGAAAGTATATTTCGAAATGAAAAACTGGCCGCAAATGTCCTCTTCAGGCTTTGTCAGTAACTTTTGAAACCCTTCAATCATCACAGGGTTTCTTTCAGGTGATGATTTGTCGTCCTTACTATAATAAGATGAAGCGATTTTTTCCAGTTCACTGAGCATTTTGCCTTCAGGGGCTATCAGGTAATCCATCCTGAATACCAGCGCGAGAAGCATATAAGAAATGCCGCCTGAAAATTTTTCAGCATCAAGTGTATCAATATAAGCAAGCGTTTCCCTGATCCATTTTTGAAAGAAATCAAACTTTATGGTTTTTTCCTGTTCGGGAACAGGAATGATGTGGCTGGTATCAACAGGTTCCAGAAATTTAAATTCACTGATCAGCAGATCATCCTGTTTATCAGCTTTTGTTGCAAGCTCTTTTAGTCCATAATAAAGTTTATTTGGAGTAGCATTGTTAACGTCCGACTTGAACAGCATGATGATCCTGTCTTCCTTAAGGGCATACCTGGAATAATAAAGATGAAAATTCATTTCCAGGAGCCTTCGCATTACAGGTATACTAGGCTCCGGCATTCTTGCAATAGATGTTTCGGCGGCGATGGTTTCAGTATCGATTTTACCGCGGACTATTTTTGATCCCTGGTACAGGGTGAAGTTCATTAATCCGTTATCCCTGCTGATTACTACATTCTGCTGCTCTTCATCACACACGTAGTCGAAAAATACTTCAATACTTTTCAAATACTCCTTTTCCTTAAAAAGCTGATCAGCCTCATTCCAGCGCTGAACTTTAAGCACAGACTTATTATTATCCGAATACCGGCCGAAAGGTATCAGAGGATCCTCTTCCTTTGTTCTTACCCATCCAAACAGTTTATCGAATACCATACAAGCCGGATTGACTGCAAATTTGGAGCAGAAATTAAGAAATTGACACGGATTTTTTGCCCATGTGGCTATGCTAACTTCATTCGGGAGTTTCCTGTTTTTCCCTTAGGTTTGCTGAAATTCAACTAATCATTTTCGCATGAAGTTCATTGTGTCTTCTTCAGCATTACTGAAACAACTGCAGCAAATAAGTGGCGTAATCAACAGTAATACCGTGCTCCCTATCCTTGAGGATTTTCTTTTTGAGGTAGAAAAAACCAGGTTGAGCGTTGTAGCCACAGATCTTGAAACGGTGATGAAGATACAAATGGAAGTTGAATCGAATGGTTCAGGCCGGGTATGTATCCCTGCAAGAATACTGGTTGATTCATTAAAAAACATTCCCGACCAGCCGCTCACCTTCAATATAGATAAGAATTTTGGCATCGAGATCACAAGCGACAATGGAAAATACAAGGTAATGGGTGAAAATCCCGACAATTTTCCTAAAGAACCCACTGCTGACGATACTTCCACTTTTACTATCAGATCCTCAGCACTCGTAACCGCTATCAATAAAACACTGTTTGCCGTAAGCAATGATGATCTCCGGCCTGCAATGACAGGTGTGTTCTTTGAAATGTCGAAAGATGCGCTTCAATTTGTTTCTACGGATGCTCACAGGCTTGTGCGTTATAGAAGGACCGATGTAAATTGCCCTAAGACCGATTCAATGATCGTTCCTAAGAAGCCCCTTACATTGTTGAAATCCTCTATGCCTATGAATGAAGATGAGCTTACAATAAATTATAACAGTAACCATCTTTTTGTAAAACATGGCACTACACAAATGAGTTGCCGCCTGATCGATGCACGTTTCCCGGATTATAAAGTAGTGATCCCGGCAGATAACCCTTATAAGTTAACGGTTAATAAATCTGATTTTCAGGGGGCGCTGCGCAGGGTAAGTATATTCAGTAATAAAAGCACTAACCAGGTGGTGGTGAATATTTCAGGAAGCGAGTTGCAGCTTGCTGCTCAGGATGTAGACTTTTCTTTTGAAGGAACAGAAAGAATGAAATGCCAGTATAATGGAGAAGACCTACAGATTGCGTTCAATGCAAAATTTCTAATTGAAATGCTAAATGCTTCTGATAGCGATGAGATAACCATCGATCTTTCAACTCCTACCAAGGCTGGTATTTTGAAACCTGCTGCGCAGGAAGATAGCGAAGATCTGCTGATGCTTGTAATGCCGCTGATGCTGAACAGTTAACACGAATTTTAAAAGTTTCTCGTCTCCCGTCATTGATGTTGCGCAATTCACATGATTTCCGCTGCTGTCTGGTAGCCCTTACATTTACAGATTGATACCGGTATTATGAAGAAAATAGCAATGATCCCCGCCCGTTATGCAGCCACCAGGTTCCCCGCGAAGCTGATGATGCGGCTCGGGAACAAAAGTGTTATTCGCCATACTTATGATAATACAGTCGCAACAGGTCTTTTCAAAGAAGTTATTGTGGTAACAGATAGCGACATCATCAGTGAAGAGATCACATCAAATGGAGGTCGCGTAATTAAAAGTAAACGCACTCATGAAAGTGGCAGCGACCGGATTGCGGAAGCAGCGGCTGATCTTGATGTTGATATTATTCTGAATGTGCAGGGTGATGAGCCTTTTGTAAACAAAGAACCACTCCAAAAACTTCTTCATGTTTTTGAAGATTCATCTGTTCAGGTTGCATCACTCATGCAGATGATGAAGGAAGACAAATATATACCCGACGAAAATTTTGTGAAGGTGGCTGTTGACCTCAAAAATAACGCTTTATTTTTTAGCCGCAGTGTGATCCCCTTTCCGCGTAATAAGCATGTGGCGATTAATTATTATGAACATATAGGCGTATACGCTTTCAGGAAAAAAGCGTTGATCGATTTTACGTCATGGCCTGTATCTCCATTGGAGTCAGCTGAAAAAATAGAATGCTTAAGGTACCTTGAGCATGGTGTTCCAGTGAAGATGGTTCTTACCGAATATATGGGAGTAGAGATCGATACGCCTGAAGACCTTGAAAGAGCCGCCAAGCTTTTGTAAATTGAGTAAACATGAAATAATGAATAAACCTGCCTGGGGGATAGATCTTGGAGGAACAAAAATAGAAGGTGTGATCATGCCCGCAGCAGACAAGCCACTGCCGTTAGTTCGTATGCGAATAGATACAGAAGCCATGAAGGGATATGATCATACGATTAATCAGATTGCGAAGCTTATTCAAATGATGAAAGAAAAATCCGGACTCAACCCTTATGAAATTGGGTTCGCTACTCCAGGTGTTATTGATCCTGTTTTACAGGGAATGAAAAATTGCAACTCTACTCACCTTAATGGTAAACCCCTCAAAGCAGATCTCGAAAAGAAACTTGGTGTTCCGGTAAAACTAGCCAATGACGCCAACTGTTTCGCCCTTGCTGAAGCAAAGTGGGGAGTGGTAAAAGAAATTGTTCCGGATGCACAAATCGTGTTTGGAATTATAATGGGCACAGGTGTTGGAGGAGGAATTGTTATCAATGGCCATGTACTCGAAGGCCATCACGGTATTGGCGGAGAGTGGGGGCATAACTTCCTTGATGATTCCGGAGGTATGTGTTATTGTGGTAAAATCGGTTGCGTAGAAACTGTATTGTCCGGTCCGGCACTGCAACAATATTATACGTCATTGACCGGTGAAAAGATAAAATTGCAGGAGATAGTGAGTCGCAATAGTAAAGGGGAGGCCTCTGCAATTAAAACGATGGACCGGCTTGTGCATTTTTTTGGAAAAGCTGTTTCTGTTGTTACGAACATTCTTGATCCTGATGTAATTGTTGTGGGAGGTGGTGTTGGAAATATTGATCTTATTTATGAAAAAGGAAAACAATCTCTGGAAAATTTTATTTTCAATAACAGCGTTGATGTAAAGATTGTTAAACCTTCACTGGGTGACAGTGCAGGTGTTTTTGGTGCAGCGGCATTAGTAGATCATTAAACAGATAAATATGAAGTTCCGGAATTTTAAAATGGTTGATTATGTGGTGTATGGAAGGGGTAGTTTCGACCAGCTGGGTGAGATCATCGCTCAAAAAAGAAAGAATAATTCTCCGATGATCTTTTTAGTAGATCATTTTTTTGAAAACAAGTCCCTTGTTAATAGAATCCCTGTTGAAGGCAATGATAAAATAATATTGGCTGACGTTACCTATGAACCAAAAACCACTTATGTCGACAGCATAGCAAAACAGCTGAAAGATGAATTCGGACAGGTAAGCGGCGTTATTGGTATTGGCGGGGGTTCAACAATGGACCTCGCTAAAGCGGTTTCACTCATGATGACAAATCCAGGATCGTCAGCAGATTACCAGGGTTGGGATCTCGTTAAAAATCCCGGTGTTTATAAAGTCGGCATCCCTACGCTCAGCGGAACCGGTGCGGAAGTTTCACGTACCACAGTGCTCACAGGACCGACAAAGAAATTAGGCATGAACTCAGATTACACTCCTTTTGATCAGATTGTTCTTGATCCGGTACTCACCAGCAATGCACCAGTGAATCAAAGATTTTATACAGGTATGGATTGCTATATACATTGTATTGAAAGTCTTGAAGGAACCTACCTGAATGAATTCAGCAAATCGTATGGAGAAAAGGCGCTCGATCTTTGCAGAAATGTTTTTGTTCGGAAGAATATTTGGGATGATGAAAACGATGACCAGCTAATGATGGCTTCATATGCCGGAGGAATGAGTATTGCTTATTCGCAGGTTGGAGTGGCCCATGCAGTAAGCTATGGACTAAGTTACCTGTTAGGCACAAAACATGGCATTGGTAACTGCATTGTATTTGATAAGCTCGAAGAATATTATCCTGATGGAGTCAGAGAATTCAGGTACATGGTTGAAAAAAATAAGATTGATATCCCGCAGCAAATTACCAAAGGATTGTCTGATGCCGATTTCAACAAAATGATAGATGTATCCCTTGGTATGAAACCTTTATGGGAGAATGCACTTGGTAAAGACTGGGAAAAGATAATGACCCGGGAAAAACTGAGGGCGCTTTATGAAAAATTATAAGTTACCCTGTTTATGAGTATCCGGCCGGATAAATATTTAAGATTTCTTGGTGTTCCTCCCCTTTTCGGAGTAGAACGAACTAAAAAAATATTATCAGTAAACCCAACGATTCCTCCACCGCGTGAAGAAGCACCTGATGTAAAAATATTTGTTCATGATTACACTTCGGATTCGCTCAATGAATACCAGTTCGGCAATGTAGAAGAAGTATTTAAATTCAAGGACAATGAGCACATTACCTGGATAAATATTGACGGGCTGCGTAAAGCTGATGTTGAACTTATCTGTAACCACTTCGGAATACATCCGCTGATCATCGAAGATATTCTAAGCATTAACCAGCGGCCGAAAATCGATGAGATAA
Source organism: Flavitalea sp. (assembly GCA_035525775.1). Classification (GTDB taxonomy): domain Bacteria; phylum Bacteroidota; class Bacteroidia; order Chitinophagales; family Chitinophagaceae; genus Flavitalea. The sequence continues at coordinate 8,828 of DATLDR010000028.1, forward strand.
ATGACATTATCTATTGCCTGCTCAATATGCTGTATTATAACGGCACCATCACAACTGTTGAGCAGGAACAAATCAGCATCATTCTTGGAAAAAATTTTGTTATCTCATTTCAGGAAGATGCTAAACGTGATGTATTCAATCCGCTCCGTGAACGGCTTAAATTTACAAGTTCAAAGATCAGGCAGAATTCCGCCGATTACCTGTGTTACAGCTTGCTCGACCTTATTGTAGATAATTATTTTGTTGTAATGGAAGAGCTTGGCTCATGCATAGAACAACTGGAAGAAGATGTGATCAGGCAGAGTGATACACGCTCACTTGCACGCATCAATAAGCTCAGAAAAGAACTGATAGTACTTAAAAGAAACATTACCCCAGTCCGGGACCTGATCAATGGATTTATTCGCAGTGAAAGTGAATTGTTGCAGGAAAAGAACACCAAATATTTTAAAGACATTTACGACCATATAGCACAGGCACATGACCTGACTGAAAACTATCGTGATGTTTTAATGAATATACAGGATCTGTATATCAGTAATGTCAACCTGAAAATGAACCAGGTTATGAAAGTGATGGCGATCGTTACGTGTTTACTCGCACCTCCTACTGTGATTGTTGGCATCTTTGGAATGAACTTCGACGTTATTCCTTTTGCCCACACACACGTAGGCTTTTACCTTACTGTTTTTATGACGCTTATCATTCCTGTCATTATGCTGTGGATCTTTAAAAGAAGGGGATGGTTTTAATGTAAGGCATCCATTTATTTCCTCTTATAAATCGGTACTGTACTGCACGCCTCGCCATACATGATGCTTTTTACTACAGGCCTTAATAGTTTAGTGATTTCGAGATATGCATATTCGCCTACAGGCAAATTACCGCAACCTTTAACCACAACTTTCTTATCCACAAACTGGTTCACCTCTACAGAGGAAATGTTTCTAATAAAGATTTGTTTCAATGCAGCGTTTTTATCGCCAAATATAACTTCGTCTGAAACCGGTTGCAGGTAAGATGCTACAAGCATGTAAGCCCACATTGGAATTATAGCATCAGCAGAACAAGTTACCGCAACAACCTTACTTCCGTATAGTGACCAATCTGTGTTCAGCAGCGCTTCCCTGAAATCTTTCTCTTTAAGGATCAGCTCCATGAACAAATAGGGCTTAAGATCAAAAACAACTATATCCTGTTTAGGAAAATAATCTTCGAGATTAAGCTCTTCTAGCGCACTTGATGTCACCCTGTTTATTATTTCTTCTGCCATTAAACAAATTTACACATTAAAAAAAATCCCGCGCAAGGCGCGGGATATGTAACAGTAATATTAACTTCTTTAAAAGAATTTGTGGCGGTCATCCTTGATTTTGACAGTCTTCTTCAAAACTTCATTAATAATTCTCGGATCTGAATATGCCCGTCTTAACCCAACGATCAATTCCGCCTGCTGCTGTCCTATATCCGCCCCCGGATTGGTTACCGCTCCCTGATTTTCAACCTTAATAATAAAAACTCCTCCATTCCCTATTATTCCGGAAGAAACCTTACCAAGCAATGTTTTATTAAATGCCGCACCAATTACCTTAGGTTCCTGACCAACATTAGGAATAAACGGAGTGCTGAACATAAGGCTGTCAACCCGTGCTACCTGCTGTCCTGCTGCCTGAGCCGCTGATTCAATAGAATTAGCATTCTTAACTTTTTCTGCTATCTGCTTCCCTTTCTTCTCGTTCCTGATAATACTTTCTACTAAAGGCCTGGCCTTTTCCGCTGTCATAATTCCTTTCTCATAAACCCGGGTTAACACCGGAACAACAATTTTATCCTCCACCTGGAAGGGCGTTTCAGCAACATCTCCGGGTTTTGCGTTGTACACCCATTTCACCACTTCGCGGCTCGTTCCAATTCCATTAATCATTCCATCGAGTGGTTTAATCTCCGTAGCAACAAGTGGAGTATACTTATTTTTCTTTCGGTTATCGTCGAATTGCTTTTTTGTCCGGCTTTCAGCAGCAAATTGTGAAGCTATCCCATTCTGCCGCTGAACAGTTTCATCACTCGGAACAATGGCCTTGGAAAACTGCGCAATTTTAAATGCAGGCTCAAATTTTTTCTGATTGATCACTTCTATATAATGGTATCCACTGTACGATTGGTTTTGCACTTTCACGGTTTTTTTATCGCCGGAATTACCATAAAAAGCAACATCTGCAAACTCCCTGCTTAGTGATGCATACTGTGTGAACGCAAATTCATATTCTCCTCCCTTATCCTTACTTCCCTGGTCATCGCTATATTTTACGACCATATCATTAAAGTTAGCCCCGCCTCCTATTGCATTTACGATGCTGTCAATTCTGTTCTTAGCTATTGAATCAGCCATAACAGGTTTCCCAGCTTCACCGGTTTTTATCAGTATATGGCGCACTTTCACACTATCGGGCAGACTTCTTTTCCCCATCATTTTCACAAGGACGTAATTCCCGTTTTCTACAAAAGGTCCCGCAACCTGTCCTTCGGCTAAAGCAGCAATCGAATCTGCATGCGGCGATTGCAATTTTGATTTCAATTCAAAAGCATCATTATACGGAGTTTCAGAACCATTTCTTATCATGAAAGATGAAAGATCAGTTGTTGTTGAAAATTCATTTTTTATTGCATTAACCTGCGCAAGTATTGCAGCAGAATCCACTTGCGTCGGACCAGCATCAAACATCACATATTCTATAGAACGTGTTTCTTCCTGCTGGTATTCCTCTTTATGATTATTTACGTAGTCCTTTATTTCGTCATCTGATACCTTTACTGTTGAATCACTGATAGTAGTAAAAGGAATGTTTACATAACTAATGGCAGCTTTCTGGCTGTTGTCAGTATTGATTTTTTCCACGAGCCACTTCGGAACATTCACACTGGCGCCTAATAATGAAAGATATTTTTCCTTCTGCCTGTTTTTCGCAAGTGCCGGCAGATATTGATTAAAAAAACTTGAATACTGGGCAGAATATTGTGGATTGTTTTTATTCTTCTTCAGTTGCTGTATCTGCTGGTAGGCTGCATTTGCATCGTATTGGCCGGTATTTGGATCAGTAAATTGTTGCCTTAGATCCTGAGGTGGATTTTCTCCATATAATATATCACTCAGTTCTTTGTCCGATACCTGGATGCCTAGTTCTTTATATCTGTCCTTCATTAATGCGTCATCCACATATTCATTCCAAAGGCTTTCCCTGATATTCGACCTCATCATGTCATTCATCGGATAACCTTGCTGACGGTATGATTCCTCGGCTCTTTTAAATCTTTCTTCAAATTCAACAGCATCTACCTTTGTTCCGTTAACAACACCAAGTGTAGTAGAGTTGCCTCCAAACATATTACGGTTCTGGAAGGCATCCTGTACTATAAAAGCTATCAGGGCAAGCGCAATGGAACCAATAATTATCCACGCAGCTTTATCACGAATACTTTGAATGATTGACATATTCTTTTTCTCGTTTATTTTGAACGGACGGCAAAAATAGGCTAAAAAGAATATCTGTGAAACAAGCGTGGAAACAACATTAACATGGCATCGTTGAAATCGACTTTTTCCTGTTAATAAGCATCGCTTTCATGGTTCTGCCATGGTGGAAGACTTGGTTAGTAAGTTCAGCGACGAGGTTGTCCTGATCCGACAATGTATAAAACCATACAGTTGTCCAATGTGTGTTAACAGAGAAAATTGCGCTCGATCGATTTTTTTTATCCAGTACTTAAAATTGTTAACATCGTGGACAAGTATTCGAAACAAAGGAGGGACGCTATTATTCAACGTTAACGTTTTGTGGATTGAAGTGGATAAAGCAGTATTTGTAACTTTACCAAAAATCAACACAATAATTTTATCCCCCAATCCACAGCCGTAATAGTAATAGCTATTTATATAAATAAGATATATTATTAAATACTACGGGAGTTATAAACATGGTAAATACAGTTGAAATTGAAAGGAAAGGTTTCCTGGACGTAGAATTAGATCCGTCGCTTGATCTTTTTAAAGAAATTGAAATTCTTAAAAAAGAAAAGAATGCCGTGCTCCTTGCGCACTATTATCAGGATTCAGATATACAGGATGTAGCAGATTACATTGGAGACAGCTTGGGCTTGGCACAATACGCTGAAAAAACAAAAGCTGATATGATCGTTTTTGCCGGTGTTCACTTTATGGCAGAAACAGCGAAGATCCTGAACCCGCACAAAAAGGTAGTGTTGCCGGATCTTAAAGCCGGTTGTTCACTTGCCGATTCTGCACCTCCGGACCTTTTCAAAAAGTTCAAAGACAAGCATCCTGATCACATCGTTATTTCATATATAAATTGTTCCGCAGGTATAAAAGCATTGAGTGACATCATCTGTACAAGCAGTAATGCGCCTTATATCGTTCAAAGTGTTCCAAAAGACCAGCCAATTATATTTGCTCCCGATAAAAATCTTGGTGCTTACCTCATTAAAAAAACAGGAAGGGATATGCTTCTTTGGAATGGAGCATGCATGGTGCACGAAATGTTCAGCATGGAGAAAATACTGAAACTGAAAATGAGGCACCCCAATGCCAAATTACTGGCACACCCTGAATGTGAAGAACCAATTCTTAAACTGGCGGATTTTGTTGGATCAACAACCGGATTACTGAAGTTCAGCGAGAATGACCCAGCACAAGAGTTTATAGTCGCAACAGAGACTGGTATTCTTCATCAGATGATGAAGTCCTCTCCAAATAAGCAGTTCATTCCTGCGCCTCCTACGAACAGCTGTGCGTGCAACGACTGTCCACACATGAAATTAAATACATTAGAAAAATTATACCTATGTATGAAATTTGAGGTCCCGGAAATTGATATGGAAGAGGAAATAAGACTTAAAGCAAAAAAACCTATAGATAAAATGTTGGAAATTAGTGCTAATTACGGTTTATAATATATTAAATTATCTTCCCATATATACCATAAGTATTTGAACATCACTTGGATTAACCCCTGAAATGCGGCTTGCCTGACCTAATGTGCCAGGTTTTATTTTTTTAAACTTTTGAAGGGCCTCATTCGACAAAGCAGAAATGCGGTCGTAATTGAAATTTTCAGGAATCTTAAGCTCTTCGAGCTGCGACATCCGTTTTACCAGGTCTTTTTCTTTTTCTATGTACACATCATACTTAACCTGAATTTCAGCCTGTTCAATTGTTTCAGTGTTGAAATCGCCAATTACGTCCTTGATAACAGGAACTGATTGCATCATCGAAATAAGATCAATCCCCGGACGTAGTAACACCTGCAATACTTTTTGTTTTTGTTCAAGCGCGGCAGACCCTTTTGATTGGAGATACTCATTTACCTGGTCAGGCGAAATAGAAACATGCTGCAAAGTAGATTTGATTTTTTCAACTCCATCTCTTTTTAATTTCAGTTTATCCATCCTTCCCTGTGAGGCAAGTCCCAATCGGTAACTCAATTCTGTTAATCTCAGATCTGCATTATCCTGCCGGAGCAAAGTCCTGAATTCTGCCCGGGAAGTAAACATTCTGTAAGGTTCTTCTGTGCCTTTACTGATCAGGTCATCTATAAGTACGCCTATGTATGCCTCGCTCCTTTTCAGAATCAGTGGTTCAAGGGATCTAACTTTCTGATGAGCATTGATGCCAGCCATGAGTCCCTGGCAGGCAGCTTCTTCATACCCGGTGGTACCATTTATCTGTCCCGCGAAAAAAAGATTGCTGATAAGCTTTGTTTCAAGTGAGTATTTTAACTGGGTTGGTGGAAAGTAGTCATATTCAATCGCGTAACCAGGGCGGAACATCCGCGCATTTTCAAAACCCTTTACTTTCCTTAGGGCGGCGTATTGAACATCTTCTGGCAAAGAAGTCGAAAATCCATTTACATAGATTTCTACAGTGTTCCAACCTTCGGGTTCTATAAATAGCTGGTGCCTTTCTCTTTCAGCAAACCTACTGATCTTATCCTCGATACTAGGACAATACCGGGGACCTACTCCTTCTATCCTACCAGAATACATAGGACTTCTGTCAAACCCCTTTTTAAGAGTATCATGAACTTCCTTACTGGTATAGGTGATCCAGCAGCTTCTCTGGGTAGCTGGTTTAGGAGTATCCAGAAAAGAAAACCCGGTCACATCTTCATCACCAAGCTGTTCCTCCATAACGTTGTAGTTCAGGCTTCTGCCATCGACTCTGGGAGGTGTTCCGGTTTTAAGCCGGTCACTCTCAAATCCGCAGGCAACGAGTTGTTCTGTTATACCAGTAGCTGCTTTTTCAGCAACGCGCCCGCCTCCAAATTGTTTTTCTCCAATATGAATCACACCGTTCAGGAACGTTCCGCTGGTGATAACCACTGCCTTAGCAAAGATTTCATGGCCCAGGTGAGTTCTCACTCCACAAGCTCTTCCATCTCTCAGGATCAGCGATTGAACCATATCCTGGTAAAAATCGACATTAAGAGTTTGTTCTAGCATTTCACGCCACGTATTTGCAAATAGCATTCTGTCATTTTGCGCCCTCGGGCTCCACATAGCTGGGCCTTTTGACCGATTCAACATACGGAACTGTATCATGCTTTTATCGGTAACTATACCAGAATAGCCGCCCAATGCATCAATTTCTCTTATAATCTGACCCTTCGCAATGCCACCCATTGCAGGATTACAGCTCATTTGACCTAAGGTTTGGAGGTTCATGGTAACCAAAAGAACCTTAGAACCAAGATTCGCAGCAGCAGCTGCGGCTTCACAACCGGCGTGGCCCGCGCCAGCAACAATTACATCGTATTCAGGAAACATTTTGCAAAGATAATATTTACAGTTTTGTACAATGTTTCACGTGAAACATTGGAAATTTATTGGTTGGGATTCAAATACATTTCAAATTGCTGAATGCGGATCATAAATTGATCGTTCCACGTGAAACCTATTTGAATCGAGACACATACAAATCTTCTTTTAGACGGATAGTCGCCTGATGTTTTTTTGTCTTGTCTTTGTACCCGCATAAATGCAATGCGCCATGGAATACTACCCTTGTAAGTTCATCCCGGAACGAAGTATTGAAAAGAACGGCATTATCCTGTACCCTTTCAACGCTGATATATATTTCTCCTTTGATTGCGGAATCATTGTCTGATAAGTCAAATGTGATTATATCCGTCAGGTCATCGTGCTTAAGGTAAGATTGGTTGATTTCCAATAAGTATTCGTCAGAGCAAAAAATGTAATCAAGCGATTCAAATTGCTTGCCTTCCTCATTCATTAAAGCCGCAACAGCCATTTTCAACTTTTTCTTTTCATTGAAAGAAAAAGGGTGAAGGATATGAAACTTCACAAGCCCTTTATTTCTAACCATTTCTAAAATCGTAAAAATATTAACCGCCACAAAACTACATTTGTTGACCAATAAAAATGTAATGAAAAGACTGTCAGAAATCAAGCAGGGAAGAACCGTAGAGATCGTTTCCTTTGAAAATAATGAGCTATTACTGAAGTTGATGGAAATGGGATGTATTCCTGGCGAAAAAGTAAAAGTAGAACAGATCGCTCCGCTGGGTGATCCTATATCAATTGCTGTTGCGGGATACAGTTTAAGCCTCCGGTTGAACGAAGCCCATGGAATATTCGTCGATGAAGAAACTTAATTATTTGATAATCAACATTATAGATGAAAGTTGGACTTTATTTCGGTTCTTTTAATCCCATACATAATGGGCACCTTATTATAGCAACCTACATTCTTCAGAATACTCCTATCGAACAAGTGTGGTTTGTTATCTCACCACAAAATCCCTTGAAAAAATCTTCTACACTGCTTAATGAATATCACCGGCTTTACCTTGTTCAGGTTTCAATAGAAGATGAGCCTGCACTCAAGGCCTCTGATATTGAATTCCGATTGCCAAGGCCTTCCTATACGATAGATACACTCGCTTATTTTACTGAAAAATTTCCAACGTATGATTTTTCTGTGATCATGGGAAGTGATAGCTATCAGAATTTACCCGAATGGAAAAATTATAAACAGCTTCTGAGCAATTATGCAGTATTTGTTTATGAGCGGCCCGGGTTTAAGGTAGAAATTTTTTATGAAAATGCCCAGGTTAATTTTTTGAAAGCTCCTCTTCTTGAAATTTCGAGTACTTATATCCGTAAGATTATACGTGAGGGAAAATCTATCCGGTACCTTGTTCCTGAAAAAGTGCGACTCGAAATTGAACAGAACAGATATTACCGCAATTCTATTAATATATAAATTGAACGTGAAACTTATTTAGCCCGTATGGTGCTGTTCCGACACATACCTTTTCTCAGAGCCGTTTTCCTGCATAGCATTACAGCATTCGGTGGTCCGCAAGGCCACTTTGGAATGATGATGAAAACTTTCGTACACCAACGGGAATATGTAACCGAAGATGAATTGATGGAATACAATTCTTTTTGTCAACTGTTACCGGGCGCATCATCAACTCAGGTGCTTACATTAATCGGATTCAAACGCGGTGGAGTTATCCTTGCAGTAATAACTCTTCTCATATGGATATTACCTGCTTGTATTCTCATGAGTGCATTCTCTTTTTTACTTCCATACATAGATGCAAAAAACTCCGGTGAAAAAGTATTCACATTTATTCTTCCAATGGCTGTTGGATTTCTGGCATATGCATCAGCGAAATCATTTCAGCTTGCAATAAATAATACAATTACGCGAATAATATTTATTATCAGCGCAATTGTTACGTTCCTTTTATTTAAAAGTCCGTGGATATTTCCAATTCTTATTGTAGCGGGAGGATTTGTAACGAACCTGAGTGAAATAAGAATTCCACAGAAAGAAACGCTATCTAAAAAAGTAAAATGGGGTAACATCTGGTTATTTGCGATAGTTTTTTTTACAGCGGGATTGTTCAGTGAACTTGCCAGGAAAAATGACTGGCCGAATAGAAACGTTTTCAATCTTTTTGAAAACATGTATCGTTTTGGAAGCCTCGTGTTTGGCGGCGGCCAGGTGCTGATTCCAATGATGTTCGAGCAATATGTTGAACGTCCTAAATCTCCGGTTGTGCAACGAAAAAATCAGGATAAAACTCAATCCGTGATCAAAATAGACCGTGAAGAATTTTATATCGGAGCTGGAGTGGTGCGGGCAATACCAGGGCCTGTATTTTCGATTGCAGCCTTTACCGGTGGAATCGCGCTTAAAGAAAAAGGTTCTCATTGGCAGCTGCTCGGATGCCTGATAGGAACCATAGCTATTTTTCTGCCCAGCGCACTTCTTGTTTTATTTTTTTTCCCTATATGGCATAATCTAAAAAAATACGTGATAGTTTACCGGGCCCTTGAGGGTATCAATGCGGTAGTCGTAGGCATAATGGTCGCCTCAACACTATATATGATGAAAGACATCAGCCTTACAGAACTTAAGACCGTTAGTTTTTTAAACCTTGGAGTTATTATCAGCACCTGGCTTTTGTTGTCCTTTACCCGCCTTCCATCCCCTTTGATAGTTATAATTTGCCTTATGCTGGGCTGGATATTTACTGTGGCATAACATTTTAATGGTTCATTATTAAATGCAGAGGTATGTCAGGTTTTAGAAAACCAGGGAAGTCGCAGGATCGCAGAATTCACCTGGAAGAGCCCCACGAAGCTATATACTGGTCAAAAAAATTTGAAGTTTCTTCTGTACAGTTGTACAAAGCTGTTCAGGCTGCCGGAACGAACAAGGTAGAAAAGGTAGCAACATACCTATTCCCGCGTCAGTAAAATCTGTCGTCTTTTTCGCGCCCGTCTTTTTTTATCCTTTTGTTTGTTTCTTCACCATCTCTAAAATCTGCTTCAGGCGCTGGGCTTTGTTTATCCAATGCTTCAGTTTGGGCCTCCTTTTTTGCATCAAGCACTACTCTTGCCCGGTCCTGCCATTCCCGTGTATGCCCTTCATTTGTAGGATTATCTATGTCTGCCATCTCAATGAATTTTTCTGATTAAAAACCTCTCTTATCAAGATCTCTTTTTCTTTCATCAGTATTGATGTAATCTTCTTTTTCTTCTTCTCCGCTTCTGTCCGTTAGATGCGATGAGTCGTTTTTATCAGTTTCATTTAAGCTCCTTCCTATTTTGCTTAATTCGTTCTGCGAAGGAAGACCTTCTATTTTACCGGAGTTGCGGAGATATTTTTCTTTTTCTGAAGTGT
>DATLDR010000189.1:0-5330 GCA_035525775.1 Flavitalea sp.
TCGCTTGTTTTGGTTTTTCTTGTGTACGATTGTTGTTACACGACACAAGTATCAATAATAATATTGCCGATATGAATAGTTTGGCGGTCATAATTGACTATAAATGTTCGGGAATTTAGTAAAAGGCGGCACTTTTTTCTGTCGCTCAACTAATTTTCTTAATCTGATTAAAGATAAGAAGATGAGCATATGCAGTCAAGCTACTTTTTCCGTAGGTAATTGGTCGGTCGCGATAGTTTCCAGCATTAAGATATTTTACCACTTCTTCAGATTGTCGCTGACTTTCAAATATCATGAAGTCAAATTATGCGTAACAGTTGAGATTTGCAGAAGGCAACATGAATTTAGAAATTTATGTTCAAACCATTTCCGCGTTTGCAAGCCTTTGTTATATGCCGTTTGTTTAAAGTTTAGTAACTGACTTTAAATCGTTCCAACCATAAGCACCATGAAATTCACCCTCCTGACTGATAATTTTTTTTCCTTTCATATGTTCAAAGAATTTACCAGTTGGATTTTGCGGATCCGTAAATGCTACCATAGTATTAATTCTATTTTTCAAAAACCTATTAGAAGCTTCAATGAAGAGCGTCTTACCAATGTTGAATCCGTGGTATTCCTTCAGCAAATACAATTTATTCAGCTCTCCATCATAATCTGGCAGCTCGGTGCTGGAATAACTATTACCACTTGCAAATCCGATTAAGCGGTCTGAAAGTTCAACGACAATACAAAACCAGCGCTGGCTTTTATAAGCAAACTTTTGTTCCCATTGCTGTTTGCGAAGTTCGGCTGTGGGAAATTGATAACTTTTTCCGAAGATTGGCTCATATGTTTGACGCCATGCGGTAGCATGGAGTTGTGATAAGGCAGCTATATCAGAAATTATCAGATCACGGATGCGAACTTCCGCTGCGAGGTTATGTGTTTGAACTTTCATCGGTGAATAGCATAGAATGGCAAGGGCATGTCGATATTGTATTTTACTAAGGCCGGAACTGTATTTGAAATTTGTTATTACTGATATCTTACAGGCAGCCTGTTCAATTTTAGTAATATTAACAATGAAATCATTAATACAGTTCCTATTGCTGCAATTATGTTTATGAATTTTTGCGCCTTCTCACTGTTATGGAATAATTTGTGAATGGCTTTAAAGGTCATTAATCCAATAATTCCGCCTAGAGTATTCGTAATTACGTCTGTAATATCGAAAGCCCCGATTTTTAAAATAAGTTGAAGGGATTCAAGTATCACACTAATTATGAAAAAGAAGAAAAGTTTGTTTGCCGTGGTCCATCTTTTGAATAAAATGCCAGCATAAATACCAAGGGGTACAAAAATCACTACATTCAAAATGATCTCGCCTACATCAATTTTACCATTTGAGATGGAAGATTTATAAAACGGAATTAAGTTTATGCTCCTGTTTCCCATATAAGAAAATCGTACACCTAGCTTAAATAGTAAAATCCAAAATAATGCGATCAGGTAAATTATAAATAGTATATACGTTAACTTGTTTGTTACATTATTGTCTCCCCTACTGCTCCTACTATATTTTAGCATTGTTATAGTTCCCTTTTTAACATGACACACACTAGTTAGTAGGTTGCTCTCGCGATCAAATTTACCAATTCAAAATATACCCCCATCTGCAAACACATTGTCAGGTGGACCCTGGTTAGATAAGCCTCGTAATATCGTCCCAAATTATGCGACATGTTTTTGAGCTGGTACCGTCGGGATTGCCTTTTTGAATTGTCTCAAAATTTGTTCCGCCTAATCTTTCATAAGCAATTCGAGCATTTATATTAGACTCATATACCCACAGATAGATAGATTTTTTTTTGGATTTTTCATATACTTTACGCGCACAATCTATAACGAGCATTTTACCAATACCGGATCTTTGCAGATTTGAAGTAACGTGCAAGTTGTCAATTAATGAACCGAAAATTGGGTCATCATCATAATAGAGACAACAAAAGCCTGCAAACATATTATCGAAAGTAGCAATGGTGACTGTTTGATTTTTTACTGGAGACTTCATTCTTCTATACCAGGTAGTAAGCCGATCTTTCTCGACTTGATTGTCCAGATAATTGTCACTTAAAATACCCCGATAGTTTTCTCGCCAATTGTCCACATGAAGTTTAGCAATTGCCTTAAAGTCTGAAAGTTCAGCTGGTCTTAAATTAATCACCGGATGTGTCCATAAAGTTTTGTCCAACAGTTCGGGGTTAATGAAGAAACGGATTTAGCACTGATGTTTATTAGGATTTACTGCTGGTTATTCGGAGATGTTTTGATCATCAGAAACCCCCTCAGCCGCCACTTCACAAATCTTTGTTAGCCCTCATAGTTTTACGTACTTAGCACCATATTGTATTGCAGCTTCCAATATTTCAACATTTATCTCTCTTATCGTTTTGAATTTGATGCAATAGCTACTCACGCTCGCCTTGCCTAATTTTTTTCCATACGTCTGAGCTAAGTATGTTTTATCACTGATACCAAGAATATAGACAGAGATTCCTGTTTTGTTTGCGCTCAAACCAATATTATAAAACTCTTTCGTTGTTCCATCAGCATATTTTATCATGTAAGATCCGTATCCGATATTAGGGTTAGATACCGTTTGACCTTTATCGTCTTTGCCATCTAAGAACCATAATTTAGATGCAGGTAACAGTTGAAGTATGATTTGATGCAGCGTCTGTAAGTCAGACCGTTTTTGTTCAGGTAGGCTGTTAATGTACTGTTTGATTTGTTCTTCTACATTCATATAAAACGATCGGTTACCAAACCTTGTTAGCGGTTCGTTGTTTTTTTGTTTGTCGGTTCATAATAAAGTATTACTGCACCACTGGTAAAGGTCCTCGTCTTTATGAGTTTAAAAATAATTTTATCATTCATATTTTCAAATAACAGCATACCGCTTCCTGCAATGACAGGGTGAATGCAAAGTTGGTATTCATCAATCAAATTGAGTTCCATCAGCTGTATAATTAAACTCCTGCTGCCAACCAGAATGTCTTTACTCCCGCCATTGGGGGATTCACGGAGTTCCAAAACTTCTTCTTCAATAGGTTGATTTGACAATGTAGCACTGTCCCATTCTGTATTTTTCAGCGTACGCGAAAAGACAATTTTTGGGATCTTATCCATCGCCCTCGCAAAGTCGTCCATTGATTTTTCACCTGAAGGATTCTTTACCAGATTTTGCCAGTACTGCATCAGCTGATATGTTATCCGCCCATATAGAACAACGTCTGCGTCCCGTAACAGGTCGGCATAATGCCGATGTATTTCCTCATCCGGAGTTATTACGGTATGATCGAAAAACCCGTCAATTGTCATGTTAATTGCTGCAATGATCTTTCTCACCTTTGATTTTGAATGTTCGGTATTTGATTAAGAATTTTGTGGGCGCTTGAATATATCAAGGTGAACATATTAAGATCAGGATTTTCTTTGACTTTTTCTATGGATTTCATAAAGTTCAATTTCGTCAATAGTTTCGTTGAATTCTCATTGCCTTTATGAGTGAATGCTATTATTTTTTGAAACTGCAATGTCTGAAAAGCGTAGCCAATAACTTTTTCTGCCGCCTCTTTCATTATTCCTCGTCTTTGATATTTTGGCATAAGTTCATACCCAATTTCGCAGCTTCTTTTTTCATTTGAAAAATCAAATAAACAAATTGTCCCAACAAATGTTCTTGTCCTTGTCAAGGTTATTACCCAATAGATTGAGTTACTTTTTTTAATGTTATCATTAACCTTGTTGATAAAGTTGATAGCGTCTTCAATTGTCTTGCTTGTTTGTCTGTCAAGATATTTGTTTATCTCTTTGTCTGAACGTAATTCAAAAATCTTTTGCTGGTCATCAATTGATAATTGTCTAAGAGTAAGCCTTTCGGTTGTCAAAATTGGAAAAGGTGTAAAAATCCCATTTAACATTCTGTAGTATTTGGCTTGTTAAAATATATGGTCATCATAGGCCGACCGCTAACGGAAAGGTTTGATGAAGGCCGTTAAATTTAATGACTTTTATTTTTAAAGAAATCAGGCTTCTGGCAAGCCTATGTTATAGGCAATGCTTTTGTATTTTGCGTATCCTATAAAACGTACTTGAAATAATAATACTTAAGGAGTAGGTGATACTAAATATTAAACCAGAGCGATTGGCATTCCATGCAAATGAATTTATTCCTTGAATAACAATAAATGTAATAAAAGTGCCAATGATAGAAAGGGCATTGAATATTACCTTAATCAAAAAGGCGTTTTGTATTTTTTGTATTAGTAATCCATATATCATAAATGATAAAAAGACTACAGGCAAGGAATAGAGAATTCCTAACATTACACTTAATAAAAGAATCAAAAAAGCACCCGATTCCCCATTTAAATTAGGCGAATTATTAATTCCAATAATTAAGAACAGAATCGGTGCTAGTGCTATACTTGTCAACCACAGCTGAAGGGGATAATTTTTATTCATTGTGACTGTCGCCATTGCATTGCCTGTAACGTTAGAGCATTTATGCTGCGGGGAAGAGAATTTCGTCTACGGGCTTGGCCGTAACTTTTTTTACTCCGGCCAAATTACTACAGTTAAATAGAATTCCAAAAGTTGATGGTAGATATTCACTCGCGGCCATTATGCCAATGCACAAACAAAAAAGCTGCCTCTCAGCAGCTTTTTCAAATCAGCAATGTAAGATTAGTTTCCAGCTTTCTTAGGCATGTTCTTTCCCATCTCTTCGTAATACGCGTTCATAGCTTTTATTTGTTCCGGCGTCAGAAACTCTTTGAATTTTATTTCTTTCGCAGTCTTTAATTCTGCAATTTTTTTACTGCGGTCAGCTTCATTCAAATCTTTTAATTCACGGGCAGCTTGCATGCGGGTTTCATAATTGATTTCGATAACCTTCTCAGCCTGCGCATCGGTGAGTCCAACTTTCTCTATCAATCCTGGCTTTTGTTTTTCTTTCATCTGTTGTAGCAGAGATGGTGGGTCACCCGCTTGCGCATATGTGTTAAATGAGATGATTGCACCAAAAATCAAAGTGAGGAATAAAAACTTCTTCATAAAAGTAATTTTATTGTTGAAGGGTAAAGATATTTCAATTGTAAAGTATGTTAGATAATAACCATGAGCGGCGTTTAAGCTGTAAAATCATGTCGGAAAATTACATGGACCAACAGTTCGTGGGGCATTGTTAAAGAAAAAACTCACCTGTAATATTACTTTACGAGTGAGCTTCGTGGAGAATTCCGGGCTCGGTGACCTCCCCGACACTGCGTGTCGGGACGCACTCT
>DATLDR010000191.1:0-31792 GCA_035525775.1 Flavitalea sp.
ATCTTTTATCTTACCGAGGTAAGGTTGCAGGTACATATGGCCCAACGCATACCATGGATGTAAATTGAGAAACTTTATTTCTTTTTCATTAAACCCGAATTGTTGAAGCACTACGGCGTCCGACAACTGCTCATCATTGTAAAATTTTCCATCAATCATCCTCATGGCATTTCTGCCGGGAGCTGCATCGGAACCTTCGGCATTCGGGTATGGGATCACAGGCAGATTAAACTTTTTAACGTACTCAAAAAACCGTTCATAACCCGGTTTTGTAATGTGATCAGCACCAAAATCTGCATAGAGTCCATCAGAAAGTCCGTCACGCCCGGTAAACACATGGCCACCATGCCTGCCGGCCGCTTCCAGTACAGTTACATCATGACCACTTTTCATTAATTCATATGCGCAGCACAGCCCGGTAATGCCTGCCCCTGCTACGATGATCTTCTTTTTTGAAGACCTCATATCTTTATCTGCAACCAGGGCTGGAGAAAGGCTTGTTCCTATCCCAGCCATTACTGAACTTTTGATAAATTCGCGTCTTTTTATTTCCATCTCCCTAATATATCCAATTAGTCTATCAATTCAAGCTCATACCCCGGTTACCTGATAAAATTGTTAAGAAAGCTGAAAAAGTTTAATAATAATTAGTTCGTACGAATTTTTTCCTACCTTTAATTATGGCAAACGCAAAAAAAAATATTATTGAACCGACACGTTCCGAGCTGGAAATCCTACAGGTATTATGGCAGAATGGACCATCTACTGTAAGATTTGTAAATGACAAGCTGAATGAACAAAAGCGTGAGGTCAACTACACATCTACCCTGAAATTAATGCAGATCATGGTGGAGAAAGGAATTCTGAAAAGGGATGAGTCCAGCATGAAGCACATCTATGAACCAGCGCAGGAAGAAGAAAAAACGAAGAGCTTTCTGCTCGACAAATTTATGGACTCCATATTCCAGGGTTCCGCCACTTCACTTATGATGCAATTACTCGGTAACAAGAAAACATCAAAAAAAGAACTGGAAAAGATCAGGCAACTTATCCAGGATTTCAACAATAACAAATAATTCCCATTATATGTTTCTGCTATCAATCGAACAATGGATCACTACGGTGCTGGTACGCTCATTGGGCTGGACATTTGCTCATTCCATCTGGCAGGCATTATTTGCTTTGATTGCAGCTTACATGATTCTTGGCTTAATGAAAAATGCAAAGCCAGCTGCACGATACAATTTCCTGGCTGCCACTTTTATCGTTTTTATTTTCGGGGTAATTGTCACATTTTTTTATGAGCTGCAAATCCATTGGGCTGCTGATGCGGGTTTAACCGACGGTTTAACTACTCAACCTATTTTCCATTCCGGCAACTATGCAGCAGCACCTGTTATTGTTGAATCTATAAGGATCATTGATGTGCTGCTTCATTATTTCAACCAATATCTGGATGTTTTTGTAACACTCTGGTTCATCATTTTCAGCATCAGATTGCTGAAGTTGTCATTAAGCCTTGATTATATCAACAGGATCTCAAAATTTGAATGTGCAGCCGCTAAAGACCGGTGGCAAACACTCCTGAATGAATTAAAAGATAAGATCGGTATAACAAAGCATGTTGCCCTTATGCATTCACATATTGTAAAAGTGCCCTTGGTTTCAGGATTTCTAAAACCTGTTATTCTTGTACCTGCAGGCATGCTTTGCAATATGCCCGCGGATGTTATAGAATCAATTTTTCTTCACGAACTGGCACACATCCGTCGCTCGGATTACCTTGTGAATATCGTGCAGTCCGCATTTGACATTGTCTTCTTCTTTAATCCATTTATTCTAAAACTATCCGCCCTTATAAGAGAGGAGCGCGAGGCTTGCTGTGATACGATCGCTGTTCAAACCACCAATAACAAAATAAGCTATGTGGAGGCTTTAGTGTCATTCGGCGAGTATTCAACTGCCGCGTCGCTTACTGCATTCACAGCTTCAAAAAACCATCTTCTGCAAAGAGCAAGACGCATTTTATACAACCAAAATAAAAAACCAGGTTTTATGGAAAAGACTATCCTTTTCAGCAGCGTAATGATTCTTGCCATGATCACTGCCTTCACCACGATAAAAAATGAAACAAGACCAGCTTCTCAATTAATTCACCAGATAAAAAACATAATAACAGATACTATTCCTGAAGGTGTGCAGGACGACCAACCGACTGCTGCACCAGCAAACAGGAAGGCAGATAAAAAACTCCGTAAAGCAGAGCAGAAGCTGCAGATGAAACAAAAAGAACTGGAAGAAATGCAGATGAAACTTGAAACTATACAGAAAAAATCCGAAACTGATATGAAGCTGAATAATCAACATTTTGAGGATGAATGGAAACATCTGCAGGAAATAAAATTGGATAAGAAGGAGTTAGAAGAACTTCAGCAAAGTTCTGCAGCAGCGGCAGATAGAATAAAATCAATAGATCTTGAAAAAATTAAGAAAGAAGTGGACGCAGTAGTGAATTCAAAAGATATTCAGAAAAGGATTACGTTGGCTACCGAGTCATTGGAAGAGTTGACTAAACAGCAATCGGAGATTGATGCTATAACAAAGAAACTTTCCGTTACGATCAATAACCGGTTCATGAATGATGACATTGCAGGGATACTTGATTTCTTAGAAAAAAATAATGTAGCTGATGCGAAAGACGTGAAAGCATTTACACTTAATGATGAAGAATTAACAGTTAATGGCAAAAAGCAACTCTCATCATTGCATCGGCAACTGAAAGAGAAATTTCTGGATGCAAAAGGTGATCATATTATTTACTCAAACTCAGGAGGCAGCAAATCCATTACAATAAAAAGAAACGACCCAAGTTAATTAAAAACATCTTTCAATAAAATATTTACATCCGAAAAAGTACAGGGGCGGTCTATACAATAGTCAGCTCCCTGGCTTATTGACCGCCTGATCATACTTCCTGTTACCTCATCATCGTATACGATCAACTTTGAATTACCCGTTGAAGTATGATTTCTTATCTGTTTAACCCATTCTATTGTTTCTTCTTCATTTACATCTATTCTCATAAATATGCAATCAGGTTCCAGGAATTTCAACATCTCTAATGCATGTTTACAATTATTTGCATAGGTCACCTTGCAGTCAACCCGTACATAGGTGAGAACCTTTATAAAATTGCTGTAACCTTCCTGGCTGCTTTCAATGAGCAGTATATGTTTTTTCATTTCAATAGCAATAAACACAACCTTGCACGATGTGTCGTACCGGTTTAATATTATTAATAAGTATCAGTGAAAAAAACGAAACAGATCACGGCTTGTATTGCGGCCGGTAATGCAATTATAGGAAAATAATAAAACGTTTAATGTACGCCTATTATATTTTTTTTTATGAAATTTATAAACATGAAGAAAAAGAATGTGGTGGTGCTTACAGGTGCAGGTGTGAGTGCGGAAAGTGGACTAAAAACTTTTCGTGACAGCGACGGATTGTGGGAAGGTTACAATATAGAAGATGTGGCCACACCACGTGCATGGAAGCGTAATCCTCAGCTGGTGCTGGACTTTTATAATGAACGAAGAAGGAATGTTGCTGCTGCGCAACCTAATGCTGCCCATTATGGACTTGCAGACCTGGAAAAAGATTTTGATGTCAACATCATCACACAAAATATTGATGACCTTCATGAGCGTGCAGGGTCAACAAATGTTTTGCATCTGCATGGTGAGATCTTTAAAATGTGCAGTGATATAGACAGGTCGTGTGTAACTGATATCAGGGGAGATATAGGTATAGGGCACGTTACTGAAAAAGGTCACCAGTTTCGTCCTGATATTGTTTGGTTCGAGGAGGCTGTTCCCATGATAGAAGAGGCTGTTTTGATTACCATGAAGGCTGATATTTTTGTTGTAGTGGGCTCTTCCCTCCAGGTATACCCGGCTGCAGGCCTGGTACAATATGTTCCAGATAGTGCAGAGAAATATATTATAGATAAGAAAATCCCTTATGTTTCACAGTTATCTTCGATAAAGGTTATTGAACAGCCAGCAACTGAAGGAGTAAAAATTCTGAAACAATTATTACGTATCTTGCGCCCCTGAAAGCCAGTTAAAACTTTGCCTGATAGTATAATGGTAGTACGACAGATTCTGGCTCTGTATGTTCGGGTTCGAATCCTGATCGGGCAACATAATATAGCCTCGCAAAATGCGGGGCTTATTTTTTTCAGGTAATAAATTAAACCCTCATCCTTTCAATACGAGTACCTATCCAGCAAACGCGGCTATAAGACCCGCTACAGGTGTAATATCAACATGTCTCATTGCAAACCATGGTGACCATACACTATCTAATTAATCATTTAAAACTTTAGAACAGGCCGGCAGAAGAAATCTGCCGGCTTTTATTTAGTTCAGTGAATGGTTAGCCGCTACTGGGATAGCCATGGCAATTAATTTCTGAATATCTTTCAGTTGAACAGATTCATCTGCTGAACAAAATGATATGGCAGTTCCTGATTTGCCTTTTCTTCCCGTTCTACCTATGCGGTGAACATAGGTTTCAGGTACATCCGGCAATTCATAATTTATTACGTGCGACAGATCTTCAATATCTATTCCCCTGGCAACAATATCAGTAGCTATTAAAACACGTACTTTCCTGGACTTGAAATTATCCAGCGCATCCTGTCGCTGACGTTGACTTTTATTACCATGTATAGCTGCGGAGCGGATGCCTGAGCGATCCAGCTGCTTTGCTATTTTATCCGCATGATGTTTCATGGTGGTAAAAACAAGCACCCGGTCCATATTACCTTTTTTCAATAAGGAAGTAAGAAGAAGTTGCTTATCATTCTTTGCGATATGATAAACAAACTGGTCTATTTTTTTTGCCGTTGAAGAAACAGGGTGAGCTTCAACTTTAACGGGACGCTGTAAAAGCTTTTGTGCCAATTCTTTTATTTCAGCCGGTATTGTTGCTGAGAATAATAGTGTTTGCTTCCGTACCGGCATTTTTTTAATGATCTTTTTTACATCATTTAAAAAGCCGCTGTCGAGCATCCTATCTGCTTCATCAATCACAAAATATTGAATTGTATCAAGGTTGATATAGCCCTGTTGCATAAGATCGAGCAACCTTCCAGGTGTTGCCACCAGAATGTCTGGATTCTTATGGAGATCCTGCAACTGTTTTTGTTGTGGAACTCCTCCAAAGATCACGCATTGCTTAAGGGGCAGAAAATAACTGTAATCCTCGATATTTTCTGAAATCTGAAGTGCAAGTTCACGTGTAGGCGTGATGATCAGGGTGCTAAGTCCTGGTTTTGCCGACCTGGGTTGTGGGGTGTTGCGGCTCATCAGCTGCAACAAAGGAATGGCAAAAGCGCCTGTTTTGCCTGTGCCTGTCTGCGCAGAAGCAAAAATATCTTGTCCTTCTAAAATGACAGGAATGGATTTAATCTGAATTTCTGTAGGGGTAGAATAGCCTTTTCGGTCGATCGCCTTTAATATGGGATCATCAAGCTTGAAATCTTTAAATAACATTTTAATTCTTTATAATAAATAAAAAAGTAACGTGACAAATTTGTCGTTACCGGTCTTACATTAAGCTTTGAGGGAATTGGTAGGGATAATTAACACAAAACTGCAGAGCAAAACATCAAGAGATGCAAATATA
Source organism: Flavitalea sp. (assembly GCA_035525775.1). GTDB lineage: Bacteria > Bacteroidota > Bacteroidia > Chitinophagales > Chitinophagaceae > Flavitalea. Next base: position 5,695 of record DATLDR010000191.1, read on the forward strand.
CATCAAATCAGGCTTATTGACTAATGAAGGGAAGATGTCAGGAATATTTCGCAGGTTATTCAACCATCTGCTCAAGTGGTGTAAGCTTGGTAAACTCTGCACCATTGAAGATCCTGGCAAGTGAAAGATCACCTGAACGGCGGAATTCATCAAAATGAAGGCGGGTAACTACTCTCCAGAAATTTTTGGCTCTAAGGTGAGTATAGTCCTTATCTTTTACAAACATGCCATAAATAGCCTCTCTTTTCTTGAAGGATATCTTTACGTAATTAAATTCCTGTTCGGTTGAACCGTTCAAAAACTTCTCTATGCTTTCCATATTCATAGGTTCAAGGTAGCAAAAGTCAGCGGCAAAAGGGGATTTATTTTAGTGATCACCCTTCCCATATGTGGAAATCAGCTCCCCTGCATGGAATCGGTTGCAGGAAACGCTGCTGTTATTCAATTTGCTACCACTGGTGTATCATTTGCAGTGATCAGGAATACTAATTTACCTTATATGAGAGCGCTTTTGATCCCACACCTTGTGAACGGTTGGCCGTATTTACTTATTGGTGTTGTATGCATCGTAGTGGTTCACCACTTCCGCGAACGGCTTGATAAATAAGTTAACTGGATTCACGCTGGTTTAAATGTAAAAAGCATGTTTATAGTCAAATGAACATGCTTTTTGTGTATATTCAGACACCATTTAATTCTAAACAACCCCGTTTATTATGCCCATGGTATATATTGAATGCCCTGAAACGGGCAACCTTGTACAGACAAACTATATTCTTCCGGACATTCAAAAACTGCGCGAACACATTAACAGGAACATTAGTATTGAATGCATGTATTGCAGCAATGTTCACATTTGGAATGACGAGAACGGTTTTTTCCTGGGTGAAGACGCAAAAAAGAAAATGCTTTGATAAATGGAAACTGAACCCCTGGATGAATACCATAAACAGGTAGACAAAGGTATTTTCACTCCTGATCCATACGACCGCCTGATGATCCATTACCGGAAAGAAAAAAATTATGCAGAGGAACTAAAGATCATTATAAAAGGTATCGCCACATTCAGAAAACATTACTCCGACCTTCAGGCATCTACAATAAAAAAACAAAAAAGGAACATTGCCGATTTAAGCCGTAAGATCAGTAAGAGCACAGGTCTGGTGGATAAAAAAGGTAACGATACGTATCTACCTGAACCCATTCCACGCTGGATCAAAAGACAGTCTGTTGTTGAGCTAAAACTGAAAAAGAAAAAATAAGTTTCATTTTATAAACTTGGTGAATACCATAATAAGAAGCGCGCATTAACACTCGACACGCTTCCGTAATTATACTATTTAAAATCGGGTATAGGTGCTCTATGCGAAAACCTGCCACTGTTCTAATTTTATCACTGATCCAATCTAAAGTAACAATGAACCCGTCAAATAATCTCGAAGGCAGCTGGGATGCATATAATAAAAGAAAAATTTCAAATGGACAGAACCCTGAATTCTTCGCTCCTGAAGATGTTTGGGAGCTGAACTACCTGCTGGATATGATCCTGGATTCACGGCCTCATCTCGATCACCTCACCGTGATGCTTTCTGTAAGGGAAGGAATACGCAAAACAATGGCACCAAGACCACGACAGCACTTTATAGACATTGTAATGACTAATCTGAAATCCAGGGAGAACCAATGGCTGCAACTGGTAAAGTCTATGGGCAATGACAGAACGGATGTTTCAAACTCTGAAGATTATCCGTTTAGTTTTAATTGATTTCGCATACATATTACCGATATGATTATGTAATAATGCACACAATAAAATAGTTCTGTTCATTTTTATTTAGAGCTATTGTAAAATACACGGACTACTTATATATTTGCCGCCAAAACAAAAAACAATCAAAAGTAAAAATGAAAAGATTATTTATTCTTTCAGCAATTGCAATGGCTGCAATTTCCTTCAGTTCTTGTGACAAAGCTGCAAAACTCCTCTTTCAGCCTTTCGAATCACCTCTTAATGTAAATGTGTCTATTCCGGTTGTCACGTCAACAGAGGTAGAATCTTCTCTTGGAGAAACAAACGTTGATTTCAATCTTGATGAAGAAGTCAAGAACAACACCGACGGCAAAGTAGATGGCAGTGTTGTTGGAGCCATTTATCTTAATGAAGTGGGTATTTCATTGCAAAATGCAGATGATGCAAATAACCTAAGCAACTTTGAGTATGTAACACTCACAATCGCTTCAGGAAGTTCTACTCCTGTTGTATTCGGACCATTCGAGATTCCTGCAAATGCAACCACAAATACAAGTTTTGGTGTTAGTAATAGTCCTAATATAAAATCTTACTTCAACGGAGCGAATGTAAAGTTCATTATTAAAGGAAAAGCTAAGACGCAGACTAGCAAAATTCTTGAATCAACAATCGGAGCAACTCTGAAATTTGATAAATAATAAGAAAGTAATTACAAAAAAAAGAGAGACCGTAGTCTCTCTTTTTTTATTTGCTACCCTTTGTATCGTCGTTCGCTGAACCTGAATTAGTAGAATTTGTTGACGAACCTGAACCTGTTTGACCTGAAGCCGATCCTGAACCTGAACCGGACCCTGAACCAGAAGTACCAGGATTGTCTTTCCTCATATTGGTATCGCCTGTTGCACCATGGTTGGAATCGTTCATTGACGAATCAGGGGATACCGTTGTCTGATCACTTGAACCAGATGTATTCGGTGTAGCATAATTCGAGTCAATTGAACCACCTGTTCCATTTTCAGTGCTGTTGTTATCGTTGCAAGCGACCATACCCAGGCCCACCGCAAAAACTAATAATAATCTCTTCATAATCGTTTGCTTTTGTTGACAATTTAATTTACACCCTGTATAGGTAAATACCATTCCATTCTTAATCAGGGCATTTTAGCTTCACAAGCTTTTGAATATCAATCAAAGTGGGTATGTATTACACCGTTAATGTAAATCGCATTGTTGCAATCGTTCCTCATAATTGATGAAAATTGTAGCGTCATCGTTACTGTTGCGTGCTTGCAAATACAAATCTTATTATGTTACTTTGTAATCGTTCCCTAATGCCTGTGAACTTTTCCTTCTCCAATACCTCTCATTTTTATTTATTCTTATTGACTCATACATCCGCTGCTTAGCAACGGATAAAATATTAATGATGAAGTACTCTTTATTCCTTCTGTTTACCATGATGCTATTCGCAGGATGCCAGAAAGAGCTAAGTTTTGAATATGACAAACAGCTTGATCCTGGTCTGTCAAAAGAAACTTCCCGCAGCTACCGTCTGTCAGCATTTTACTCGGACATACCGATTGATTTCGTGGAGAACGATGATGAGATAAAAAGCGAAACTGATCTTTGGGGATATGTTAAAGAATATCTTAAGGACGACATAAATGAGTTCTTCGTCGATTCAACACTCGTGATCGTTCATCAGAATGTAAATAAAATTGAGGGAAATGATGAACCGCTGCTTCGGAAAGATTACCGTGTAGGGAACGATTCAAATGGAAGATATATGAAATTCCTTGGTCCGGAATATGAACCTCTTCAATACCTGCTTCAGGAAATGAACGATGATTACTTTATCGTTTATCTTGATTGGAAGCATGGGTCAAAAATTTTTTCACGCTTCGACAGGATCAGATAAAAAAAACAGGGTAAGTAAAAACAAACCCTGGGCAACCAAAAGCATGGTTCCAACTTTAAGGAACCAGCAGCCTCGTCAATATTTAAGTAAAGAAATGGGAGGAAAGATGCCCGGTAGAAGAGTAACTTTCTTTGCAGCCATTTCAGAATAAGCTTGAAGCTTTTCAAAAGATAAGGAGGTCGCAAATATAAATGGATGGACTAAATAAAGAATAGATTCATCCATTTTTATTTTTAATATGTGTACTGCTGACATATTGATTTCGTTTACTGGTAACCGTTATATAATCTCGACTCCTCTCATTTATTGTAGATAAGCGGTTGCTACCGAAAAGTTTTGATTTCAGATTTTGAGTGGATTTATCTATTTTTGCTGCCCTTTTGGCGGGGTAGCTCAGGCGGTTAGAGCGCAGGATTCATAACCCTGAGGTCATGGGTTCAACTCCCATCTCCGCTACAAATCACGCGGACAGCTCTCATTACGAAAGTTTTGGGAGCTTTTTTACAGGTAAGAGGCCCATGAAAAGGTAACAAAACGTGGAGGTCACACTTCTTAAATAGCTATGAATCCAGAAGCTATTATCTCCTTGTTCTACAAGCGTTCATCCCTACAATCATAGCTAGTGCACTTAGCTACATCACCCTGTTACCTTCTTTCACCTTTTTTAATTGATTATCATGAAAATATTGTTCTGGTAATATAAGTCAAGAATAAACAATTCCGGCAATATGCCTGTTATGATGCGAATTACTTATCAAAAACAACGAATATCGTTTGCTACTAATGTCTTCATCGCAATAAACCACTGGGATCATAGTAAGCAACGTGTGAAAGGAAGTGCGAAACAAGTAAGTGAGTACAACAAGATCCTCGATTCACTTAGGAGCAAAGCATGGCATGAATTCGCCGAAGCTAAACGGAAAGGAATATCAATCGAGCCTAAGAAGATAAAAGAGATTATAACAGGCGCAAGTCAACCCACTATAAGTTTGCTTCATGCCATAAAGGAACATATCGGCTTCCTAAAAACAAGAATTGGAATTGATATTTGCATCAATACAGTTAAAAAATATGAAACACTCGAAAAGAAGGTAACAATTTTTCTAAAAGCATTTGATCTGGGAGACCCGCCGTTGCATGCTTTAAAACGACAATTTATTATTGACTTCGAAACCCACATGAGAAATCATAACCCTGACACCGCTGATTTTTTCCGCATGACAAAAGCCCCCCATTTACAGCTCAGATACCTTATGTGGCGATTGCCGTTTTAATGCTTATCTATAAAATCAAGGACCACAATTCTAAAAGAATTCTTTTTGAATAAGCGTAATGTGTCAAAGCTTGAAATTGCGGTAATTATTCTTTGAGTGCATCCCGAATCTTAACTGCTACAAGCTCTAATTTATTTACTTCTAAAATTTTCTTACTTGATTCGGGTTCTCCAAGGTAGCGCGGTACATGCATATGAACATGAAACACTTCCTGTCCCGATGCTTCACCTGAATTAATTTGGAAATTAAACCCCTCAGCCCTAATATCCGTTTTTTTTATGGCCAGTGCAATTTTTCGGGCTGCGGTGATCACATTTCGTGAAATTGAATCAGGCAATTCAGTAAGCAGCTTCATATGCATTAGCGGTATAACCAAAACATGACCAGGATTACGAGGTCCATGACTCATGAAAGCTACAATAGAGCGAGCTGTCTGCATAAACAATATTTCGGCTTTGTTCTTCCTTGCCTGCAGCTATGCGACAAAAGACACATGAATCATCCTGAGCGTCACAATCAAATGAAAGAAATAAAAACAATAACAGAAAAATGTAAAGAATTGATTTTTTCATAACTAGCTGCAATTTGAAGGATAATGTAAATCATTTTTTTGCTTTAAAGTATCCTAAAATATTTTTTTGAACTTACTTTTTGCTATCTTTTATTAACTATAACTTTTCCTTCACCACCTGTTTAAACATTATCGAAACTTATTTATATGCGGGTATGCTACTCATTATTTCTATAGCCATTACATGTTTCGTCGCTAGTTAACCTTTTGCAAAATGAACAAAATTATTTCTTTAGTAATTTTAATAGCAGTGTGCTTATCGTCCTTGTGCCAGGTCACAAGTGAGCATCAGGATAGTCTTATACGAATGATCAGGGTAGAAAAAAGGGACACCACAAGAGCTCGGCTTTTAAACGATCTCAGCTTCATGTATCATGAAGACAAACCAGACACTGCCATGTTGCTTGCATTGGAAGCACTTACCATTGCAGAAAGAGAAAAATCACCAAAACTTGAGGCATACAGCTGGCTTTGTATAGGATCAGCTTATGCCGTTACGGGCAATCTGACGCAATCGCTCGAAGCAGAGTTAAAAGCGCTTAAAATCTCGGAAGAGATAAAGGACAGTACCACTTTGACTAGTATTTTAAATAATATATCTCTTAATTATAGTGCAAGAAAAGACTATCGTACATCATTGCATTATCTGCAAAGCTCACTGGTTATAGGGAAAAGGGTTAATCACAATCCTGCAATCACATTTGGCAATATGAGTATGGTGTATAACAATTTGGAACTATATGATTCCTCATTGTACTTTGCTATGGAAGCTTACCTGGCCTCTGAGAAAATCTCCGATAAACGTCAAAAAGGAGGCAGCTTATTAACTCTAGGATCAGCATCTTTCAAAAAAGGCAAAAGGATCATTGCACTTAACTACTACATTGAGAGCCTTCCTTTATTGGCCGAAACCAGCAGCCACTCATTATTATCAACTTCTTTGCTGGGAATAGCCGAAGTCTATAGAGAGCAACGGCAAACCGACTCCGCATTTGTTTACGCAAAGGCATCTTTCGGAAGTGCATATAGCAGAGGGCTTATGCTGCGATTGTACGAGGCAAGTACATTTTTGTCATCCATATATAAGGAAAATGGCAATTTAGATAGCGCTTTCAAATACCTGGAGATTGCCAAATCATCAAGCGATTCAATATTTAATCAAAAAAGTATGAGTCAATTACAAGCAGTGGAAATTGAAGAATTAATGCGACAAAAAGAATTGCAAACGGCGAAACAACTCGCTAAAGAAGAAAGGAGAATGAATTTGCAATATGCTGCCATAGCAATAGGTCTGTTTTCGTTAATTATCTTTTACTTCCTTTTTAGTCATTCCATTATAGCAAATCAAAAGCTGATTAAATACCTAGGAATCGTTTCCTTATTACTTGTTTTTGAATTTCTCAATTTGCTTCTTCATAACCCGTTAGGATCTCTAACAAATCATTCTCCAATCCTGATGCTACTAGCCTTAGTAGTCCTGGCGGCTATGCTTGCACCGTTACATCATAAAATGGAGCACTGGATAACGCATCAGTTGGTAGAGAAAAATAAGAGAATCAGACTAGCTGCAGCCAAGAGAACTATTCAACAATTAGAAGGATAGTTTCAAAACTGCAATTACATTTTTCCCAAAATCTTTGCCTTCTTGATATATGCACAAATGCGAACTAAGCCTTTTCAACGATTGTTAAATGCTTTTAGGGCATTTTTAGCTTATGCCATTTGTTCAATTTGTACTGTTCAACAGTAGGTCGAACTACCATTTTGAATAGCATTTAATACCTAATTCAAGTTCACTCAATGGGTGGTACCCGTTTTAGCGCGCATTTAATCCTTCGTTTTTATCACCTCTTATTAGGCGTTGGCTTAACCAGCCGTGTTAAGGGTTCAAAGTTCAGATTCACCCATCCCTACTAAGTTTTGCCCTTGAACCTTGACCCAAGTGGAAACGTTAAAACCGGAGAAAATGTTAGAAAGCGCCTGATATTATAGCCATGTCATATTACAAAGCCGGCACCACCAATTAGAAGCGGTTAGTAGTTTGTGAAATATTGGAGACGCCTGATAATGCTTAAACAAATGGCAATTCGGCAACTTCAGCAATTCGGCAATCTGACTATAATATTGGAAGCGTAATAATTGTGCTTATCTATAGTAGACCATAAAATATTTCAATATGAATTGTGTTGAAGTTAATACCCCTCCACAGTAGTCTTATCAGGTTCTTTTGACATCATCTTGTTATACACTACTACCAAAGTTACCGACTTGCCTATTTACCTTTTTGGGGCAAGTTCACTTGCAGTTACATGCTCACAAAGAGCATAAATCTCTATCTTACCTAACACTTCTGCAAAGTTCTAAGTACCCTCTTGGCAAACTCCTTCTTTTTTCCCTACCGGTTTCACGACTAATAAATTTCTTATTCATTGCTATACCTAAAGAACCATTTTTCTCGATTTCAGTCCTAGCCCATACACCAAGCTTAAGTATCCATTGTAATTCCTCAGATAAATAATGCCACCTATAGTTATTGCAAGTTTTACAAGCAGGCAGATAGTTGTCAACAATGCTGCTGCCACCACTGGAATGTGATTTTACATGGTCAGCTTCAAATTTGCTCCACTAACAATTGCTGCCCACAGATATGACATTGCCCACCCGTCTTATCTAAAATTTCTTGCAGCGTTATGACAGATTAACGTTTCTTTTCTAATGGGCCATTAAAAATCCTTTGTCAACGCAAGGATTTATAATCAACCTATAGGTTCAAAGTTAGAAATTAGATTAATACTTTGTTTTTAAGCCAACTTAAGTACAAGTTTTAATGTTTGAAAATTGTCAGTTAAGAGTTATAATAAGATTCTCCTCTCTTCGCTTCTTTAGTTTGCTCATAACATGAGCAATAGCTTTCTAAGCCCTGCAGACTATGACTAAAAATTATCGTGGTTTAATTTTTGTAACATGATAGGCATTACCATTTTCATTTCCCAATCTTACTGATCCCATGAATATAAATTCTATATATATTGTTGACGATGATGCCGAGGATGATGATCTTGTGAAAGAAGCATTCAATGAACTCGGAATCAAGAACGAAGTGAGATTTTTTAGAACTGGCGAAGAAGTTTTAAATAAGTTAAGGAAGGATGCAGAAGTGCCTTTTCTTATTATTTCCGATGTTAGACTTTCAAAAATAGATGAGTTTGAACTAAGAGAAAAAATACTAAATGAAACTTCCTTAAAGGACAAAACAGTCCCTTTCATCTTTTGGTCAACTAGTGTATCAGAAGCGCAAATTATAAGGGCATATAATTTGTCGGCTCACGGTTTCTTTTTGAAAGGCCGTACTTTCCAGGAACTTAAGCAAAAACTTAGCGAGATGGTATCATACTGGTCTGATTCATTAGCACCAAAATCTTAACCATTCATTATATCGCAAAAGATGCAAAGAAAGCAGCAAAAAACGATCAATACATGTTAGACAAAAAAAAATATTTTTCAATCTGTATTTTGAGTTCTTCGCCTTGCTAATTCAGCAAGTACAGTCTGGAGTTTTTTCTGAGCAGCAAGAAATTCTGGAATATAAGGTAGAACCTGGCATCACCTGCAGAAGCTTTTAAATATTCTTCATGTACGTTCAGAAATAAATCTGTCAAATCATGTTTGGATAGGAACTGTAAATCTATTCGTAATGTAATGCATTGAAAATAGTTTAATTCGTTCTTTCAAAAAAATAGACTAACATTTACGTAGCCACCACATGATTTGAGCACTCAAATCAATACTACCGAACTTAGGACGGTATATTTTGTTTCCTCTGCATGATCTAATAATAAGTACAAAAGTTTTCAATAAAACTTAATGCCATCAGTTCATTTAATAGTGAATCGCGCAGCCTTCAGCAATTGAGAGTTGAATTTTAAATATTGAATATTCAATTAGCGTAAAAGGCTCGGGAGTGATGAAAGAATTAAAAACAATCCTTGTTTAAGGAAGTAGCTATTTACCCTTTTCAAAAAGAGGTCGTCGCTGTTGCCGACGATTCCTTAATTCTTCCATGACGGCAAGTAAGTCTTCCTTGATTATTTTGAACTTTAACGTCTGAATGTAGTAAGATTCGCCGCTTGCAGAAAGATATACTTTATTTAACCGCAGAAGCTCATGCGTAAGTTCATTGTGAGACAGTAACTGCAAATTCATACCAACATTGGGCTAATGTCTAAACTTATTTGGTGAGTAACATAGCTTCCAGTATTCAACTATCGATTTCATGATTGCTGTTAAATCCGAAAAATGGTCTGGTTTTTTAAAATAGCCCTGCGCCGAAAGCGCATAAGCCGTTGTAACTGATTTTTCTTCCGCAGATGTCGTAAAAAAAACATAAGGAATACATTTCCTGCTAATTTGCTCGTTTTCAAAAACTCTGTTCCTTAACTCAAACCCATCTAAAACTGGAAGGTTTATATCTGAAAGAATTAAAAATGGGATCACTTCTGGTTTTTGCAAATACTCAAGAACTTCTGTGCCATCAGGGAAGAAGATTATTTGATTGGGGATGTCTAATTGCTTAAACACTTCAACAAGCATCTCTTGGTCATCAGGATCATCTTCTATTATAACGATCTCTCCCTCTTTGTTCATAAAAACCCATCTTTTTTTCCGGTCTGAATTTAGCAAATTATAACAAATTAATATTTTGTTATTTCAATTCTTTTCGTTTATATGTAATAGTATAAAAGTTTCCCGTGTTTTTAAGCAGGGGAAACGACGATCAACAAAGTTTATGGCTATGAATAATATACGGAAAGTTATTTGTAGATGATGGAGTTACTGACTTTATGTTCGCAGATGAAACAGCAAATAACCACTCCAGATATGAAAAGAATCCGGCAGCCAAAACCCCAGGCCAGCAAATCACTTGCTGGCCTCGAACAATCTACCAAATAGGGCTATATTGCAATACCGTAGTTAAACTTCTTTTATATGACGCCAGAAAGCGGCTGGACATATTTCATCTGTAGCAAGTGCATTTAAGTTATAAATTTTTCCTAATCTTCAATGGCCGAGTTTCGGGGATGCTTACAAGCTTCGTCTTAGGGTGACGAATTTCAATGAGTCTAGTATACGCATAGTTGGCATTCCCAAAGTTGTCCCATTTAATTACTGGTTAGGACTCCAAGGCAAGTATAACCTTGAACAAGGCGTCCCAACAGAAAGTGTTTACCTACAATTGCTAAAGACTTGCGATTACTGTTTCTCAATTTCGAGGCTTCCTTCGTAATAGTAAAGTTCCGATGTTGGGACTTCAGGTGTTCGATTCCACAGCCTTCCAATTGTTCCCCGAAGGAAACTAATCTTCCAACTAAATTTTGAGGTTCGGGAAACGATGGGCCTTGTTGAACCGGCACCGTTTATGTTTGGGCCAACAAATACACAGCTATCTCCGAAAATCAAGCTATAATATTCACTGCAATCCGAATTACAAAACCGCACTTCTGTTGACAACGGTGATAAAGATGAACCAATGGCCATATCAGTAAAACTATTTATTGTTGAAGTTAAGGGTCTCGACATTGCTATGTCATTGCCTCCTCCAGGCCCAGTAAATACACCTAATGATTTACCTGTTCCCTTGGATATTGGATTTGTCATCCGGTGTAAGAGTGTTCGACTATCACGAGTACCCGCGGGAGCCGGCGCAGTCGCACTATCACATGTCTTGAAAAAGTTAAACGGCCAATTCATGCAAATATGGAACGATTGATTAGGCCAGCGTGTTGGATTCAACCAGACTCCGACCCAGTCCTGACCTGTGTAATAAGTTCCTTTTCCGTCATTGCTAAGATTCCCTGATGAACTAACGACAGCGTTTACCCGAATATCGCAATCCTTTTGCTGCGTTTGTGCGTGCAGTCGGCACATAACACTGATTATAATTATAAAAAAAACAAGTGCCAACTTTTGATGGCAACAACAGCTAATAGATTTTTTCTGAACCATCATTTTCATATCTCTTATAATTGCACTTTAATAAATGCTAATAGAGCGGCTTTATGCTCCTAACGAAAAGGGTGCCTTTATTACCTATCCCCTTTATCTCCCTTACCCGGCTTTGATTTCGTTTTTGCCTTTCTCTTTCTATCCTGGCTTAATGATCTCTTTGATCATCACTTTCTTTTATTCGGCCTTATTCATCACGGCGGATGTATCGTTATCACCACGAGGTGCGATGAGTTCTCTCTAATCCGCTTTTCTCTTTGCTTTGGCCATGTGCATGGATTTTATAATTTTAATTTATCCTTAATTTATGCGAATGGCCAAAGTTCTTTTTCCACGTCTTACCTGACAATGCTCACATCTAGGTATATCTTTTTCGTTATTACCTCAAATATTCATCAAACCAGTCTGCAAAAACTTTTATGTCATTTATCATATCGTTCCAGCCATGTCCCTCTCCTTTCTTGACAAGCAGTTTTGCAGGCACCTTATAGGACCTCAATGCTTCAACAAATGTAATAGATTGCTGAATGGGTACTACAGGGTCATTATCTCCATGATAAATCATTGTAGGAGCACATGTGCTATCAACAAAATATATTGGAGACATTCTTTTTAAGATGGCTGATATTCTTTCGTCTCCTGTTATACGTTCATACTTATTGGTCGAATCATTCAATTCTTTAAAGTCTAAGGCTGATTCTAACTTCATACTTTTAAATCCCATTACTATAAATGAATCCTTGATGAAGGGATGATTTTCTACTCTATAATTCACCATATCTGTAACTGGATAAAAGACGGCAACTGCCTGTACTTTGGAAGACACTTTTAATATTGGTTGTGTGGATGTTTTATCTGATTTTGCTTCAATAGTTCCCATAAGTAGAGATAAATTACCGCCCGATGATGCGCCTGTTATTCCAATGTGGCCAGGGTCAATTTGATATTTTTTTGAATAGAAACGAATATGTTGAACAGCCTTTTGAATGTCAGCAACACTTTCATTAGCTGAATAACCAGGAGTTGAGGCAGGCAATACAAAGAAAACAGTATAGCCTCTTTTTAGGTATTCAAGTGACATGGTTGTGAAATTGGGAATATCCTTGAATGTTGTATCATTTATCCAATCATATTTTGATGTATACCCTCCACTTATAACATATATAATAGCGCGATTTATATTCAACTTTTTTGGAGTGGTAACTACCATGGTCAGCGCCATCCCATCTTTTCGTCCATAAATTTCTTCCTTCTGAGAATATAAAGTATTATTTTGCGAGTTTGATTTTAAACTTAAAAGAATAAGTATCAAGTAGAGATTAGTTCTTTTTTGCATCTTCAATTTTTAAGTTCACTGTGAGTGTACTTCATGCGATTTGCAGCTAACGTTACATCTTTTTTGATGTTTATCGCTTTATTTCTAAAGCCAATTCATAATAGGCGTTTCATCATAAAAAATATATTTATACCCGATCATCAAATAATCCTTCAAGTATACAACACGTTTTCGATCCAGTGAGCTACCTCTTGAGGATTTGCCTTAACAATCGTTTATCTTAAAGGTATGGCGAAAGTTTCTTTCACGTCATTACCTCCGCGCCCTTTCGACGATGATGAATGGCCGTTTAAGGTTAAGTGGGATGGTTACAGAATGATGGCATACGTTGAAAAAGGAGAGGTGGACCTGCGGGCAAGAAATGATAAACCTTATACAGCCTGCTTCAAGATCATTGCCGACAAACTTTGAAGGTGGAATCATGATGTAATACTCGATGGAGAGGTGGTATTCGTAAATAAAATGGCATTCCTCATTTTAATAGTCTGGAGAGTTGGTATAGCCCGTGGATCGGGATCTCATTACTATGTTTTCGTTATTGTTCATTTACGATGGCAATAGTCATCCACAAGATTACTAATGATAAACTTATGTGGCATCTGAGCTTTGAAGGAGTAGTAAAATAGAACCGTTTTTTCATTTCTCATAAAAGTGATAAGTTGAATCTTATCTTTATCCAACGATTTTAAATAATGATTGCAGTGAAAATAATAGTAAGCGTATTGTTAGGATTACATATCATCGCGCCAGCTATTGCTCAAAATGACGCTCGGGATAGTCTTATTCGAATTATCAAGACTCAAAAACAAGATTCTAATAAAGTACGTTCTTTAATCGCCCTTGCATCGCTGTATAATCTTACAAAGCCTGATACGACTGTCCGATTGTCTGTAGAAGCGTTAGAACTTGCAAAGTCCATAGGAGATGACCGGAGTGTGAGAAATAGCTTGGAGCAAATCGCGGGGGGATACCACATTCTAGGTAACTACGCCAAAGCATTGCAATTTTATTTACAGGCATTGAAATTGGCGGAGAAAAGTAATGATACGCAAAGCTTTCCTGAATTATTTAACGGGATTGGCCATGTCTATCTCCTTCAAGACAACTATGAAGAAGCTTTAATATACATGCATAAGGGACTAGCTATAGATGAGAAAATGTATTTGTTGGCGCATACATGCGAAATATTCGTACAAATGAAAAACGCTGACTCCGCTCGCTATTATGGACATAAGAGCCTCGGTATAGCTTATAAGGATAAAGATCCCGCCATCCTTTCATGGGCGCTATTCGAAATGGCATATGCGCATCTTGTAGCTGAAGAGTATTCCTTGGCTCTGGAGTATTTTCGAATGAGTATCCCATTGACTGATAGGGATAACTATTTTTCCTTATGTAAACAATACAGGGGTATTGCTCAAGTATTTGGTAAGATACGACAGCAGGATTCGAGCCTCTATTATAGCCGACTGGCCCTTCTTACTGCTAGCCAAAATAAAATGCTCCATGAGGCAGAAAAAGCAAGTTCTTTTCTTGCCTCTTTTTTCCGCGCAGCCCACAACTCTGATAGTGCACTTTTCTATATGGACCTATCTAAAAAAATAAACGATTCTTTATTTAGTCAGCAAAATAGACATCAGTTGTTTACACTCACGATTGAGGAAGAGCTACGGCAAATTGAACAAGAGGAGTTACAGAGAAAAGAGAAGGAAAGACGAAAAGACAACCTTCAATACGCAGCCATTGTTTTCGGCTTACTTACATTACTCATTGGCTTTTTGGTTTTTAGCCATTCGATAATTGCCAAACCAAAATTGATTAAAATCTTAGGGGTGGTTTCATTATTGATAGTTTTTGAATTTGTAAATCTTTCACTTCACCCTTATTTGGGAGATATGACGCATCACTCTCCAATATTAATGCTGCTGATTATGGTTGGTGTAGCTGCGTTATTAGTACCGCTGCATCATAAATTGGAAAATTGGATAACCCAGAAACTTGTCGAAAAGAATAAAAGAATACGACTTGCTGCGGCTAAGAAAACTATTGCTGAGCTCGAAAGTTAACTTTATATAATTACAAGTCAGCAAAAAAGGCAAATTTTATGGCGCTCTTTTAGGCATTGTTTAGATCAACAAAAAATATGCAATAATTTATACCGTCACGGTGAAATTGAGATGTCTCCATCGAAGGTTGGATAGCAAGTCCGTAATCCAGTTTGATCATTTATGTCTACGCGAATCTCATTGTTTCCTTGGCGACTTTCACCAGTATGAAACTTTTTATTTATCAGGGGCTCGAGCATGCCACTTTTTTCAATTTGAATTAACTTTTTAACTTACCGTTTTCGAAATGTATAAGGAAGTAGTGTTATGACTGCTTCCTTTTTTTGGCAAAACCGAAAAAAAAATTTTTTCTAAATTTTTTTCTATGCTCTTTAAGTATATAAACGGCAGGGACCCCAACCATGACCCCACCCTTGGTTTGAGAGTGCCAGGGTAAGTCCCCTAGGCCGTATTAAATATTCATCATTTATTATTTCACACAATGGTAACTATTGTTGACTATCATGTCAGGACGTCTTCTAAGGACGGTAAGGAGTTCATTGCTTTGGAACTTCAGGGAGATTTCGAGTTAATCAAATCAGAGCAAACAGGCAGGTATTATGCCACTGCTAAGCGGTGCAGCATATCTTCAACTTTTACTGAGGAGGTAGCGAAACAGCTTATTGGCACCAAGTACCCGGGGTCTATTATACGGGTGGAGCGAGAGGCTTATCAGTATGTGATCCCTGAGACAGGTGAATCCATTACGCTCACTCATGGGTATGAGTACAAACCTGAAAAGGTTTCAAAAATCGCAGAGCTGCCAATGAATTTGGTCGCTTAAAGAGCACGAAAGCGGTGCTTCTCAAGCATCGCTTTTCTTTACCTTAACATGAACATTCTTTTTTAATGGTGTTTCAGTTCGAAATTGGCGGTTACATGAGGACTTCTTATGAAGTTGAGCTAATTAACAGTCAACTGCATTGTATATCATACAGACATTTCAAGCACCCAGACTTGCAACCTAGCATCATAGACATTAGGGACGATAGCCGGTGGGAGGAGTTACTCCGCTACCTTTCATCGTGTAAGTGGAAGCGCAAATATGATACCCCAATATGTGATGGCACTCAATGGAGCTTAAAAGTAATTAGTGAGAATATCAACCTTGATAGCTGGGGATCTAACGCTTACCCCAAGGGTTTCTTTAAGTTTTTAAGAACATTAAATCAGATAACAATATCGAAACATTTCAAGATTTCTTAAATACCTTCTTATCGTCCTGAAATTACAATGGTTCACTACTTTGTGGTCAAGGGTCAATATTACTATTCCTCGGAAGTGAACCCTGAGCCTTTGATACCCATTCACATCTTAGATGAATCATCTTCATATGTATGTTTTCGTCTAAGTCGCCCATGACTGCTTTTGATTGCTTAATAGTAGAAAAATTGACACGATTTAGACAGCATGTGCTCATATTGGGCACTGACGCAGTGTGAATTTTATTAAGTATCCTTATTCTTCCATATAAATAGCAACAAAGATATTTGTGGAATGACATTTATCAGAAATAATTTGTCGGGAATGATTTTGCTGCAAAACTATTTTTAAATCCTAGATGCTTATTATCATTATCTATGAATAACTCCCGTTTCGATTTTAATATATACGTTTACGGTATGAACGCGCAAACCACAGATATGATCCGCTGGTTTGCGGACGCATGCGCCCAACTACTTCCACACCAGCACTTCCAAATTGACGTTGTCGATATTGCTATCTCGCCTGAGCACGCAGAGACCAACAAAATACTGGCGACGCCTACGATACTTCGCCTATCTCCGCAACCGTTCAAACGGGTTGTTGGACGCATGGATCAAACACAAGCTGCTCAGGCGGTCCACCTATTAACCGAATTGTAATCTTCAGTATTCATTATGACACAACCAAAATGTTTAACAGGCATTCCCGGTTTCGACGAAATCAGTTTTGGTGGCCTTGCGAAAGGTCGATCTACGCTGTTATCTGGTAGTGCTGGAAGTGGAAAAACCATTTTCTGCTCCCAGTTTTTGATTAAAGGGATTGAAATTTTTGGAGAACCGGGTGTTTTTGTTTCTTTTGAAGAGAACGTAGGTGATTTGCGGAAGAATTTACAATCCTTCAACTGGCCGGTTGCGGAATACGAAAGTAAAAATCTCTTCGTTTTTGTTGACGCTTCCATTTCTTCTATTAACGACACTACAGTCATAGCGTCTTTCGATTTGAAAGGTCTTCTCGTTCGCATTGACGCGGCAATAAATAAGGTTCAAGCTAAACGTGTCGTACTGGATTCAATCGGCTCACTATTTCATCATTTTTCAGATACTTCAATCATTCGCAAAGAATTGTATATAATCCTATATCAGTTGAAGGAGCGCGGGTTAGCTGTTTTACTTACAAGTGAAAGATTAGAAGAATATGGTACAGTTTCACGATTTGGTGTGGAAGAGTATATCGCAGACAATGTGGTAATCATGCGAAACGTGCTCGAAAACGAAAAGCGCCGCCGGACCATCGAAATATTAAAGTATCGTGGATCGGCTCACAGTAGCGGTGAAAACTCATTTGTTATTTCACCTAAAAACGGCGTGCACATCATTCCCCTCACGAGACTGCAACTCACGCAAAAATCTTCGGATCGTCGCGTGCCAACGGGTAACATTACACTAGACAATCTTTGCGGAGGTGGATTTTTTCGAGACTCTATCATTTTAGTTTCAGGGGCTACCGGTACTGGCAAAACGCTAATGATAACAGAATTTATCAAAGGTGGATTCCAGGCTAATGAAAAAATTCTTTTTGTAGCGTATGAAGAAAGTAGGGAACAATTGATCCGTAACGCCAAAGGGTGGGGAGTCGACTTTCCTCAAATAGAAAAGAATGACCACCTTCACATCGAGGCCATTTATCCTGAGAACGCCAGCCTTGAAGAACATTTACTGCACATCCAAGCAATGGTTGAAAAATATCGTCCTGCCCGTTTTGCGTTTGATAGCCTGTCCGCGATTGAGAGAGGAAGCTCCAAGAAAAACTTCAGGGAATTCCTAATTACACTCACGTCGTATTTGAAAAAGAAAGAAATCCTTTCCATTTTTACATCAACTTCTACCAGTATAGTCGGTGGAACTTCAGTAACGGATAATCACATCTCTACCATTACCGACACAATCATACTTCTTCGATATGCTGAAGTTTTCGGTCAAATTCATCGGGTAATTACCGTCCTCAAAATGCGAGGCTCGCTACATACTAAGGGGATCCATGAATTTGACATTACTGATAAAGGGATGAATATTAAGCCCGCAGAATTTGATCGCATGAGTGGTATCCTTGGAGGATTACCAATCGTCAGCCGGGATGTTTATAAAAATAGTTCAGGAAAATGATAATTTCTTATGAAGTACCCAGTCACCAGCGAGACAGACGAAATTTTGCATGCGCTTAGGGACGCAGTGCTAGTCGTTGATCACCATGGGATAATTCTTTTTGTGAATGAGGCAAGTGAAAAATTGTTTGGTCAATCAAAAGAGCAATTAATGCATGAGGTATTTGGCTTTCCCATTGCCCAACAGGCTGTGCAAGAAATCAGGATACTGAAAAGAGGCAGGCCGATTGTCGCCCAGATGCTGGCCTCTCCAATTAATTGGCACGGCATGGCGGCCTCTGTGCTGTCTATCCGGGATATTACAGAACAGCGTGCGACACAAGATGCACTGTCAGAGCAAACTAAATTGCTATCCATCAAAAGCGAAGAAAATGCACAATTTGCGTCTCTCGCTTCGCATGACCTTAAAGAGCCATTGAGAAAAATGGACATTTATTCATCAATGTTGCTGACTAATCACGATTTACCATCGCTAGCGAAAGAACATGTAGAGAAAATCCGATTATCAGTCGATCGGATGAGAAAATTGATCCAGGGGATAGCAGAGTTAACCCAGGTGCTGGAGGCGCAAGGCGCCTTTACCCCGGTAGACCTGAACAAAATCGTGCAGTCCGTTATTCTCGACCTTCAAAGTACTGTTGAAGAAAAGGGCGCCATTATCGAATTTACGAAACTGCCCATTATTCAAGGACAGGGAGATAAATTATACCAGCTGTTTTTGAATCTGGTCGGTAATGCTTTGAAGTATGTTCGCGCAGGTGTAGTGCCCCGGATCGACATCACCTCTGAACTCCTCGGCGATAAAGTCATTGTTCATATAAGGGACAACGGAATCGGGTTCGACAACAAGTATGCATTGCAACTTTTTCTGCCCTTCAAGCGTTTGCATTCCCGTAATTATGAAGGAATGGGGTAGGGTTGTCTATTTGCCAACGAATTGTTGAGTTGCATCATGGGGAAATCATTGCCGAAGGTGAAATTGGCAAGGGCGCTCACTTTTTGATTTGCTTACCGGTTCATAATGAATAAGTGAATATTGGAAAATCTTCATCGCTTCTTAGCAGCACTCATTTTTGTGTGCTAGTAACACATGATCTTTGTTAAGTCTTGTTGAGTGTCTTCCCTCTTTGCCAATAAAAGAGGATACACTTGATGGTCTCTTTCAATTCTTTAAAAGTACCAGGCTTCATAAAAAATCCTGCGCGTAAAGTGCATACGCTTTCGTACCGCCGTTTCATGGGCAGCGGTAGTAAAAAAAACGTAGGGAATACATTTGCTACTAATTTGTTCGTTTTGGAAAACCCTGTTTCTTAACTCTAACCCGTTCAGTGTTGGAAGATTAATATCTGATAGAATTAGAAACGAATGCAGAGCTGCCTCCAGGTCAACAACTTGCTGTCTAATGCGCGCAGTTCGTCGAGAGAAACGTTCTGATCGCCTAACGCCTTCGTGAAAATGATTTTTAAGTTTTGGAATTGAAGTTCTAAACCTCTTAATGGTAGAATGTGAGGAGTCCGTTTAGGGAATGAAGTATGACGGTTCACTCACATCTTGGATGTGGTATTGATTATAATACAAATTGAAGTTCGGCCACAGGAATTCGAGTTAGTAATTGATTGAAATGTTAATTTAATTTTTAAATATTATGAAACCGGTAAAATTTAAAAAGAAATCGATTGTCTTGGCACTTAAGAAACGGGAAAACGTAATCGCAGTAAAGGATATCGTCAGGGGAATTAGGATTAGATATGCCACCATTTACAATTGGCTTTATTTATTATCATGAATCACTTATCCAGATCTTATTCTCGTAGACGATTCTTAAAAAATGGAATTGGTCCGGTCATGACAGCTCTTATAGCTCCTTCTTTTTTACATCTTTGCAACAAGCAGCGCATATAGATAGAGTTTTGAAAATACGGGGAGTTGTTTTAATAGTGGATGACCTCTTATCCTTAAATTGGCCTTTATTGGCTAAAGATGCAAATCTTACTACAATTGGTATATCGGTAATACCGTCGGAAGCTTCAAAATTCATTAAATCAGATAAAGGGCAGTAATTTCTGAACGATTGTGAAAAATATCACATACAAGTAGAGTATGAACTGCATGCAATGAATAATCTTCTACCTCGGAATTTATTTCATAAAAATCCTGAAATGTTCAGAATGAATAAGGATGGTATAAGAGTTTCAGATTTTAATTGTTGCCCCAATTCAAAAAACGCACTCGAAGTTATTTCAGAAAATGCGGTTCGTTATGCAGAGATTTTGCATTCAACTGTGAGGGATGAATTAAGATTTAAAAATCCGTAACATCGATCTTCAGTTTGCATCTACGTAATGCTGTTTTATTTGTAATTTCTGAAATCCCTCTTTGTTCCTTCCCGTTCGGGTCGTCCTTTGAGAAGCACTCGAACCACCTCACCCCTACTTTAGCAGTGGATAATCACTAACTTCATATAATAGGGAGATTAAGAATAAGAAACTGCAAATTGAAAAATCTGACAATGGTATTAAGAAATAAACTTTTTAGGCAAAATAGCGTTTTAAAAAATGTGTGGATAATTTTGTTACCTGCTTTGGTGTCATGTGCATCATCCAAAGTGGCACCTGCACAACCAGACGTGCCTGATTGGGCACTACCAGGATCTGCAACCCATAAACAAGTACCACCTCCTCCGGATTTTCACCGTCCTACCCATACAGAATATAAGAGCATTGGTATATTCGATGGACAAAGCGATGTTGGGGGTCCGCTGTTGCCGGGCTCATCCACTTATAATAAGTCTACGGGACAGTACACCATCAACTCCGCAGGCTATAATATCTGGTATACACGGGATGAATTTCGTTTCCTTTGGAAGAAGATGTCCGGTGATGTATCGCTAGCAGCCGACATCAGCTTCCCGGATACAGCAGGTTATTTCGATCGCAAGGTGGTTCTCATTGTTCGTCAGACCCTTGACGATGATTCAAAACAAGCTTTGGCTGGCCTTCACGGTGGTGGTTTGATACACCTTGCATGGCGTCCGGAAAAAGGTCAAAGCATGAACGACATGAAGGTTGACAGAAAAGGAACTGTTCGCCTGGGCTTAGAAAAACATGGTGATGCCTTTGCCATTTTTGTAAGCTATAACGGCGAGGCGATGCATCAGTTCGGAGACCCTATTCAATTAAACTTTAATGAACCATTTTATGTTGGCATAGGTTTCAACTCCCACATTCCGGACAAGGTAGATACAGGTGTAGTTTCTAATGTGGTGTTAGAGAATGCTGCAGGCAAGGTGCGTTAACTGTTTTCTCCCAGAACAGGTTCAACCATCAGCGATCTCTCGTCCACGCAGGGATTGTATTTAAAGGTTAGTTTCCCTGTAAGCTTGCAAGCCCTATAACTCGTTTTGACAACGACAATAACCGATGTATTCGCTTGAATATATTTGACGGTAAAAGAGATTCTATCCCACTCGTATCCATCTTTGAAATATTGATCTGTATACCCGGAAGTAGTCAGACCTGAATCACGGAAAGTACACACTGGTGCGTAGGAAATTTTCATTCAATGATTTTGTTCATCAGTAAACGAACGCACTATAACGTGTTAGGTTCGTATTACTTTGATTTTTGTAATTTAGATATATGAATCAACGTGGACCGATAATCATCATTGAAGACGACCTGGACGATCAAGAACTTTTAACTGAAGTATTCAGAGAGTTAGCATATGAAAATCCAATCAGATTTTTTACATCAGGTTATGATGCATTAGACTATTTGAATACAACTCATGAAAAACCTTTCATCATTCTTTCAGACATCAATCTGCCAAAATTGTCCGGCATAGAACTTCGGGATAAAATCATGCAGAACGAATTACTCAGATTAAAATGCATTCCTTACCTGTTTTTTACTACCGCTGCGTCACAACAGGCTATTGTTGATGCTTACTCTAATTCTGCCCAGGGATTTTTCGTGAAACCAACTAACTATAACCATTTAGTCACAGTGATTCGAAAAATTATAGATTATTGGCTTGAATGCAGATCACCAAATTATATAAGTGGAGTTTAAAAAAGTGCTTCTACTGGGCATATTCCCATATTTCCATAACATCACATTTTTACACTCTAACTCTGTTTTCATGGCCATAATAGGCATCCCCTAATTTTAAATTCATCATTTCCCAAAATTTGACTACCTTATAGATACTTATAGCCACCACATGATTTGAGCCCTCAAATCAATAGTACCGAACTTAGGACGGTATATTTTGTCTCCTCCGCATGATCTGACAATAAGTACAAAATTTTAATTTAACCTTATTGCCATGACTTCATTCACTAATGAATCACACGATAATTATCAATTAAGAACTGAGTTTAGACAATTGAAATATGACTTCGATGAGAAACTAAGGGAGTTCAATGAGTACAACGAAAAGGCGCGTGCCACAATCGAAGTATCCAAAAAAATGATTTCGCCCGATGTAGTTTTTCTGATTCTTAAGCAGCAATAAAAAACTTACAAAATGTTGGACGGAATACATTTGCTCCATGCGCGGACAATAAGATCTAACGATTCAAACTTATTGTCATGGTAGAATACACCAAAAATCTATGGGATTTAAATAACGAAGAATTGAGAGAGGAATTTTTTAGATCGTCGGATAAATATTTTGATTACACAAATGGTGGTAACATTTGTGGAATGAGAAATGACCCCGAGTATCAAGCAATCAAACACCATTTGCAACAAGTAATGGCAGAAATGGACGGACGAAAGGTTCAGTAATGTACAACCAGCCTTTGTATTCATAAAAAACCCAATAGACCGGCCGCCTCATAAGGATGAATAGCCATTTGTTTCGCAATGCTAATTTTGTAAAAATGAAAATCAAATGCGGAAGGTTGCAAATGCCAGGAGGTTCATGCCCGTATATGTTCCAGTAATCACTATGTAATCATAAGGTGTTAAAGATTTTGCCTTAGGATGCTGAGGTAAAACAAATGCCGTTTCGGCAAAATCTTCCGGATCCTGCGGGAGATCCTCAAGGGCGACGTCAGTCATTTCAACACCTATCGCCAGCGCCCTGTTGTCATGTGTAATATTGATCCATGAGCGTACATGTCCGCTTCCCCATCTGAACTGCAGGTCTATAAAATCTATTATATACCAGCTTCGAAGTAAGCCTTAACCAGTGGAGCACTAATGCGGAATTTCCTGTTCTATTTTTTTTATGGCAAAAATGATCCACTTAATTTATCTGCAACAATTAAATGGCAAACCTTTTAAAAAATGTCATTTTGAAGTCTTAATATCAACATAATCAACAATTTATTAATTAAACCTTTGCTTATTCTAACCGATGCCCTGACTCAAACCTAGTTGGCCCCGATTTCGTAGTTACATATTTAGTATGAAGACGTTTACGATTAACCATCTTGAAAGGCTGTGTGGTACAAAAAAGCATACAATCAGAATTTGGGAGAAAAGGTATGATCTGCTTCATCCTAACAGAAATATTAATAGTTACAGGCACTACTGCATTGATGACGTAGAACGGATCATGTATGTTAGTTTTCTTATTAGAAGGGGCATGAAAGTTAGCCAAATAAGCACACTGAATAACATTGAATTAAAAGAGCTGAGTTGGAAATTGAGAGATTCCGCCTCCCTTTGCAGGTTTATTACCATTCAATTAGTGACTCATTATTACAGGTCGGAAATCGAACAATTTCAATTATTGTTAGACAAGTCGATAAAAGAAGTAGGTTTCGAGGAGTCAGTGGACAATTTGATAGTCCCTTTTTTATACATCACAAGCCTGGTTGAATACAGGGAAAACGCGCCTGAGGTACATTTTGCTGTAACAACAATTCGTCAGAAGTTATTAGTTGCTATCGACCAGACTGTTGCTGCCCAAAATAACACTAAAAAAGCAGTGTTATTTTTACCTGAAGATGAACATTTCGATTTAATTCTATTATTTGTTTACTACACACTTAAAAGTGGAGGTTATACAGTATATTATCTTGGTACAAATGTTTCAGAAAAATCTCTTGAAAAGGTGCTTATCTCCAAACAACCAGATAAGGTACTGACATATTCTTCTCCAGCAAAGAGTAACAATTTCGTGAATATTGCTCTTTTCATAAATAACCATTTTCCGCATCTAGATTTCACGATTGTTAGCTCTACTTCCCCTGTTAATACCGGTGTAAGCAGGGTAAATTATACCCACTTTTTAGAATTGCGACAAAAACAATTGAATTTTGTTTAACGCTTGTAAGTTTTTTTTTCTTCCACTTAAACAAAAAGATGGGTACAACAATTTACTATCAATCATAGCTTACCTATCATTTCATTTTAACTCTTTTTAAAATTTATTACAATGTTAGCTTGCATGGACGCTTCTTCAATGCGTTGTTGGCTTATAGATCAGGATCCAGCAGCTTTTAAACAACTTTATCATTCTTATTCTAATGCTGTATCAATAGAAATTAGCCGGTTCGTGAAGGGAAAGCATATAGTTGAAGACCTTTTACAGGATGTGTTTAGCACGATTTGGGAAAAGAGTTACCTATACAATACTCAAAAAGGAAGCCTATATACCTGGATCATATCAATCACCAGAAACAAATGTATCGATCACATAAGAAAAAGGCAGATTCAGCAGATAAGCATAAATGACGAGTTTAATATTGCTGATCACTATCTCCATCCTGATTCAAAAGTGGAGTTCTCACTTTTATTCCATCGGAGTAAAGACGTATCAGCAAAGCATATAGAATTAATCCGACTGATCTACGTCTATGGGTATACCCATATCGAAGCCTCAAAAAAATGCAATATGCCGATTGGTTCGGTTAAGACTGTGCTACGTAATTATGTTTCCCAACAAAAACAAAATATTCATAATCAATTGTCTTGAAAAGTTATCCAGTAAAAAGATCTGGCAAAATATTTATTCCGACATATCGACGGAGTCTGATACAAGTGCACGAAAAAAAGTAACTGATCTCACGCCCCTGGAAGAAAAAGCTGAATGGGGTCTATATCAAAAAAAAAATCGCAAATGCTTCTCCAACGCTTTGCCATAAAAGGGAATCTCTGAAATTCCACGCAAGGTGCATCAAAAGAAAAACTAATAGAATTACAGCAAAGGTGAATAGTGTCTTTTTCTTGCTATGAATAAGCTGATACCTGTATAAGGAATAGCTTGTGGCTCTTTTATGGTGTAGAGTTTTAGGTTGAATTTAAGGTTTGAAAATTCGCGGGATCGTTTGCCTATAGAGGTGATGATTGTGATGAAATCAGTAGGGTATCTGAAATAGAATAATGCAAATTTTACGAGAAATTTCTGATTGAAGTGTGTTTTTGCAATTGTTTCAAATTCTGTACATTTAGAGAGTAGATTATCTCCTCTCATCACCCTAAAATTTATCGATATGAAAAGGCTAACTATGCTTCCGCTCATTTTTGCGGTATTTACTTTCATCCTACCCAATGAAGCTTTTTCTCAGAATAGTGCAAAAAAAGAAGTCGTAGTAAAAACAGCTGAAGAGATGCAGTGGACAGCGATTCCCGGCTCAGTTGGAGGGGCAATGAACAGTGAATTATGGACTGATGCCAAGACTGGCGCCCACGCAGGGTTTACAAAATTCCCGGCAGGATTCAAAGCGCCTCTTCACACCCATACCAACGAAGTCAAAATCGTTGTAATTAAAGGCGCGTACATCTATAACGGAAAGAAGTATGGCCCCGGTTCATACCTT
>DATLDR010000196.1:0-12684 GCA_035525775.1 Flavitalea sp.
TAAAAGGTTTTGTAAGGAATAAATCTGCACCATTTTCAACTGCTACATCACCAGCTGAAGGATCGTAACCGGTGATCATGATTATTTTAGATGAAGGAGAAAGTTTTTTTACAATCTGTATAAAATCTATTCCGAAACCATCCGGAAGTTTATTGTCGAGCAGCACAACGTCGGGCTGCTGCAACTGAAGATACGCCGCGGCACCGGCTAAATTTTTTACATGATCTATCTGCATATCCTCATCAGTGAGGATAATATTCAGCAGCAGGCACATGTCGCCTTCATCCTCTACGATCAGTACCTTTTTCTTGATTTTATCGTCGGTCAGGGGGTTCATATACTATTGTTGTTTGGTTATACAATACTTGGAATGGGAGAGGTTGGTGGTACTGGCGGATCTATTTCAGGTATTGTGGGCCCTGGCTCTTCAACTGGTGAAGGTTTCGGGTCGGGTAAAGCGAATAGTCTGGACTGTAACATTGGGTTGTTTAAGCACTTATATAAAAATTATGTGCCAGCCGGAATGTGTAAGGCTGTACACCAACTTGAAATAAAAACCTACCTTAAAAGATTTAACTACTCATGAACATCTATCAAAAAACTATCACCCTTGCCCAAAAGAAAAGGGGATTTCACCTGATTACATCAGAAATCCTGCACGCTATTGATGCCGATATGACCATCAAAACAGGTATCTGTCACATTTTTATCAAACACACCTCTGCTTCCCTTACTATAAATGAAAATGCGGATCCTACAGTAAGAAAAGATTTTGAAACTTACTTCAATAAAGCTGTAA
Organism: Flavitalea sp.; assembly: GCA_035525775.1. Lineage (GTDB taxonomy): Bacteria > Bacteroidota > Bacteroidia > Chitinophagales > Chitinophagaceae > Flavitalea. The sequence goes on from DATLDR010000196.1 coordinate 800, forward strand.
AGGAAAATGATCCCGATTATGTGCACGACACAGAAGGTGCGGACGATATGCCAGCGCATATCAAATCTTCAATACTGGGCAGTTCTGTTACAATACCGGTAACGAACGGAAAATTATCTTTGGGCATGTGGCAGGGCATTTATTTGTGTGAGCACCGCAATCATGGCGATGCGAGAGACGTGGTTATCACAATCTGGGGAGATGATCTATATGTTTGATAATAATTTTCACCATGATGACTTTGAATTTTAAACCATTTCCGGTGATTGAAACGGATAGATTAACGCTACGGCAGATGATCCGTGAGGATGCCGATGAGTTATTTTTTCTTCGTTCAGATCCGCATGTAATGAAATACATCGAACGTCCCCGGGCGAAAACAGTGGACGATGCAGTTGCTTATATCAATATGATTAATATCCAGACAGAAGCAAATGAAGTTGCTTACTGGGCAATAACCCTGCGCAATGAAAATAAATTAATTGGTACGATTTGCTTATGGAAATTTGAAATAGAAAATCACCGTTGTGAAATAGGTTACATGCTGCACCCTGATTTTCACAGAAAAGGAATCATGAAGGAAACTTTAGACACCATACTGAATTACGGTTTCACTTCTTTAAAATTACACACGGTTTATGCGAATATCAACCCGGAAAATAATGCATCACGGTTATTATTATTGAACGCTGGGTTTATTCAGGAAGCGTATTTACGTGAAAACTTTTTTTATAATGGTAAGTACCTCGACACTGCTCTTTTTGGAATTATTTCACCACTTTAAGAAAGCCTACAATATTTGCCAGATCCTGTTGGGTAAGTCCTAATTGTGAAGGCTCGGGCATCAGGCTCTTATCCTGCTTCTTCGCTGAAATGATCACAGATTTTTTGATCATGTGATTATTACCTGATATGTCTCTGATCGTCATTGACTGATCATTATCAGCAATCACGAAACCGAAATAAGATTTTTTATCTTTTGTGTTGATCATCCATGGTTCATATCCAAATGCAATAGATGCACTTGGGTGGATAATGGCGTCCAGAAGTTCTCTATCTCCAAATTTCTTTGTAATGAAGGTGAGATCTGGTGCAACAGTACTTCCTTCTTTACCTGCTTTATGACATGTTCTGCAGTTGGCGGTAAATAATTGTTCACCTTTACTGATGTCTGGCTTAATTTTCATTATGGTGTTGAGATCATAAGTATTGTTCCCAGCCAGTGCTGAAATTTTTATGGTTGGTGAAGCAAATTCTTTTGCTGATTCCGGTGATAAAAGTAGCAGCCAGAATTTTGCTGTTTCAGCCACCTCACCGGTAGATTTAAAAGCTGTTAGTTTGATCTTTTTGATGGCTTCTTTATTTTTGATGAATCCAAGTGCTGTTAAGGCGTCTTTTCGATCCTTGACAGGTAAGGTTGAATCCAAAGCACGCCAACCGAAATCATTTACCGTTTCCGCGGGGTGAAGTCTCCATGCCAGCATCGACATTTTTTCATTCCATTTTGTTGCAGGCATATTCTGCTTCATAGCATTTTTTAGTTGGGCGTACAACAGTGACTCATTTCCATGTGCCGACCTTCCAATAGTTTCAAGCATCCATCTGTCGTTGTTTTGCAATGCAAGCCTTAAGAGTAGTTCCTTTTTCTTTTCATAAGGAATATCTGTCAGTGAAACGGCTATTTCCCTACGTACAAACGCTGATGTATCAGCAACCATTTTATCAGCATACCGCACTGCATCCTCTGTTACGATTCTGAGCGCCCTATAAGCTGTTGCGCGGATTATTTCATTTTTATCACTTAATAAATTTTCTACTTCACCTCTGCCTGCATCACCCGATTGCGATAATAACCAAACTGCACGTGCCCTGACGTATGTGTTTTCATCTTTCAACAATTCTTTCAGAGGTTCCAGCACCGCATCACCTTTTGTTTTCAATCTTTCAAATCCAGCATATCGCACATTGATCGCAGGACTTTTTAATGCCAGAAGCTGACCTTCAGTTGTATTAAGGTCGATTTGTGGAGCGTCCATTTTTTTATCTTTCCTGGCAATCCTGTAAATTCTCCCGAATCCTGTTGAATCCTGCATTAAATGTCCGCCTACAACCGGGTCATACCAGTCTGCAACATATATTGCACCGTCAGTGCCTATGGTAACATCGCTTGGCCTGAACCATTTATTTTTCTGAAGTTTCAGCGTAGAATCGTTCCACACATACTCTTCGTTGCTGTTATCAAGTGAAGAAATAAACTTTTTTCTTTTGCCAAGATCGTATCCTGAATGGGATATGTGCGGGTGATAACCGAATATGATATTTCGGCCTGCATCTGCACTTAGTAACATGCCGCGATATTCCTCTCCAAGATCGTTACTTTCTATTACGGTTATCCCAGTGGGTGCACCTGCCCCTGTAATGTCGCCTGAAGGCATCGCACCCGGATCATCCTGGTGCCAGTGTGCAACGGGTATTTCCTGGCCTGGTCGTTGGTCGGCCTTCCAGTTGCGTGTTCCATCTTCGCTGAAGTATCCTGCATTACCTCCTTCCATCAGCCACGAAGTACGGCATGCCAGCACCTCGTCATCATTATCATTCTGCCACAAATTGCCATAAGAATCCGGGATTACCTCGTATGAGTTTCTAAAATTATGCGCCATTACTTTCAGGTTCTTTCCATTAGGATCGATCCGTATGGCCAGGCCGCCGGTCCATATTTTTTTATCATCACTGGTCATGTTTCCATGGTTCACTTCATTGTAAGGCGAACCACCGGTATACATGCTTCCCGAGCGTAGTGTCCACCCGCCTTTATCGGTAACGATATGCGGTCCTGCATTCCCGGTATTAAAATACAGGTTGCCATCAGGTCCGCCGTAAACAGCATGAAGTGAATGATCATGATCTTTACCACCGAAACCTGTGAGGAAAATCTCTTTTTTATCGGGTACATCGTCCCCATTTTCATCAGTGTATACAATAAGATTGGGCGAACAGGATACAAACACTTTATTTCCAAGTACAGCTATGCCGATGGGAGAGATGAGGCTAGTATCCTGAACAAAAACCTTTGAAGTGTCTGCTGTTCCGTCATGGTCGGTGTCTTCGAGAATTACGATCCTGTCACCTTTCGGGTGATGCAGAAAAAATGAATCGTTATTACGGTAATTACGGTAATTCACAGCTTCGGTGATCCATATTCTTCCTTTATAGTCAACATCCATGTTTGTAGGGTTATTCAGCATGGGTGATGCAGCCCATAATGTTGCCTCCAATCCTGATGGCACAAAAAGATCATTGGTGTTGCCGGAAAATTTTCTTTTTTCTGAACACGCAAGGATCAGTGTGAGAAAAAAGAAATAATATGTGTTTTTCATGCGGATTTTTTATTAAATAACTGCTGAAGAAATTGCAGGTTATGCTTATAGTTGGTAATTACATCTGAGGTTTCAGGGTTTGATGATTCAATCTGCATCCATCCATCGCCTGTGTAATTCATTTCTTCAAGAAGTTTACAGATGCTGTTCCAAGGCAGGTCGCCCTGGCCAAGAAGTTGTCCGTTTTCTTTCATATGCAGTTCACATATATTTTGTGCGCCTATTGTTTTCACTTCATTCAGCACACTCCATTTTGCATCCGCTGTGTTGCGGAAGTCCATATACACTTTTACATTCTTTGAACCAACGGCTTCTATTATGCGCAAATGATCAGCACCATTTAAATAGGATTCAATGCCGAGAATAATCCCTGACTGCTCGGCTTTTTTCGAAACGGCTTTTAATTTTCTGATGACTTCTTTTATACCTGATTCATCGTTTCTCAAATCATTTTTATGAAAGAATGCAAGAAGAATGACGGGAACGCCGAGATTTTTAGCCACATCGATACTGTCCCACACCCATTCCTCCGTCTGCGGGTCCGACTTGTAAGGAAAGTTATTCAAGGCACCGAGTGCGAGACTGGAGATGGCAACACCAGTTCTTTCAGATTCCTGCAGGTATTGCTGTTGTACCTCTTTATTTCTCAGGTGTAGATTGTTTGATGGAGAGCCGACGTCTACCATCAATCCATCCAGTCCTATTGTACGGGCGATGGCAAATGCCCTGATGTCGCTGTTCATACCGAGCGACCAATCACACGCGCCGATTTTAAATTTTTGCTTCAGGGATGGTGCTGCAGGCAGTGAAGCTTTGATTTTCGCTGCTGTGACGAGTAAGAATCCCCGGATCAGCAGATCTCTTCTGGAAAGCATAAAGAGTAATTTATATAATTATTTACTAAAGTTACATCTGGTATAATGGTGTTGACAAATATGCATTATTAAACTAAATTATTTTTATAAGATGAGAATATATCCTTGCGGAATTTCTATTTTCTTCAGCGCAGCATCCTGTACAAAAGCATCACTTACGATATCTGGAACACTCCTTAAAGTTGAAAGAAAGTTGAAAGAGCCTGATCTATCAGGATCGCCTATTATCTGGTGTCCAGGATCCTGTGTTTTTCAAATATTGATGTATGTATCCGTGTTACAGTGAGTGATATTTTAGTTTAATTTCATTTCATGAGAATTGCAACATACAATGTAAATGGAATCAACGGACGACTTCCCGTGTTGCTTCAATGGTTGAAAGAAACATCGCCAGATATTGTATGTCTGCAGGAATTGAAAGCTCCGCAGGAAAAATTTCCTGAACAGGCCATTACTAATGCAGGATATAACGCGGTATGGCATGGACAAAAAAGCTGGAACGGAGTGGCCATTCTTTCTAAAAGCCATTCAATTGAAGAGATCTGCAGAATATTACCAGGCGATCCGGAAGATATTCACAGCCGCTACCTCGAAGCAAAAGTCAATAATATCATCATCGGATGCCTTTACCTGCCAAATGGCAATCCTGCTCCAGGACCAAAGTTTGATTATAAATTAAAATGGTTCGACAGATTAACCCTCCGGGCAGCCGAGCTCATTTCATTAAAAGCACCTGTCGTGTTAACGGGCGATTTTAATGTGATGCCAACAGAGATTGACGTGTATAAGCCCGAGCGGTGGGTGAATGATGCGTTGTTCCGTCCTGAAACGAGGGCGGCTTTCCAACGGCTGCTTGGCCAGGGTTGGACAGACGCGATACGCAAACTTTATCCTGACCAGGTGATCTACACTTTCTTCGATTACTTCAGGAATGCTTACGAGCGCAATGCAGGTTTACGTATAGATCATTTTTTGCTAAGTCCGCAGCTAGAAAAAAAATTACAGGCCGGTGGCGTTGACCGGCAAGTGCGCGGCTGGGAAAAAACGAGCGATCATGCACCTGTCTGGATAGAACTTAACGTATGATCAATTTGCAGATTTCAACTGAAGCATGCCAGCCGGTTTACCAGAAAACACAACATAATTATATATGTTTATTGAATAACGTGCATCAGGGTTCAGCACTTTGATATTCACTGTATGTTTTCCTTTTCGTAGTTCATATTTCCAGAAGAGTTCATGACGGCGGGTAGTATAGCTGGTGGGTAATTTAGCAGCTTCCATTTTTTGGCCATCCACATAAAGCTCAGCCTCAAAAATATAATCCGGATCCTTTTCTGATTTTTTTTGCGCGGCACCCGTGAGAATAAATCCTGTTCCTTCAAATTCAAATGATAATTCTTTAATATCATCTTTACCAATGTTTACATCAAGAATGGGATAGATACCCGGGAAACCCTGCTCCAGTTTAACAGCAGCCGGCGACTGAAGTGAAAGCGTAATGTTATCTCCATTCACATTGCCACCATTTTTTTCGATGTTGTGCAGTGCATGCTTCAAACCAATGGTGTATACTTTATTCAATGAAATGTTAGTGTACTTGAAATTTATGTCTTCTGCTTCCTTCAATCCGTTTTTCCAGTATGGAGGAATTTTATCGTAACCTAAAATTGTGCCGAGTACTCCTCCTGCAGAAGAAGGATTGCAGTCTGCATCCTGGCCTGCGCGCGTTGCAATTTCAAGTGTTTTTGTAAAGTTGCCATTGCCATATAAAAGTGCAAGTACCACATAGGCGGAATTGATTTTCGCATCAATATTGAATGGCCTGAAAATGCCTTCGGCGCATGCTATATCGCCTGACCATTTTTTCTGTAGTTCAAACCATGTCTGGTGCCAATCATCCGGATATTTTTTGTGCCATGCGACCACATCTGCGATGCACTGGTAAAAAGTCGATTGCTTTGGAATGGTTTTGAGCGCTTGTGTAACAATATAGTTGATGTCGCCAGATACAAATGAAAAAGAATACATGGCACCGATGAATACACCACCATACCATCCATCTCCATAGTTCATGATGTGGCCAATCTTGTCACTGATTGCCGAAGCTGTATTTGGCATACCGGGGCTCATCAGTCCTGCATAATCTGATTCAATCTGGTAGTCTATGTCTTCAGCATGTGGATTATACCGCCAGTTTCCTGATTCAGGAGCTTTAATACCATTGAGAATATTATAACGGGCAGCCTGGTTCGCGTGCCAAAGCATGTAACCGGCGTTTGCAAATGCGTTGGCAAAAGAATCAACAGGCGCATCAAAACCGTAATTTTCGAACACATCAACAAAAGTGAGATCCATGTACAGGTCGTCGTACAAACCAGGATTGTAAAGCATTGCATGCTTAACAGTGGTGTCGTGCCATGTCAGTGGCTGGTAATCCTGAATAAATGTTCCGTTGAACCTGAATTCATACGGGCCGCCGAAGGTAACCCCTATGGTTTGTCCGGCCCAGCCACCTTTGATCTTGTTCTGTAACTGTTGCTTCGTTATTTGAACGGTTTTTTGGGCAGACGCGGTGAAAATCAGCAGTGCTGCAAGAAAAACCAGGGAGAATCTTTTCATCAATCGGAGAATTTTCATAAGACAATATATCGATTGTTTATTTTCAAATAAACTTTCAACACGAGTTGGAACGGGAAAGTACCAAAATTTACTATTGTCGCAATTAACCCCTTCTTTGGCGTAAATACACATAATGAATTTTGATCACCCTGTTTAAGTTTGTGTTATTCATAAACATCAAACAACACAAAATGGAAACGAAAAACAAAAATAACATCACTGTTGAAACTACAGTGAATGCTCCTGTAGAAAAAGTATGGAAAATTTGGAACGAGCCTGATCACATCACTCAATGGGCCGCAGCATCAGATGACTGGCACACGACAAGTGCAGAAAACGATCTGCGTGAAGGTGGAAAATTTCTTTCACGCATGGAAGCAAAGGATGGAAGTTTCGGTTTTGATTTTGGTGGGGTTTATGATGAAGTAAAAACGCATGAAGTAATTCAGTACACAATGGCTGATGGCAGAAAAGTAAATGTGCAATTCAGCGGCAGGGGAAATGAAACAAAAATTATTGAAACCTTTGAAGCAGAAAGTACTAATCCGATAGAGATGCAGCATCATGGATGGCAGGCCATACTCAATAACTTTAAAAAATATACAGAAAAAAACTAATTGGTTCAAATCAAATGTAACATGGAAAAGCAAATGTTAACACCTTGCCTGTGGTTTGATAAAGAGGCAGAAGAAGCAGCTAATTTTTATATTTCGGTCTTTAAAAATTCGAAGATCAATAATATCAGCAGGTATGGTAAAGAAGGATACGAATTTCACAGGCAGAAAGAAGGCACGGCGCTTACCGTTGATTTTACATTGAATGGACAGCCATTCATTGGATTGAACGGGGGACCTATGTTTAAGTTTACAGAAGCGGTATCATTTACTATTCCTTGTGAAAACCAGGAAGAAATCGATTATTACTGGAACAGGTTAACGGAAGGTGGTGAGGAGTCGCAGTGCGGATGGTTGAAAGACAAATTTGGACTCTCATGGCAGGTTGTGCCCACCATACTTCCAAAGTTGCTGAAGGATCCTAAAAGATCCGGCAGGGTAATGAATGCGTTCATGAAGATGAAGAAGTTTGATATCAAAGCGCTGGAGGAGGCGTGAGGAGGAGAAGGGAGGAGGGAGAAGGAAAAAGGGAAAAGGGAGAACGGGAATCGAGAAGCGTGAGGCGGCGATTTCTTTGCGAAACTTAGCGCCTTTTCGTGAAACAAAAAGTGAGAAACGACAATAGGGTCAATTTGTAATTTTGTTTTCAGGAATATAATTCTCGATTCCCGTTTGTCGATTCTCGTAATTTCGCTTCAATGAAACACCTGCGTTCCCTTAATAAATACTTTTGGAAATACCGTTTGAGATTTTTTTTAGGGATATTCTTTATTATTCTTTCAAATTACTTTGCCATACTTGCACCGCAGATCACAGGCTTCATTTTCGACATGCTTCAAAACGCACTTGGTGAACCTGTAAAATCGCGACTTGTTCCATACGATCCCCTCGTTACCCTGTTCATCAGGGAAATGAACCATTATGATATGTCGTTCACTGAAAAGGTGGCTACGTTCAGCATTGCAATACTTGTGTTTGCACTGCTTTCAGGATTCTTCATGTTCCTTATGCGGCAAACGATCATTGTGATGAGCCGCCACATAGAATTCGACCAGAAGAATGAAGTGTTCAACCATTACCTCCAGCTAGACATCAATTTTTATAAAACACATAGTACCGGTGACCTGATGAGCCGCATTTCTGAAGATGTGAGCCGTGTAAGAATGTATACCGGCCCAGCAGTGATGTATCTTGTCAATCTGCTTTTCAGGATTTCATTTTGTCTTTTTTATATGTTCCGTAAAGACTGGGAGCTTACCTTGTATGTGCTGTCGCCACTGCCGATACTGGCCCTGACCATTTACGTGGTGAATACGCTTATCCACAAAAAAAGTGAACATATTCAATCGTTGCTTGCATCGCTTACCACGAATGCACAGGAATCTTATTCCGGTATCAGGGTAATCAAATCATTTGTCCAGGAAAAAGCAATGCTTGGGTTTTTTAACCGAAACGCTGAAGACTACAAGAAAAATGCGATTGGCCTGTCAAAGCTCGAGGCTATTTACTTTCCGTCAATGGGCTTATTGATCGGGTTAAGCACACTGCTCACGATACTCATAGGAGGCATTTATGCTATTTACGGAACGAATGGCATGACCATAGGTACCATCGCAGAGTTCGTCATGTATATCAACATGCTTACTTTTCCAGTAAGCGCTATCGGGTGGACAGCGAGTATGATCCAGCGGGCGTCCGCCTCACAGAAACGGGTAAACGAATTTCTGGATACACAGCCTGATATCATTAATTCTCCAAACCCTCAAAAGCAACCGGTAGAAGGCAATATAGTGTTCGACCATGTTAATTTTACTTATCCCAATACAGGGATTCATGCGCTGAAAGATTTTACTCTTAATATCAGGAAAGGAGAAAAAGTCGCTATCCTGGGTCATACCGGTAGTGGTAAAACCACCGTAGCACAATTGCTTCTGCGTTTATACGACAGTGATAAAGGGAAGATTCTTATCGATGGTATTGATGTTAAGAACATTGATCTGGAGCATCTGAGGAAAGAGATCAGCTATATACCACAGGATATATTTCTTTTTAGTGACACGATTGCGAACAATATACTTTTTGGGGTAAAAGATGTTTCTCCTGATCTAGTGCAACAGGCGGCGAAGTACGCTAGCATAGAGAAGGAGATCATGAATTTCCATGATCAGTTCGAAACAATGGTAGGGGAGAGGGGCGTTACCCTCAGCGGCGGGCAAAAACAAAGGATATCCATTGCACGTGGCCTCATCAAGGATCCACAGGTAATTGTATTCGACGACTGCCTTAGCGCCGTAGATGCAAGAACTGAAAAAGAGATATTAAATAACCTGACCAACTTTTTGAACGACCGTACCGCTATAGTGATCACTCACCGTATCCTGCCGTTTTTCAGGTTCGACCGGATAGTGGTGCTGGAAGAAGGAAAAATCATTGAAGAGGGTACACACGAAGAGCTTGTTTCAATGAACGGATACTATACTTACCTGTATGAACACCAGCAAACTGAAGAAGAGACCGAATAATTTTGCCAATAATAAAACAATATTATATTTGTACATCTTACCTTAAACCAAAACTTAAACTGTAAAACAATCGATTGTGGCGTACGAAAATAACGAAAAGCGGATGGAAAGCGTTTATAGCAAACGCATTAGAGCTGGAAAAAGAAGAACTTACTTCTTTGATGTAAGGGCTACCCGCGGTAATGATTATTATATCACTATTACGGAATCACGCAAAAAATTTAATGAAGACGGCTATGACAGGCACAAAATTTTCCTGTATAAAGAAGACTTCAATAAATTTCTTAAGGCATTGACGGAAGCTGTTGATTATGTTAAGACCGACCTGATGCCTGATTTTGACTTTGATGCTTACAACCATGATCAGGCACCTGAGCAGGAAGCTGAACATGAAGAAAACACAGTTCCGGAAGTAGCTATTGCAACACCTGTGGGAACAGTACCGGTTGTACCAGTTACCACTCAAGACCCTTCTTCATCAAATGAAGAGGTAGATAAATGGTAAATTGATTTTCTCCATCCGCATTCTGGCGGGTGGAGTTACATTTTCATGAAAGCTGCGGCTTTTATCTTCTCTCCATTGTTCCCAAACACTTTAATATAATAGATTCCGCTGGCAAGCTTTGCTATCTGTAAATTTTGCTCGTGAGTACGTGTGCTAACAGTAAATGTCTGCGACAACACTTGTTGACCGAGAGAGTTTACTATTAATGCGCCATATGTTCCGAATTCATCATGTGAATTCTGTATAATTACTTTCAGCTGGCTGAATGAAGCATTGGTAACCAGATCGATTGTGAATCCTCCATTGTCAGACCGGTTGAGTGTTACTACTTCTGAATACTGGATTGTTCCTGATGGACTCTCTACCCTCATGCGGTAATAATTGTTGCCGGGCAAAGGATCAACATCTGAATATTGTCCGGATTGTTGTTCATCTGTTCCAACAATTTGCTGAATTTCCTGGAAGTTTATTCCGTCTTCACTTCTTTCGAGTACCATCTGCGACACCACAACTGCAGGATTGGTTGTCCACGTAAGTTCATTATGATCACCTACAATTGCCCCGTTAAGTTCAGTGGATTGTAAGGGCAATGCGGTTCCGGTGAATTCTATATCAAAAATGGCCTTTGTATTCTGGATTCCATCAACTGCAATAAGGTAAGTGCTGTTCGCGCTTAATGCAGGTACTGTAGTAAGCATGCCATCTGTTTTAAATGTCTGGTAATCGATTGGCACTGGAAAAGAACCTCCTGCAGGGCATGAGGGTACTTTATAAGTCGAAACTTTTACACCTGTAGGCAGAACGCCTGTTGACCCATAATCGCATGCTGCCACCGCTGCAGGACTTGTAGTGTAATTCATAACTTCCATCACCAAAGTGCCGCCAGTTGCATTTGTTTTGAAAGCATAAAAAGCAGTATTGGTAACATTCGTACCAGTACCATCTTTTTTCCATTGGTTGTATGCAGGGTCAACAAGTTTATTGCTGGTAGCATGAGCAAGATCGAAATTGATTTTTGTGAACGTTGGCATTGAACTTACAGGGAAGCTCGCCGGGCAATCATCTTTTGCTTCCACAATGGTTTGGAGCGGAGACATTTCAGGGTCACCAGTTGTACAGTTGCCAAATGTATACCCATGCCTGGTTACAAGATAAAGCGCACCTGTTTTTGAAGCTATATCAATACTTATTCTTCTCTGGTTATAGGCAATTGAATAATGCATCACTTTAGCAGGTGTTGCTGTTCCGGCTCCGGATCCCTGCAAAGGATCAATAATATGACCAAGATTAATGCCATGACCTAATTCATGAAGCAAAACGGTTTCGAGGTCAACAACATTTGAAGATTCTGATAATGGCGGACAGGGGCC
>DATLDR010000197.1:0-4796 GCA_035525775.1 Flavitalea sp.
CTTTCCGTTCTGCTCGACCGAGCAAAAGCATGCAATGTGATCATGTACAGTACCGAAGGCGGTATGGACATAGAGCAGGTGGCGCATAACACCCCGGATAAAATATTTAAAGAGTGGGTGCACCCCTCCGGAATATTGCAACCATTCCAGGCAAGAAAGATCGCATTCAACCTCGGTCTATCAGGCGAGGCATTCAAAAGTTGCGTAAAATTCGTTACTAACCTTTACAATGCATATGTTGGTCTTGACTGCAGTATGCTTGAAATCAATCCGCTTTTTAAAACTTCAGATGAAAAAATCATTGCCGTTGATTGTAAAATGAACCTCGATGATAATGCGCTCATGCGTCACCCTGATCTTGAATCATTGAGGGATGTAAGTGAAGAGGATCCTACGGAAGTGCAGGCCGCAAAATTCAACCTGAATTTTGTAAAGCTTGATGGTAATGTTGGTTGTATGGTGAACGGTGCAGGATTGGCAATGGCAACGATGGACATGATCAAACTCAATGGCGGCGAACCTGCCAACTTCCTCGATGTGGGGGGCACTGCAAATGCACAAACTGTTGAAGCGGGCTTCCGCATAATATTAAAAGATCCGAAAGTAAAAGCCATACTGATTAATATATTCGGAGGGATTGTGAGGTGCGACAGGGTTGCACAGGGCGTTATTGATGCTTATAATAAAATTGGAAACATTGAAGTACCTATCATTGTAAGGCTTCAGGGTACCAATGCCGAAGAAGCAAAAAAACTGATTGAAGAAAGTGGTTTGAAAGTTCAGTCTGCGATATTGCTTAGCGAGGCTGCAGCTCTTGTGAACAAAGCTGTTTCACAGAACTAATCAATAAAGTTTTCGATTGGGTATGGATAAAACGGGCCGGATATATAACGTAACATCGCATAATTTATTGGCAGTATCATCATGGAATTTTCAAGGATCGCTGATAAAAAACGTGTCCGGTTTATAACTGATGCGATTATTAAAAATGTTGCCGCAGGAGAAGAGATTCTTGATGTAGGTTGCGGCAATGGTATCATTGCCAGAGCTGTCGGCGCATTAGGTTACCGTGTAACCGGAATTGATTCAAGCGCCAAAACAATTGAAGCTGCCAGATCATCCAACAATCTTCCTAATGTAAGTTTTATAGTAATTCCTGCAGGAGAACTAGCAATAGAAACTCGTAAATATGCTGCTATCATTTGCAGCGAAGTGATCGAGCACCTTCATGATCCCGCTGCATTGCTAACAATTTTAAAAAGCTCACTCACAGATAATGGTATACTCTTAGTAACTGTTCCAAATGGAAGAGGTCCCCGTGAACTGTTGGTAACAAAACCTGTACAATACCTCCGCGAGAAAAATAATTTTACGTGGAAAGTGGTCAGTGCAATAAAAAAAATGCTTGGCTTTACAGGAACAACTGTTCAGTCAGACGCTGACAACCTTTCTCATTTGCAATTTTACACTTATGCCACCCTCTCACAACTCGCGCAATCGCACGGTTTTAAAATAACAGAAATTAAAAAAACAAATTTCATCGAACAGGTTTTTCCTTTTTCACTGCTCATGAAGCGCAGCCTCGCGTTCCAGCGGTTCGACTGCCGGCTGGCCGACATACTTCCATTAAGTTTTACAAGTGGGTTTATGAGCGTGTGGAGAAAAAAATGATCATTCCGGTAATATGGCACTATTTTTTGTACACTATGTAAAATAATTTAAACCAATTACCGTTTTAGTTAACAGTCCAGACTGAAATTAATCCGCCATGAAAAACGCACACTACGCATTCCTTGCTGTAACTTTTATTTCTTACGTATTGCTCTATGGGATTATCGCCCTGCTCAGCTGACTTTTCCCTCGTAAGGTTTCACTTCATAGATCGGGCTGAACAGATATAATCTTCCTGTTTCAACTTCGATACATTGGTATCTTTTACGAAGCTTCTTTCCCTTTTTGAACAATTTCCCTTTTCCCGCATCGAATATTCTGCCTTCACTCACCTGTTCAACCATTATCAGTCCGTTTCCATTTGCATCATACTTTTTCAATACACGCATTAGCTTTTCATCGGAGCAGCTGCTTGCAGGAAGATCATGAAGTGATTGGCTCAGGAAGTATAACAGATCAGGCGGAAAAATATCGGACTGAAGAAAATCCTTCAACATAACTCCATAGATACGTTTCCATTCCTTGCCATGTGGGTCAACACGGTTCTTATATTGTGTGAACGTAAGGAGGTGCGCAAGCTCATGAATTAGCGTAATAAGAAAACTGTATTTATTAAGATTACCGTTTACACTGATTCGGTGTGTATTGTAGGTAGTCGCATGCCGGTAATCGCCCAGAACTGATTTTCGATCCCTGGAGATGGTCAGATGTACTTTATGCAGGTTCAGGTAATCGAGAACAAGTTGTGCAGCCTTTTCAGGAATATATTTTCTGATCGCATCAAGCGGTGCTTCTGTCTTTGCCATACCTCTCTTTCCTGCTGAGTTTCATAATAATCGAAATTTCCACGAATGTATACACTAAATAAAGGAGCATACATCCAAATATAGCGCCCTTGCTTACACCTTTCTTTACGATCATGATGTAAATAAATGCCGCAAAAAGACAGATCATCATTTTGGCGAACATTCCACCATATATCATGCGTAAAAATGCATGAACATTATTATTATTAAGCGACCTGCTGTACAAATAAAAAGAAATGAATGTGGCAACAAACAAAATGCTGTTACCCGCGATCATCACTTTTTTATCCATATTCCATAAAAAAGTAAGCGATGGTATAATGATGAACAATAATGTTGTAGCTGCAAAAATCATCACTATTGGTACAAATGCCCGGAATTCTTTCATTTTAGTGAGAATACGGTTTCGGCAACCACTGATTTTTCGCTTTTAGATTCATTGATGGAATTACCGGGTGCCGGTTGTTTCATGGGGCTGGTGCCTGTAGTCATATGACACTGACCATTGAAATTGGCGTTGGTCTCGATTTGTAATTTAGCCGCATAAATGTTTCCCGTTATAGTGCTGCCACCTTTCAGTTGCAGCAATTCTTTTACTTTGATGGTACCATTGATCTTTCCCATAATGTCGGCCTGCTGTCCGGAGATGTCACCATCTACCACTCCATTAGCGCCAATCACTACTTTGGCGGTTGACTGAACATTACCCTGCAAGGTGCCATCGATGCGGATGTCGCCGCTACTGCTGATATCGCCTTTCAGAGTAGTTCCTGCTGCTATGATACTGGCGCCGGACGGCTGCACAGGGGCTTCGGAAGAAATGTCGGATTTAGTTTTCTGGTTAAACATAGTTATTAGTTTTAGTCTTCTACATTTTCAGATTTAGGAACATCTATTTTTGTAGTATCCAGTGATAACGGAACATTGCCTTCCAGCACATTTTTAATATTATCCAGGTATTGTTCCTTGTATCTTACGGCTTGTTCTAAAGAATCTGTTTTTACTTTTAGTTCCCTCAATTCCTTGGTTGCATTAAAATCGCCATATCCGGGTATATACAAGCGGAGCGGTGTAAACACTATCAAAGCCACCGTAAGGCCAGTTAAAAGTACAAAAATGGTGCTAAGAGTAATATAAACGCTCATCCTCGATAACTTAAACGTAACAACCTCCTCGTAAGTATCATCGTTCATCACAACAAGGCGGTACCTGTTCTGTAAACGTTTTAAGGTTGAATTGGCATCGAATTTGGCCATACTGCAGCGATCTTGGTTTAAAGGTAGCTGTTACAGGAAAATAGGGATAATTTAAAATAAAATTCTTTAATATCAGTTATTAAGACCTTAGTTTGCGCCGGTAATGTTAAAGGTAATTATCCAGACATTTTGCATCTCTCTGCTGGTAGTCCTGTGGTTTCCGGAAGTGTATGGGCAGCCTGTGCTTCCTTCTGACCTAAAAAAGCCAAAAAAGTACGAAAACAGGCAGCTCGGTGCAGAAAAATCCGCAGAAAAAAAGTTTAAAGGTCCCCGCAAGTTCATCCAGAATACAGTAACACATTACAACTGGTATTTTAATGCCAATAACAAGCTCAATGAGATCATAGAACGAGCTAAACTGGCTCATAAGGAAGACTACGCTCAGTTGCTTCCCTTTTACAATTACTCCATTGAACAAACATCTGCCGACAAAGAGCTGGATTCCGTGATCATTAAATCAAATACCGGCATTCTTACCCATGATCTGAGAAATGCATGGATTGATAATTTATTTATGCTGATGGGGAAAGCTTACTATTTCCGGAATAACCTCGATTCGGCCTATATGACCTTTCAGTACATCAACTACGCCTTTTCCAAAAAAGAAGATGGTTACGACATTCCAATAGGCAGCAACGCAACCGAAGGCAATAACGCACTGTCGGTGTCAACAAAAGAGAATAACAGTATTGTTAACAGGGCATTGACTACTCCACCCAACCGAAATGAAGCTTTCATTTGGCAGGCTAAAACCTACATCGCGCGCGACAGGTTGCCGGAAGCAGTTGCACTTATTGAAACAATTAAAAACGATCCGGTGTTTCCGGCAAGGTTGAAAACAGATCTGAATGAAATACAGGCATTGTATTTTTATCAGCAAAAAAATTACGACAGTGCAGCATATTATTTATCCAATGCACTGGATAATGCTGCAACCAGGCAGGAAACATCCCGGTGGGAGTATCTGGTGGCCCAGTTGTATCAGCTTGCGAAAAAACCGCAAAAAGCGTTTGAGTTCTATGATCGTGCAAGAAAACGCACGCTCGATCCTGTCCTTGAAGTG
>DATLDR010000208.1:0-11796 GCA_035525775.1 Flavitalea sp.
ATTTCCGCCCGAAATCGCTGCAGGCATCATTCTTATCGGATGCTCACCCAATGGGATGGCATCAAATGTAATTTCATATCTGGCAAAAGCGAATCTTGCTTTATCTATTACTATCACCGCTATCTCTACCATGCTTGCCCCTTTCATTACTCCTGTATTAATGAAAATGCTTGCGGGCGCTTTTGTAGAAATTCATGTACTGGATATGATGTGGGAGATCACAAAAATTGTAATCATTCCTATTACTGCTGGTTTGATATTCAATAAATTTCTCAGTGGTAAAGCTTCATGGCTGGATAAGGCAATGCCGCTGGTATCAATGACAAGCATAGCGCTCATCATTGTTGTGATCACAGCTGCAGGCAGGGAAAGTTTATTAACGATCGGACCTAAATTGATCCTGCTGGTGCTGATCCATAATTTATCGGGTTACACACTCGGTTACTGGAGCGGAAGATTATTTAAAATGAGTGAGCGTGATTGCCGTACCATCGCCATTGAAGTAGGAATGCAGAATGGCGGTCTTGCTTCTGGTATTGCGAAAGGAATGGGTAAAATGGCAACAGTAGGACTGGCACCGGCCATCTTTGGCCCCCTGATGAATATTACCGGGTCTATTCTTGCTTCATACTGGCACAGAAAACCTCCTGCTGAATCAGAAGCTGCCCTCGAAGCAACCGCTCAAACTTAAATTATCAACCAACTTCAGCCCTCTGCCCTTTTCCCTCTGCTGATTTCACGCAAAGGCGCAAAGATTCGCAAAGGCGGTCTTACTTCTGCCCTCTGTTCTTTGCCCAATGCCCTCTGCCCTTTGCCCTTTGCCTCTCCGTCACACTTTCAAAAACACTTTCTTCATGTACAAAAAATATAAGAACATCCATTCCACAATAATAATACAGGCGCTCAGCACCACTGCAGCATAAGGCTCTCCGACAGCTTGTAAAAGCCATTTAAAAAAACCATTAGCAGTATACTCCCAGTTAATGAATTTGCCAGATAAATAAATGAGTATGGAGTTCATACCTATTACGCGGAAAAACAAGGTCCACCTCTTATATCCCTTCACGTCTATCACGAAATAAAAAAGCGCAAGCAACAAGAGACTCAATCCTGTTGTAAGCAACACAAAAGAGCTCGTCCATAGGTTTTTATTGATTGGAAAATCAATGTTCCATAACAATGAAAAACCGATTAAGCCTGCTCCTGTCATGAGAAACCATAAAACTTTTTTTACAGGTGCAGCAGCATTGTTCTTTAAATAAGTGCCGGTAATTATGCCCGCAAGTATGGTACAGGTTCCTGTTATCAGGTTCAGTAAGCCAACAGTGTCGTGAATTTTTCTGGAAAGCCTTCCCGGAAGCACAGTCCGGTCAAAGTATGACATAAAATTTCCGGGCTCGGTTAAATTCCCTTGCGGAAAGCCTGGCGCCGAAGTAAATTTGAGCAGCAGCCAGTAAAAAATAAGCAAAGCTGCATACCAGAATAATCTTGCATGCTTTCCGGCATACAGGTAAATGACGTTTGCAAAAATGTAAGATGCGCCTATTTTTCCCAGTACACTGGGAAAACGAAACTGATCAAGTGAAGTTAACTCGATTCCGTTATTGTAAACCATTCCAAGGATAATAAGGATCAATCCTCTCGTCAAAACCCTTTTTAGGATCTGTGCCCGCGATTTTCCTTTTTCCAGGTCGCGTCCTACGGAATATGGAACGGACACTCCGGCAACAAACATAAAAAGAGGGAATATGAGGTCGTAGGCTGTAAAGCCATTCCAGTACGGATGATGAAGCTGCTCATCGAATCCTTTCCAGAACGGATGGCCGGTTGCCTGTGCCAGACTATTAATCAGCCTGTCGCCACCGATGATCCATAACATGTCGAAGCCGCGAAGGGCATCAAGTGAATAAAGTCTTTGTGTTAGATTTGGTGATTCCATTAATGAAACTCATAATTTCGGGTACGTACACGAATATAATTTATTATTTATGACAAACCTGATCGCCTCGACAGCACAGTTTGAGAATAAAAGTGGTGATAAGGAGTACAACCTCTCAGTGATCGACAGGTTGTCTGCCGAAGCATCTTCCAAAGGATCGCAGGTTATCTGCTTTCATGAATGTTCCATTACAGGGTACACGTTTGCACGGCATCTTTCAAAAGAGGAGTTACTGGATGTCGCTGAAAAAATTCCTTCCGGAGAGTCAGTAAAAAAGTTACAGAAGATCGCGGCGAAAAATAACATTGCGATCCTCGCGGGATTATTCGAAAAAGATGAGGATGACAATATTTATAAAGCACAGGTATGTGTTGATAAAAATGGTGTGATAGCGAAATTCAGAAAGCTTCATCCATTCATCAATCCTAATATTATTCCTGGTAATGAATATTGTGTTTTCGATCTGTACGGCTGGAAATGCGGGATCCTCATTTGCTATGACAATAACATCATCGAAAATGTGCGCGCAACCACTTTACTTGGTGCGCAGTTGATTTTTATGCCGCATGTTACTATGTGCACTCCTTCAACCCGGCCGGGCGCTGGCTTTGTTGAGCCACAATTGTGGTATAACCGAAAAAAAGATCCCACATCGTTACGAATGGAATTTGACGGTTTGAAGGGAAGGGCCTGGCTGATGAAGTGGTTGCCCGCACGTGCTTATGACAATGCTGTGTATGTTGTATTTTCAAATCCGATTGGAATGGATGATGATCAGTTGAAAAACGGTTGCTCAATGATTCTCGATCCTTACGGTGATGTGATCGCCGAATGCAGGGAACTGGATGACCAGGTAGTTACGGCAACTTTTACAGCAGAGAACCTTAAACTTGCCGGAGGATACAGGTACATGAAAGCCCGAAGGACGGATTTATATAAAAATATCCTGACGGCAGAACATATACCAGAACAAAAAGTAGTTTGGCTGAATAACTAAAAATAAAATACACCATATGGAAAGACGCACGTTCATTAAGAATTCTATATTGATATCAGCGGGTACCTTTTTAGCTCCGCACATTGTAAAAGGAAAGCTTTCTGCATCAAATGTGCAGCTGGGAATAATAGGTTGCGGGGGAAGAGGCACGGCCGTAATTTCAACAATGTCGAAAAATACCAGTATCAACATCGTTGCAATGGCCGATATTTTTGAAGATAAGCTGAAAGAAAAACATTCGGTTTACAATGCTCTGAACACTGCTAAGGGCTTACCGGAAATCAGTAAATCTAATATGTACCAGGGTTCAAAGGCATTCGAAAAACTTTTAAATAATAAAAATGTTGATGCTGTACTGATCTCTACTCCCTGTTACACCCATGCGGAATTCCTTGAAGCCGCTATACAGGCTGGCAAGCATGTATACTGCGAAAAGCCGGTAGCATTGGATGTTGCCGGAGTAAAGCGCGCGGAAAAAGCAGCTAAAGGGATTACCAACAAAAGCATCACGCATGGATTCCAGATCCGTTATGCGTCGCCATATGCAGAAATGGTCAGAAGAATTCATGCAGGTGAAATTGGCGACATCGCTGCGGCGCAGATGTATTATATTTCTTCCCGCAATGAAAAAGTTGCTGTGATCGGCTCGTCAGATGATGAATTGAAGATCAGGAACCATTTTCATTTCCGTTCAATGTCTGGTGGTATTTTACTGGACCAGGGCATTCACATGCTTGATGTTTGTAACTGGGCCCTAAACGATCATCCGATTTCGGCAACCGGCGCAGGAGGAAGAAACTTTCCCGATAATTTCGGCGATAACTTTAACCATTATGAGATTGCCTATAGATATCCAAAGAAAATAGATGTATCGATGCTGTCAACACAATCAGGAAAAACTTTTGGTGATGTTTGCGCAAGATTCATCGGTTCAAAAGGAATTGCTGAAGCACATTATAGTGGTGGCGTGTTCATTAACGGAGAAAAAAAGTGGGATTCTGGTGTCGCAAAAGATGAATCGACCGTTACACCCCAGCAACAGGCTGCTGGAATATTTTTATCATCACTGCACGATTCAGATATAAATAAGGGAAAGTCTTTTATCACCAGCATCGAAACGGGAAAATATATTAATCAGGTTGGTCAGGCGGCAGCATCTACATTAACCGCTATACTTGGAAGACAAACAGCAGAGAAAAATGATGAAGTTACATGGGAAAAGATGCTGGCCGGAAATGAGAAGATAGATGCCCAACTGAATCTTTCTCAGTTCGATCATAAAATGTAAATCAGTGCTTTGCATATGGTATAATTTTTACAGTTTATAACTGTAAAACCGCATCACTATGCGTATACTGATAGTTTCCATTGTCCTTTTCCTTGCTTCATGCAGCCAGGGAAGAACCGATAATGAGATAGAAAAGGAGCTTGATCATACTCTGCGTGCCGCTGCACCGGGAGTGGTGATGACAGTCAAAGCTGGTGTAGTTACATTGTCTGGTACATGTCCTGATGAATCTTGCAAGCATACTACTGAAACAAGTGCAAAAAATACTAAAGGAGTGAATGCAGTTGTAAACAATATTATTATCAGCACACCTCCTGCCCCTGCAGCCACAGCAGATGTTCCTGCGAAACATTAATTATTTTTTTTAAAGAGTAGGCAACATAATCGCCCATCCTGGTCAGAAACTTGCCATGGCCTACAGCTGCTATAACAACAAGCTGTTTTTCCTTTATTGAATATCCATCACGTGTTGCTGCAATAAATACCAGGTTCCCGGCTGTAACCGCCTCCATCGCACCATAAGAGCCAGCTGTCGTATTTCTCCTGGCAGAATGTGTATGCGGTAATGATAAGAATGCGTGTGATCATGAAGTATGACATTCTGATGCCGTTACAAAAAAAATACTTTTCATCTTTTATAGATGAAAAGTATTTAAAACATTCAAGTGTTGCAGTAACTATTTTTTATTACGGGGATCGTCTGCCGGATTAATATAATTGATCACAAACGGACCTTCTCCATTGATCTGAACAACCGTTTTGTCCTTTGTAAAAACAAAATGCGGGTGATTCGGTGGGATGGAACTGTAACCACCTGCATTCAGCGCTGTTGTTTTTGATTCATCAAAGGTTTCACTTGAACCCATGTTCAATGTTCCTTCAAGCACCACTACATTTTCAAAAGTAGGATGAGTGTGCGGTGGTACTTTGTAGTTGGCAGGAAACATAGCTCTTAAAGTGAACGGACCGGCTTTTGAAGGATCGCCACTTAACAGGGAAACTTTTGCTCCTGCTGGCAGACCGGGGGGCGCATCCATCCATTTCATGTCATTCAGGTTTAACATTACATGAGGAGCGGACATGTCAGCTGAAGTATTCTGAGAAAAAAGGCGGGTGGAATTAAAAACGATTACTGCAATAAGAAAGATTACATTCTTCATATAAAACAGTTTAAACGTTTATAAAAAAGCTGGTACTTTTTTAAAGGTACCAAATTGCTAAAACTCTATTTGTCCCCTTATTTCACCACCAGGGTTCTTTTTAGTATGGATGTTGAAATAATACATTCCTGATAAAAGGCTGTCTTCCTTGATCTGATCGCCAATCTGTACAGAATCTACAAAGCTTCCGGAAGCTGATTTTTTCAGAACGGATGTGAGGTCTTTTTTTACCCCTGCATTTGAACCTTTTGGTGCTGTACCATGAATATGCGCCATGGTTGCATCGCCGCTAAGTCCGGAATAATTTACAGTATAGGTGAGCATTTTTGTTTCTTTATTATAAGAAACATCAGCTGTTCCGGTTGCTTTGCTGTTGTTTGCCGGTACTTCCTGAGAAGAACTGAGCTGCAATGTTTTTGTCATGGGGGCGCTTGCTGTATGTGCAGGTGTAGTATCAGTGGCCATGCTCATGGATGTATCAGTACCTGAATTGTTATTTTCGTTTTGATTGGCAGAGTCATTGCAGGAGATACAAAAACTAACAATTCCAGCAAGTGCTGAGTAAAGGATCTTTTTCATATGCGCTTATTTTTTGATTGATTAAATACAGCTTAGCAAACCATTCTCATCTTCGTCATACATTATGCACTTCTAAAAATAAGGTATTCGTGTTGTACATTTATGCAAAAGCAACCAAATTTTTAATATGAAGCATATCAGCCCGGCTGTCATTTTGTTATTTTCTTTCATTTTCATCACATCGGCAAATGCACAATTAAGGTTACCGGCAGTAATTTCTTCGGGAATGGTTTTGCAACAGAAGGATTCCGTATCCCTCTGGGGCTGGTCAGGTCCCGGTTCAAAAGTGTATATCACTACCAGTTGGAATAAGGCGACGGATTCAACTGTTACCTCAAATGGTGCAACATGGAGTATAAAGGTCGCAACCCCCGCTGCCGGCGGGCCTTATGACATCGTTATCAGCAGCGGGGATACCATCAGGCTTGCCGATGTAATGATTGGAGAAGTTTGGGTTTGCTCCGGGCAATCAAATATGGAATGGAGCTTTTACAATGGCGAAAAAGATATTTCTGCTGAATTTGCTAATCCTGCCAACAAAAATATCCGCTTCTTTCATGTGCCAAAATCTACCTCACAGTACCCGCAGGATGATGTAAAAGCAAAATGGGTAGTTTGTGATTCCAATACCATGAAAAGTTTCAGCGCCGTAGCATACTTTTTTGGAAAGAAGATCACTAGCGACCTGAATATTCCGGTTGGGCTCATCAACTCCAGCTGGGGAGGAACACCCGCCGAAGTATGGACACCTGCTGAACTGATAGAAAAAGATCCGGAATTGTTTGCAGCAACAGACAAGCTGAACAAAACTTCATCCGGATGGCCATGGTTGCAGGGTATTGCTTATAATGCAATGATTGCCCCTCTCATCAATTATAGAATAGCAGGCGCTCTATGGTACCAGGGTGAATCTAATGTAAGCGCCAATACAACTTACAGCAAACTGCTCACTACCATGATAGACGCCTGGCGCGAAAAATGGAACAAACAATTTCCTTTCTATTACGTTCAGATAGCGCCTTATAGTTATGGCGACAGCAACATCAACGGAGCACTTTTACAGGAAGCGCAAACAAAAACAATGTCTCATCCAAACGTCGGGATGGTAGTAATAACCGACCTGATCGACTCTGTAACCAATATTCATCCTTCGCACAAACGTGAGGTGGGTTACAGGCTTGCCAACTGGGCGCTTGCACAAACATATCACAGGAATGGAATTGCTTACAGAAGTCCGCAATTTGAAAAGGCTGAGAAAAAATCAAATAAAGTGGAACTTTCATTTACAAATGCCCCGTCCGGATTAAAGTCTACTGGTAAAACCATAAAAGGTTTTACGATCACTGATACATCAGGACATTGGTACCCTGCTGAAGCCAGGATCATTGGAAACAAAATTGTCGTTTCGAATAAAAGAGTTAAAGATCCGGGCGAAGTGCGCTATGCATTTACGAATACGCTTGTCGGAAACGTTTCTTCTGCTGAAGGATTACCACTTACACCTTTTCGCACCGGACACTTATGATAACACTTTCAGAAAAAAACATTCAAACAATTACTTCTCCTTCCGTTGTAAAGCCGGAAGAAAAATTGCTGCGGCTTCCTGAAAAAATACTTCAGTTCGGAACAGGTGTACTTTTAAGGGGATTATGCGACTATCTGGTGCATGATGCAAATGCCAAAGGATTATTCAATGGAAGAATAGTAGTCGTTAAGTCAACTGACTCTGGCGGCACAGATGCATTTGATGAGCAGAACAATCTTTATACCGTTTGCGTAAGAGGTTTGGGTAATAATAGTATTATAGAAGAGAATATAATCTGTACGTGTATCAGCAGAGTGTTATCTGCTAAAAAACAATGGAACGAAGTGTTGAATACCGTTCACGCTCCTCAACTGAATATCATCATTTCCAACACTACCGAAGTTGGTCTTCAGCTCGTAAATGAAAAGGTGATCGGTACTGTTCCTGCTTCTTTTCCGGGAAAACTACTTGCGGTACTGTATGAACGGTATATTCATCTGAAGGATAATGGTATGGTGGTGATTCCAACTGAACTCATCAGCGACAACGGTAAAAAATTAAAGTCGATCGTTTCCGAACTTGCAGTATATAATAATATGG
Source organism: Flavitalea sp. (assembly GCA_035525775.1). Taxonomy (GTDB): domain Bacteria; phylum Bacteroidota; class Bacteroidia; order Chitinophagales; family Chitinophagaceae; genus Flavitalea. The sequence continues at coordinate 8,089 of DATLDR010000208.1, forward strand.
ACAAAGAGTTCATGCAATGGCTTGCATTGAAAGTAAAATTCTGTAATTCACTTGTAGATCGTATTGTAACGAAAGATCCTGGTCAGGAGCTTTTAAAAAGTATACAGGAGCAGCTGGGTTATCACGACGAACTGCTAACGATGTGTGAAGATTACCGCCTCTGGGCAATTGAAGGCGATGAAGAAGTGAAACGGATACTTTCTTTTGCGACTGCTAGTGACGGGGTTTTTGTTAAACCCGACATTGATATATTTAAATTCCTGAAACTACACTTGTTGAATGGCACGCATACTTTAAGCGCATCCCTCGCTTACCTAGCTGGATTCGACATTGTAAAGCAGGGGATGGAGGATATTGTATTTTCATCATTTGTTGAAAAACTGATGATGAATGACATTGCAGAAGCTATTCCTTATGAAATAAACAAAGAAGATGTACAAAAATTCTCAGCTAAAGTGCTGGACAGGTTTCGCAATCCTTTTTTGCAGCATAAGTGGATCAATATCACACTTCAGAATACCATGAAAATGAGAAACAGGAACATGCCGGTGATATTGCGTTACCAGCAATTGTATAATACTTCACCTGAATATATGGCCACGGGCTTCGCAGGTTATCTGTTGTTTATGAAAGCTGTAAAAAAAGAAGAAAATATTTATTACGGTAAAAGAGGGAACGAATATTATGCGATCAATGACGACCAGGCGGCGTGGTTTTATAACACATGGAACAGCGGGGAAGGTGTAAAACCACTTGTAAATAAAGTGTTGTCAAACGTTGAATTATGGGGGACGGACCTGTCAGGTTTTACCGCTTTTGCAACGTCGGTTGAAGAAAAATTATCTTCCATGATAAATAATGGTGTGCGTAATACAATCAATAACATATGAAAAAATCATTCTCAGGAAGAAGACGTTTCATCAGGGAAACGGCAACAACAATTGCAGGAATCGCAGGACTTTCAGCAATGCCCGTACAGTATATCAGAGGTGCTGCACCCGCAAAACCGATTATTTATGATAAGCCCCGGATCAGATTTTCTGTTATAGGTATCAATCATAATCACATCAATTCACAGGTTGAGGCAGTTAAAAGGGGTGGCGGTGAATTCGTTTCATTCTATGCAAAAGAGCCAGACCTTGCATCCTCATTTTCAAAGCTTTTTCCTGAAGCGAAGCAGGTAAAAGACCTGAATGAAATATTGAATGATCGTACCGTTCAGCTGGTGGTGAGTGCAGCTATTCCGGATGAAAGGGCACCGATTGGGATACAGGTAATGAAACATGGAAAAGATTTCATGGCAGATAAACCCGGAATAACTGATCTGAAACAACTTGAAGAAGTTAAAAAGGTGCAGAAAGAATCCAAACGCATTTATTCCATCATGTACAGCGAGCGGCTGGAGAATGGAGCAACCATCAGGGCAGGTGAACTGGTTAAAGAGGGAGCGATTGGAAAAGTTGTTCAAACAATTGGATTGGGGCCACATCGAATGAATCCAAAAAGCCGGCCTGAATGGTTCTTTCATCCTAAACGTTATGGTGGAATTATCACCGACATTGCTTCACACCAGTTCGACCAGTTCTTGTTTTTCACGGGAAGTAAAAATGTGCAGGTGGTGTCATCACAGGTAGCGAATGTTAATCATCCCGATTACCCCGAATTGCAGGATTTTGCAGATGTATTGCTTAAGGGCGATACTGCATCCGGCTTCATCAGGGTTGACTGGTTTACGCCAGATTCATTAAAAACCTGGGGCGATACAAGATTGACTATATTAGGCACTGAAGGATATATTGAAGTAAGAAAGAATATTGATATAGCCGGACGCGAAGGTGCTAATCACTTATTTTTGGTGAACAACAAGGAAACAAAATACATTAATTGCAATGATGTACCCCTGACGTATGGTCACCAGTTGGTTGATGATGTCCTCAACCGCACAGAGACTGCAATGCCACAGGATCATTGCTTCTACGCCGCAGAATTAGCTATCAAAGCGCAACAGGCAGCACGAAAAATTCATTTTGATAAATAGTATTCCAACCAACATAAAATTCATCGTTAATATGACGAAAGTGAAATGTTTGCTTGCTATAAGCATTATTTTTTTAATCAGTTGCGGGTCGCAACAAAAACAAGAAAATGCCGTAATTGATATTTCAAAAGCTGCGCTGATTCCTAAGCCTGTTTCTGTGACTGCAGGACAAGGAAGTTTTCAGATGAACAATAATACGACCCTTTATGTTGACAAATCTTCATCTGGTCTGGAAACTCTTAGCGGGTATCTCGCTCAAAAATTATTTCCTGCCACAGGGTATAAGCTTAATGTTGCTGCGGAAAAAGGTAACAACCAGATTGCACTTTTATTAAGTAGCAACAGTGATCTCAAAGATGAAGGTTACGATCTCGATATAAAATCATCAGGCATTACCATCACTGCTAATAAGCCTGCAGGAATTTTCAATGGTATTCAAACATTAATACAATTGCTGCCCGTTGAAATTTTAAAAAATTCAAAACAGGATGTGAACTGGTCGGTAGGTGCAGGAAACATTCATGACTATCCTTCTTACGGCTTCCGTGGCGCAATGCTCGACGTGAGCAGGCATTTTTTTAGTGTGGATGATGTAAAAAGATTTATTGATCTTATTGCCTCGTATAAAATGAATGTGCTTCATCTTCATTTATCCGATGACCAGGGATGGAGAATAGAAATCAAATCATGGCCCAACCTCACCAACCACGGTGGTAGCACACAGGTAGGCGGCGGCAATGGGGGCTTTTACACACAGGATCAGTACAGTGATCTGGTAAAATATGCGCTGGACCGGTTTATTACAATCATTCCGGAAATTGATATGCCAGGCCATACCAATGCAGCGCTTTCTTCATACGCGGTACTAAACTGTAATACAGACAGCGTTCCACCTTTGTATACTAAAACCGAAGTAGGCTTCAGCACCTTATGTGTAAGGAAAGATTCGGTATATAAGTTTATTGATGATGTGGTGAGAGAACTTGCAGCTATTACCCCAGGTCCTTACATACACCTTGGCGGTGATGAAAGTCATGTTACACCAAAACCGGATTTCATTTACTTTATTAACAGGATACAATCCATACCAAAAAAATATGGCAAGAAAATGATCGGATGGGAAGAAATCGCGCAGGCTTCTCTCGATTCAAACACAATTGTTCAGTACTGGTCTAATGTAGAACATGCTAAAGAAGCAGTAAAAAAAGGAGCTGCCATTATTATGTCTCCTGCAAGCAGAACCTACCTCGACATGAAGTACGACAGTACCACAAAACTTGGCCAGGCATGGGCAGGATTGATAGAAGTTGACACAGGTTACATCTGGTCACTTTCAGATCGTGTTAAGGAAATAACGAACGACAAAATAATGGGTGTTGAAGCTCCTTTGTGGACGGAAACCATCAGCACAATGAATGATATTGAGTTTATGGTATTCCCTAGATTGCCTGGTATTGCTGAGATCGGATGGACACCTGATAACCTTAGAAACTGGAATGAGTATAAATTACGCCTTGCTCAACATGGTGCACGCATGAAAGCGACGGACATTGATTTTTACGAGTCGTCGAAAGTTGCATGGGGAATAGAATAATGGATGTATAAAGCGCAATTCAAATCACGCAAACGTTTGATCATTAAATTGCGCTTTATTCTTTTTACTTTTTCAT
>DATLDR010000031.1:0-3787 GCA_035525775.1 Flavitalea sp.
TTGCCGGATTCTTTCAATACCAGTCGGTTGAAGGAAATGAAACAATGATTCAGGGTATTAAATCTTTACCGGCAGGTACTTACATGATCATTAATGAAGCCGGAATCAAAAAGTACCGCTATTGGGAATTAGTACAGCAGAAACCGGATTTTGATTTTGAAGACAGCGCGAATGTGAAGAAAAAAATATTTGACCTGCTGCTAACATCTGTAGAAAGAAGAATGACCAGTGATGTTCCACTTGGTGCATTTTTATCAGGTGGCATTGATTCGAGCGCAATAGTGGGATTGATGGCACAGGTTTCCAATCACCAGGTAAATACTTTTACTGTTGCATTCCAGGAAAAAGAATTTGATGAATCGCACTTTGCGCAAATTGTCGCAAAAAAATTTAATACGACCCATCAGCAAATTTTATTAAAGCCGGAAACTTTTTTAAGTGAGCTGCTTCCGGCGCTAAATGCCATGGACTCGCCTTCAGGCGATGGTATAAACAGCTACGTTGTTTCAAAAGCTATACGCGCAAGTGGAATCGCCGTAGCCTTGTCTGGAATTGGCGGAGATGAATTATTTGCAGGCTATCCTATTTTCAGGAAGTACCTGCAATTGATGAATTTCAAAAATGTTTGGAAAACGATGAAGCCTGTAAGGCACTTCTTCTCGGACGTGATTGCTAACCGTAACAGTAAATCAGGCAGGTACATTCAATTGCTGCGTTCACCAAATGCCGATATCACCACATTCTATCCGGCTTTCAGACAGATTGTTTCTCCTTTGATGTTGAATGATTGTACTAATCTAGCATACGATTATCCGGCAGGAAATGAAGACCTGCTGAAACTTAATGGTAGCTTGAATCAACTGCCCCTCCTCAGCCAGGTATCCGTTGCTGAATACCTTGGATACACCCAGCATACCCTTCTGAAAGATATGGACCAGATGAGTATGGCGCGTTCACTTGAGGTACGTGAACCATATTTTGATCATGATCTGATCGAATTCGTTCTGCATATTCCTGATAAATACAAATATCCAGGATACCCTAAAAAACTTCTGGTGGAATCATTGAATGGTTTGCTGCCACCCGAGATTATTTACAGGAAAAAACAAGGATTTTTATTCCCCTGGAACGACTGGATGAAAAACGAACTCCGTTTATTCTGTGAATCGCATTTAAATGCTATCAGCGAAAGAAATTTTATCAAAGGGCCTCAGTTGATGCAGTATTGGAAAAAATTCCTGAGTGGTGATGATTCGGTAAGATGGATGGAGATATGGCTTTTTGTAGTGCTTGAATACTGGCTTCAGAAAAATAATGTCGGATAGAAAAATAATATTACTTTTTTCAGACTGGTACGAGCCGGGATATAAAGCCGGAGGTCCAATCCAATCCTGCAAAAATATTGTAAACACGTTGTCTGAAGAGTTTGACTTCAGAATATTCACGTCTGACAGAGATCTGGGCGATAAAGAGCCATACAGAGAGATTAAAACAAATGCCTGGATAAAGCTTAATAATGGTGCAAGTATATGGTATGCCTCGCCAGAATTTCTCAAGTCTTCAAATATCAGGAAAATAATTACAGACGTTAATCCTGAAGTAGTGTACCTCAACAGTATGTTTTCTTCAGGGTTCTCATTACTACCGCTATGGATATTACGCAGCATTAAATATAACGGCCGAATTATACTGGCCCCGAGAGGTATGCTGAATACCAGTGCTGTTTCGCGTAAGAAATGGAAAAAGAAAATATTTCTTTCGCTGTTTTCACTTTCACGCATTTCAAGAAAGATTGTTTTTCATGCAACGGACAGGCAGGAACAAATTGAGATACAGAAAAACTTCGGTAACACAGCGCACGTGGTGCTTGCAGAAAACATACCAAATTTAAATACCAGGTGGCATTCAAGGAACAAACAGACTGGTCAGCTTAATTGTGTTTTTATTTCAAGGATCCATCCAATTAAAAATTTATTGTATGCAATCAACGTTGTAAAAAGCATCGCCGGTTGTTCCGTATTATTCGATATATATGGGACTGTTGAAGATGAAAAATATTTCCTGAAGTGCCGGGAGGCAGTGTCAGGTGCAAACCCTCATATTCACATAAATTACAAAGGGCCGGTGGCGAATATTAATATTTTCAATGTACTTGAAAATTATCATGTTTTCTTTCTTCCAACCGTTGGAGAAAATTTCGGTCATGTGATTTTCGAAGCACTCAGTTCCGGATGCGTGGTACTTATCAGTGATAAAACACCATGGACAGAACTTGAATATAATAGTGCAGGATGGGCGCTTCCTTTAAATGACAATAAATCTTTCATCGAAAAGATCAGCCAGCTATGCCATATGAATGAACATGAATTCAATGAGAAATCAAAGGCGGCTTTTCAATATGCGGCAGCATATGTTGCGTCAGGGAATTTGAAAAGCAGGTATTCATCTCTTTTTCGAAGTACTGAATAATACAGTAGTCAACATGTATATACTTGGACTTAATGCATATCATGCAGATTCTTCATCTGCCATCTTCAAGGATGGAAACATGCTGGCAGCAATTGAAGAAGAACGGTTCACACGCATAAAGCATTGGGCTGGTTTTCCTGTTGAATCAGTTAAATTTTGTTTGCGTGAAGCCGGAATAAAACTCACCGACGTTGGTTATATTACTATTGGCCGTGATCCAGGAGCAAAGCTTGCGAACAAATTGAAGTATCTTCTTAAAAATCCCTCTCTCGTAGGTGGTGCTATCGGCAGACTAAATAACAGCCGGCAGGTTTCTTCATTGAAAAAAGAATTTAAAAAAATCGACGATACAGCCAAGTATTCGGTACTGAGAAATAAAATTAAGAACATTGAGCATCACCGCAGTCATCTTGCATCAGCTTTTTTTGCATCGCCATTCAGCGAGGCTGCAATACTTTCAATAGACGGGTCAGGAGATTTTACGACAACTATGATCGCGACAGGAAAAGGAAATAGAATTGATATTATCGATAGTATTGACTTTCCGGTTTCGTGTGGATTGTTTTATACCGCGTTTACGCAGTTCCTTGGATTTCCACATTATGGAGATGAATATAAGGTGATGGGACTTGCCCCTTATGGAAAGCCTGTATACGCCGATAATGTAAAAAAGGTCCTTGAATTTTTGCCGGATGGTCTATTCACTTGGCACGATGAATATTTTGTAAAGCCAACAAAAGCAGGTTTTAGCTATCACAATAACCAACCTTCTGTAGGCAACCTGTTTTCGGAAAAATTTATAGCTGAGTTCGGTAAGCCAAGAAAAATGGATGACGATTTGACACAATATCATAAAGATCTTGCCGCATCCGTTCAGAAAGTAACGGAAGAACTGATTTTTCATATTCTTATTCATCTTAGAAAGAAAACAGGTTTAAAAAATATTTGTGTTGCGGGTGGTGTTGCCCAGAATTCAGTTGCAAATGGAAAGATTGCTGCTGCGACCGGTTTTGAAAATGTGTACATACCTTCGGCCGGACATGATGCAGGCATTTCAATAGGTTCCGCGTTGTACATGTATAATCATATCCTCGGAATGCCCAGATCAGCGCCTTTATATTCCGCATATACGGGCAGCAGATTTTCAAACGATGAAATAGAATCCGTTCTCAAAGCGCAGGGTGTGAATTATAAGCGCCTTGATGATGATGAATTGTATGATGTAGTTACTGATAAACTGGTTGAACCAGGTGTGGTTGGATGGTTTTCAGGAAGAGCCGAATTTGGTCCACGAGCGCTTGGAGGCAGATCAATACTT
>DATLDR010000214.1:0-5333 GCA_035525775.1 Flavitalea sp.
CTAATTCCTCGTTCAATTTAAAGTGCTCTCTGCTGTTGATTTGCGTATTGCTCCATGAAACTTCAGAAACGTGAATTAGTCCTTCAACACCCGGAATGATTTCAAGGAATGCACCGTAGTCTTCGATGTTCACCACTTTACCTTTCACTACAGATCCTTCTGAAATGTTTGCTGGAAGTATATCCCATGGATGTGGAGTCAGTTGTTTCAGACCAAGACTGATTCTCTTCTTTTCATCATCGAAATCAAGCACCACCACTTTAAGTTTCTGGTCGAGCTTGAGCACTTCACTCGGATGGCTGATACGGCCCCAACTGATGTCGGTGATATACAATAATCCGTCGAGACCTCCGAGGTCCATGAACGCACCAAAGTCCGTAATGTTCTTGATAGAGCCTTCGAGTACCTGTCCTCTTTCGAGTTTGCTCATGATCTCGGCACGCTGTGCTTCGATATCGCTTTCGATAAGTGCCTTATGAGAAACTACGGCATTCTTAATGGCTTCGTTGATCTTCACCACTTTGAACTCCATTGTTTTTCCAACGAACTGATCGTAATCTGTTACAGGTTTAACGTCTATCTGTGATCCTGGAAGGAAGGTTTCCATTCCGAACACGTCAACGATAAGACCACCTTTGGTTTTTGAAGTAACTGTACCGGTGATCACTTCGCCGGTTTTGTGCACTTCTACGATTCTTTCCCATGCACGGGTGATACGGGCTTGTTTACGGCTGAGGTTTAGATTTCCTTCACGGTCTTCTTTTTCTACAACCATTACTTCAACTTCATCTCCTGTTTTCAGGTTCTGCATTTCACGGAACTCATTGAGAGAAACAAGTCCGTCACTCTTAAAACCGATATTGATGACAACATCCGTTTTGGTAAGACCCACTACAATTCCTTTTACCATTTCACCATCCGTTACTGCTTTGAAAGTGCCTTCATAAACGGAGTCATACTTCTTTTTCTCTTCGTTAGTGTAAGAAGCAACATTGCGCTTATCAATACTCCAGTCGAAATCATCGTGAGCAGTCTCCACTTTTGGAGCTTTCTCTTGTTTCACAGGTTCATTTGGTATCGCTGTAGGCTGCTCTAAAACAACAGACTCCTGTGATTCAGCGTTTGGGTTAACAATATTGTTATCAGACATAAATAAACCCGATGATTTTAATTCGGGGGTGCAAAGATACATTAAATGCTGATTTTTTATGTATTTCCTTGGTAGGAAAGTTTATTTAAAACATTTTTTTGATCAACACAAGTTACTGACCATCATGTTTTAATGTTGCTGAAGCAATGCTCTCAGCTGCAATCCATCCGCTGGTCCATGCGTGCTGGAAGTTGAAGCCTCCTGTTACACCATCTACATCCATGATCTCACCGGCAAAATACAGTCCTTCAGCTTTCCTGCTCTGCATGGTGGCCGGGTCTATTTCTGTTAGCCTGATTCCTCCGGCTGTTACAAACTCTTCCTTATACGTTGTTTTACCCTCCACTTTCATTTCATGTGCACACATATTCTTAATGAGTAAATTCTGTTTTACAGAGGAAAGATCAGACCACCGTACCTGACCTTCAATATCACTGACGGAACACAGGTACTCCCACAAACGCTGAGGTACTGCGAATACGTTTCCATTATATACTTTTTGTGCGGGATGTGCATCGCGCAATTCAACCAGTTTTTCCCTTAATGAATTTTCATTGTAAGCCGCGCTCCAGTTAATAATAACTGAGAACCGGTAATTACAATCATTTAACACTCTTGCTCCGCGTGCACTCAATTTTAATATTGCCGGGCCACTCAATCCCCAGTGCGTGATTAATACCGCTCCCTCTTCTTCTAATTTCATTCCCCGTAACTTTACTTTGGCTTGTGTTGATATACCCATCAGCTGAGTAATTGCATTACCAGGCATGTTGAAGGTAAACAATGAAGGCACCGGCGCCTCTATAGAATGGCCTGTCTGTGTGAGCCATTCAAACATTGCTGCCTTCGGATACCCACCGCTGGCCACGCAAATAAAATTAGCCTCCTCAATTATGCCGTTCGCAAATTCAATTATCCATTTATTTTTTTCACGTGAGATAAATTTCACTTCAGCGTTCATGCGAACTTTCACTTTATACTTATCGGTTTCACGCAGCAAACAATCAATGATTGTTTCCGATGAATCCGTTACAGGAAACATTCTTCCATCCTGTTCCGTTTTCAATCGTACTCCCCTTTCCAGAAACCACGCGATAGTATCTTCTGTAAAGAACAGGTGAAAGGTTTTCTTTACAAAATTGCCTCCGCGCGGATATTTTTTTACCATTTCCGCAATAGAGAAACAGGCATGCGTAACATTACACCTGCCTCCGCCCGATATCCTCACTTTAGATAGAAGCTTGCTGCTTTTTTCTACAATGATCACTTCAAGTTCAGGGTTTTTTCGCGCAGCATTCACTGCACAAAACAATCCTGCTGCTCCACCTCCAATGACTATCAATCGCATGTGGCGAAGATAGGAAACGTGACACGGCATACGGCAAACGACAGCCGTCCCACGAAAAACAGGAAACGAGAATCGAGAATAGAGAAGCGGCAGACGTGAGACGGTAGCGTAAACTCAGAATTTAACCCATTCAATTCCCGATTCTGTTTCTTGTTAACTTTTTTTACCACGCAAAGCCCGGAAACACAAAATAGAATATGCTCCACCATGTACCGGAATTTGATAAATAAAATTCAAATGGCCCGTCATAATGTATTATCTCCCCTGCCTCAGTTTGAGCATCATATTTCAATGTGCCCTGCACAGATCCTTTACCGCATTGCTTGTCTTCGTTCCATTCAAACCGGATGTCATTAATCAAATAACTGCATTCCCGGAATAACACATATGCATCAAACACATTCCGGATCCTTTTTAATATAACCTCTTTCCTGAATTCGCGGCTGTCAGGATGAACGAAAGGATCTGCAAGCTGCCAGCTATATTCACCCAACTGCCTGTTAAACCATTGCATTAAAAATTCTACTGAACGCTGCCTGATCTCCAACTCGTAATTAGGATGAAAATCCTCGTAGCAGAAATGATGGATGTAACCTTTCATGTCGAGGTCATCTATTTCCTGGTAAATAAATTCTTCGGTAATAAATCTATAGATCTGCCGGTCCGGATAATCACCCAGCACATCGAGCTCCAACTGGTGCCTGTTCAGCAGCTGTTTAATCATTTTAAGCTCATGAGCAATTTGTGTTTCAGGAATCGCATCAGCCTTTCTAAAAAATGGTTTGCCCAGTTTTTCATAAAGTTTTATTGCAGGTAGTTGTTCCCTGAACCTGTGTTCGAATTCATAAACGGATTTTAAAAACTCGTTTACTACTGCAGGCGGAAGATTTTCATCTCCTGTGGTACATTCTGCGCCGAATTCAGCTTTTAATTTGAGGATAAGCAATTCATTTTCCAGAGGAAGATCGAATGACGGACTGTGGTCTCCGCCTTCGTTGATTAGTCTTTTCATGTGTAATGATTTATGGAATGAAAGTACATGAAGAACCCCGCTCGTGCGGGGTTGCTTTCACTACAAAATCATCGTTTTTTTCAGTAATAAGTACCGTTTAAATACTGGTTATTTTTTTCGGCAGTCTCAACTTCTTCGAATGAAGAAAGAATATCAGCTTTTCCTTTATTGATACAGATATTGTGTTCATAGTGCGCTGAAACTTTTCCATCCTTGGTTCTTATTGTCCAGCCATCTTTGTCATACCACACATCTTTTACGCCCAAATTAATCATCGGCTCGATTGCGATCACCATGCCTTCATTCAGTTTAGCTCCACTTCCTCTCTTTCCGAAATTAGGTATCTGCGGATCTTCATGGAGATTTTTTCCTAAACCATGCCCTACTAGTTCACGTACTACGCCATATTTATATTGCTTCTCAGTATAATCCTGCACTGCAAATCCTATATCGCCGACCCTGTTGCCTGCTACAGCTTTTTCTATTCCCTTATATAACGACTCTTTGGTAACCTTCATAAGCTGAAGTACCTCCTCACCTGGATCTCCTAACGCCATTGTATATGCGCTGTCGCCATGAAACCCATTCTTATATACCCCGATATCAACAGATACCACATCACCTTCCTTCAATTCCTCTGTACTGGGGAAGCCATGTACCACCGCATCATTCACTGATATGCATGTTGCGAATGGATAACCCTGAAAGTTTTTAAAAGATGGGGTTGCCTTATTGTCCCTGATGAATTCGTCAGCCACTTTATCGAGCTTTGCTGTAGTGATCCCGGGCCTGATGAGCTTTGCCACTTCAGCAATAGCTTTACCAACAAGCAATGCGCTTTCGCGCATCAGTTCAATTTCGGCCGGAGTTTTATAATGAACCATTTCCAGGTATAATAGTGAAAGTTAAAAGCGAAAGTCAATTCTATAATTAATCATTATTTTTCATAAGTCAAAAGTTAAATGTAAAAAGTGAAAAGTACATCACTTCCCACTTTCAACCTTAACCTTTTACCCTTTAACTTAATTACATTGATGCGGGTGACACTGTCTGGCGGCCCTGAATCCTGCCGCTTTTCATCAGACCATCATACTGGCGCATAAGCAATTGTGTTTCGATCTGCTGAAGTGTATCCAGGATAACACCCACCATAATCAGAAGTGAGGTTCCTCCGAAGAAAGATGAGAACGCATGTTGTACACCCAGTCTTTGTGCAAAACCAGGAAGTATACCTACCAGCGCAAGCAGTATCGCACCAGGCAACGTGATTTTATCCATAACAGCACCTATATAATCAGCTGTTGGCTGACCAGGTTTTACTCCCGGGATAAAGCCGTTGTTTCTTTTAAGATCGTCGGCAATTTGTTTAGGATTGAAGATAAGGGCCGTATAGAGGAAAGTGAACCCAATTACCATTACAGCATATATTAGCATATACCAGAAATTGCTGTGGTCACCAAATATTTTAGCGAGACCCTGTGTAGTTTCAAAATTTGATAAAAGCGTTGGAAGGAACATGATTGCCTGGGCAAAGATGATGGGCATTACTCCGGAACTGTTCACTTTCATTGGTAAAAATTGCCTTGCACCACCGAACTGTCTGTTGCCAACTATCTGTTTTGCATATTGAACCGGTATTTTACGAACACCCTGTATCAGCACGATCAATCCCATGATGATAGCAATAAGCACTGCTACTTCTATTACAAAAATCAACAATCCCCCACCACCGGTAGGAATTTTCGCCTGCCATTCCTGCCAGAAAGCCTGAGGAAGACGTGCAAGGATACCGACCATGATGATCACGGAAGCACCGTTACCTA
>DATLDR010000013.1:0-6026 GCA_035525775.1 Flavitalea sp.
AACAACATTTTCTTTTTTACCTCCCATTGCCCATTGATCTTTTATTAAATGGCCGCACCATCCTTCCCACCCTACCCGGTGAGTATCGGGAAATTTATGAAAGGCTTTATATACCGGCGAATATTCAATGTCGTATCTGGAGCCGCCACCAACGGTATAGCTTTCTATACGATGATTAAATGGTGCGAAATAATCCATAAGAGGTCCATTATTCAATTGTAGCATTGAGAAAACCATTATTGGATTATTTTTGTCATCTCTATAATAACCATCTTTAATTTTCAAACTTTTAAATTCAGGATAGGATGGGACATATAGAGACTGATATTTTGATTGATTACTTACATCGTTTTCGGGTTCGGTAACCGAAATATTACTTTGTCTTCCTGCAATGTTTCCTTGAATAAGTTTTGATGTTTCGCTGCACGATTTAATGATATACTTCAATATTTTTGTTTCTTCCTGTTCATTTTGGAACCACACGAGTTTACTTCTTATTCCGAGCCCTACTTCTGCTGTAATCAATGGTATGCGATCATACAGCGTTTGCATTCCCTGCATCTCAGCCATATGAATTTCTCCTTTTAATTTTTCAACTTCTGATACCGCCTCTTTTCTTAACTGAATTAAAGCGTTACTATACTTTATGTTTTCAACTGGCCCATATAATGAAGGGTATACATATCTGTCGTCAATGATTACTTTGCAATCAGCCGGATTAGTTAAAGAAACACTTTCGCCGCTTTCCGCACCAGAAACCAGGCGGAGATTGTCTATATATAATGGGTGTGTTAAAGCTCCAAAAGTGAAACGCAATTTCCTGATATCATGCGTATTCAGGGAGCGTGATCCATTTTCTACCTTTGCTGTTTGGATATTAAATTCATAGTGATTCCACCCGCTATTAATAAAAACCTTTTCTCCGCGATAACTTTGACCACTCAATTCCTGGGTTTCATTTAATCCCGATTCGTCAGATAATTGTATGCTGCCATAATAAAGCTGTGAAGAAGGGTTGTATATATCGAATTTGAAGTATTCGAATTTACTCCAATCGCGAAACATGTTTTTACTTTCCAGCCATACTGATTCTCCTTTAGAACTATAAAGAGAAAGACTATTTCCACCATGGGCATGAAAACTACCAGATAATGCGGCGGTGCCCTGCCACTTCGTGGTATCCAATGCAGATTCAAAGTCGCCAAGTATGTTTACGCTTTCATTTTTATTTTGTGCAAAAACTGAAACACTAACTGTTGTGATGCAGGCTAATAGGAAGAATGGCTTTTTCAGCATAAGTAATCAGGTATTTAATAAATTATTGTTTGATTCTAACTTTGTGTTCTGGTCCGGTTACACCAGCGATATTTATCACTCTAAAACATATTTCGTTATCATCGTTTTTCAAGCTGACGTCTATAATGTTGGGAATATCCTCCCAGCTTGTTTCAGGATTTATTTTCATTTGATAAGTTCTGATATTTGGCGTTTGTGAACTGAGTTCAATCTTCGCATGATTTCCATTTATCATTATTTTCGATGAAATGGTATTAGGTGTCCATTCAATTAATTTTCGGTCATTAAGTCGATTCATTAAACCTGATTTGTACGCCCAATGAGGTTTGCCATCCCATAACCAGGTATGTGTTTTGAAATATTCATCCTCGAGTACATTCATCAGATCAGTGTTGGGTTTATATTGATTCGTGTACCTGTTATTGTATTTTCCCCAGCTTAACCATGTGTAAACACTTGTAAATTGCGCTTTGGTTACATTTGTCAATTCAGGATACGATTCAGTCTCAATCGTATAGGTCAAATCTTCACCTTTATTTTTAAAATATTCGTCGCGGATTTCTAATGCTGATAATGGCTTGCCATTTTTCTCAAATTGACAATTATATTTCGCATCAGAAACAAACCATTTGTGATACTTATTAGACCAAATCTCATTTATCGCATGGTGCCCTCCCCCAGGAATATAGTCAACGGGAACACCTACATCAATCAAAAGGCATCTGGTAACAAAGCCATATGCATTCATTATGGCGTTCTGAACTTCGGTGAAATGCCCACAATGAAACCCATGACTTTTCAAAGCTTCGTCCAGAATACTTTCAACCGAACCATCTCCAGGATATGGACCGTCATTATCTATTTTTATTTTTTTGGCGATCCAACTCCTTAACAACATTATTCTTTTCATTTCATCATTTTCACCATGAAAGATTGTGTCGAGTTGATACTTTTGTTTTAACAATGTAAACTTCGGGGATGTGAGATCTTCATATCCATTAAAGGATATGTTAGCGCGAAATTCAGGGTTATCGACACTTACCAGATGGAACGTCTTATGTGTAGTACAGCCAAGAAGGAATAGCAGTAATGCAAAGTTTAATGAAGTTGCAATAAATACAATAATGCTTTTTTTGATTTTGAAATAAATCATTCTAATGGATATTTCTTGATTAAATCTTCCAGCGGCAAACGTGTAAATATTAAATCACCAGATACGGTCCTTGATTGCCCTGGCGCGAGATCACCAATACAAGGATCTGCATGGATACACGGGATTTCGAAATTTGATAAAAAGTTTTTTCCAGGCGTCCAGTGTACAATAACTTTTCTGTCATCATTTTTTGCTGAGAGAATGGTGTATGCTGCATCCATTTTTTGCTCGATAAAGCCAC
Source organism: Flavitalea sp. (assembly GCA_035525775.1). Classification (GTDB taxonomy): domain Bacteria; phylum Bacteroidota; class Bacteroidia; order Chitinophagales; family Chitinophagaceae; genus Flavitalea. Next base: position 2,691 of record DATLDR010000013.1, read on the forward strand.
CCATTTTTTCAGCCCACCAATTATGTTCGTCAGCGCAACTACCGACCTGGGCCATCCGTGCAATAGCATTCTTGTCTTTAACATTTAACGTATCGACAGACACTGGCTTTCCATTAATAATAATAAAAGTGTGATTGAAATTATCGCTTTCTTTTTCCGGAAAGCCTTTCAGTAAATTGTATTGAAAGCAGAAAAGTGGTCTGATGCTTTTCAAAAGTTTTGAGCTTTTATTTTCAATGGTTACTGTAAAATGTGATTTTTCATTATCACTTTTTGCTTTAACTGAAAAGAAAACTCCAGGTTCAGTTAAACTTTCTGCAGTATAACCTGCTTCAGTGCTATCAGCATTTACATGCCATACATTTTGCCTGTTATCGTGATGTCTGGCTATTCCTTTAGTTCCCGGCATGTATTCAAGATGTTCGGGCAGGTTAACAAAAATGGATCCCCCCTCAGACCACGTGGGAACGATGTTCAAACCATAAGCCATTCTTATATCAGGATCATCTGAATTAGTACGTCTGTCTACAAAAAATTTTACTGATTCCTTTTGCTGCCTTACATGATTGTTGCAAGCTGACAAAAGAAATGAGCAGACAATGAGAACGCAAATGTTTTTGATCATCATTTTATACATATAAATCTGGTTTTACTTTAATGCAAAAGCTATATAATAGTCACCTGCTTTAGTCCGTTGTCGTCCTCCACCGCCAGCGGCTATTACAACATATTGTTTTCCATCAACAACATAAGTTGAAGGTGTAGCATAGCCTCCGCACGGTAATTGATATTCCCACAGTATTTGACCGGTTGTTTTGTCAATCGCCCTGAATTTTTCATCCTGAGAAGCCCCAATAAAGATTAGTCCACCTGCCGTCACAATCCCTCCTCCAAAAAGTTGGGTTCCTGTATTACCGAATCCTTTCGCTGCCAGATCAGGAAAGCTGCCAAGTGGAATTTTCCATTTCAATTCACCGTTATTTAAATCGACAGCATTTAATGTGCCCCATGGTGGCTTAACTCCGGGATAACCGTTTTGATCCAGTAATTGAAAATAACCTTTGAGAGCGTATCTAGTTTTTCGTGATTCACTTATTGATGTATCATTTTTACTTTTTAAGTAAATGCTGGTTTCATTTGAGTTCAATAAAAAAGCAGCTATTGCATGTTTTTCCTGTTCATTTAATCGCTTATTAAAAGAAGGCATCATCCCTTTTGGTTTGTTTAATATTGTTATCAAATCTGTCACATTGAACTTATTTGCCAATTGTTCAAGTGAGGGGAATGAATTATTTCCTTTCAAATCGCTTCCATGGCAAAGTGCGCAATTGGTTTGAAAGAGCATTTCTCCCGCCTTTTTTACAGACATTTGAGATAATGCTTTATTATCTTTTTCCTTACGTTCAACCAATTGAACAATATTGGGAATGTCATTGATGCTGACGTACATGATTCCTGTCTCCATATCTACACAAGCACCACTCCACTCTGCTCCTCCTCTGAAACCAGGCATTTGAATAATCCCTTTAGTTGATGGGGGCAGATAGATATCTCCCCAGGTATATTTTTTTGCTTCTTTCAACACGAAGTCGTGTGATTCGGGAGAAAGATCGGTAATGATACTTTCTTCAAATTTTTGCCTGCAAAGTGGTAAAGGTTTTAAAGGTACAGGTTGAGTAGGCGATGATTGCTCATCTTGCATCTCAGATGGCGCTACAAGTTTTTCTTCAACCGGAAAAACGGGCTTCCCCGTTTTCCTGTCTAATATGAAAATGTAGCCTTGCTTAGTAATCTGCGCTACTGCATCAGTCACTTTTCCATCTTTTTTTATTGTTACTAAGTTGGGGGGAGAAGGAAGGTCATAATCCCAAAGATCATGATGACTAATCTGAAAATGCCAAATAAGTTTTCCAGTTGCCGCATCTAAAGCGAGCACACAATTTCCATATAAATTTTTCCCAGGTCTTTCGCCACCGTGAAAATCAAATGAAGGTGCGCCGGTTGCGGCGAACAGTACGCCCGTTTTTGAATCAATAGTTAAACCTGACCATGCATTACAGCCGCCAATATTTTTGTAATTATCTTTCGTCACTGAATCATATCCGGCTTCTCCCGGATGTGGTACAGTATGAAAGGTCCATTTCAATTTACCAGTAATAGCATTATAGGCACGTAAATCTCCCGGCGCACTATTGTAATCTTCGCCTACAGAGGAACCTGTAATAATTAAGTCATTATAAATCACTCCTGGCGATGTGTTGCTTACTAATTCATTATTATCATTACTGTTTTCCTGGAGTCCTTTATTCAGGTCAACATATCCACTGTCTCCGAAATTTGTAATCTGCTTTCCTGTTTTAGCATCCAGGCTTATCAACTTATTATTGACGAAAATGAAAATTCTTTCCTGGTCATTATATTTAAAGTACGTCAAACCCCTATTAAAACCGCCTTCCTTGCTGTTGCCAGGAAACGGGTTGACTATCCAAAGCTGCTTGCCTGTTTTGGCATTAAGTGCAAATGTTTTCAGCTTGGGTGAAATACCGTACAAAATGTCGCCAATAATTATAGGATTGCATTCAAGTGAAAAGTATTCAGACTTATCTCCTGTATTATAAGTCCATGCTACTTTAAGGTCTTGAACATTATCAGTATTGACTTGATTTAGCGCGGAATACGAATTACCTCCTTTATCTCCATGGTATATATTCCACGAAGTATAATTGTTCGAATCCTGTTGACAGCTTATGCAAAAACATAGAATAGTTGAAAAGAAAATTAATATATTCCATGTTTTCATTTTCATATTCCTGAATGCGTTTGTCTTTTTAAAGTAGATTTTTTATCATCAATTAGTTATAAGTCCGATGAAATTAAACGGAAACCATTTTACATGTTTTTAGAAAGTCGTCGGTTACATCTGCGCCAATGCCAGATGCCGATGGAACTTCGAGAAAGAATCCATTATATTTAACGCCACCCTTTACCGGATCAACCAGATGTCCTATTAAGCAGGTGTCCATATCATAGAACTGAAAATTTGAGTATGCCATTGCAAAGTGTGCGAATGCAGTGAGCGCTACTCTACTCTCGAGCATTCCGCCCATCATACAAGGGATTTTGTTTTCCGAACAAACGTCATGAATACGTTTAGCTTCGCGAATCCCTCCTGACTTTGCAAACTTTATATTGATGTAATCACATGCTTTGTCCTTCAACAGCCTTATAGCATCATAATGATTGAAAACACTTTCATCGGCCATAATTGGTATTGGTGAATTACTTTTAAGACGAGAAAGAAGAGGATCGTCCCAACTATGCATTGGCTGTTCGCAA
>DATLDR010000020.1:0-13681 GCA_035525775.1 Flavitalea sp.
CCCTCGAAGCGAATTATAATAACCTGTTTACTCTTCGGCGCCATATTAAATCCACTATTCGGTCCGTTCATGCGCTTGTGCCAAACACCTGATAAATTTCTGTTGATCAACCATCGTATCAACCACTCTTCCAATGAATAGTATAAAATTATTACAGATGTTTGCACATGAACAGTATTAATGCCGTAATTTCAAAAAGAAAAAGACGGCATTTTTGGAGAAAAAAATTGTCAGTAACGGAACCCTGTTTATTCTTGAAAAGCCTTTTGACCCCAGAAGCAAATGGTTATTTGCTTTCTATTGCATAGCATTCTTCGCACTTTTATCATGGTACTCCGGCAAGATCTTCACTATGGTAGACGTTACCTCCATCCTGATGTTAATAATCATTACAAACGCTTACCTCATTGCAGGCTACAAGCTTGCAAATAATGCAAGCCGTTTGAAAACGATACTCGTTACATCCACATCGTTTGAAATCACAGAGCAGTGCTGGTTCTATAAAAGAAAAAAGAAATATGACATTAACAGGATGTCGGATTTGCGCTTTATTGAACGGCCGGTGCTTACCAGTCATCCGCTTGCCGGGCTCTCTTTCGACTACCTGGGTTTTCAAACAGCCCAGCAGGTGATCAATGAAATGTATGGCGACAACCGCATAGCATTTAATTACAATGGTGAAACTGTATCTTTTGGAAAAAATCTCTACAGCTGGGACTTTGAAGAAATTTCAAGTGCAGTTTTCCCTCACCAGTTATAACTGACAACGCATGATTCCTTTTCCAACACTCGAATATCCGGCGAAGTTAACGGGGACCACTACAACATCATTACCACGCATTGCAACCATCGACATTCTTCGGGCACTTACCATGGTGCTAATGATCTTTGTAAACGATCTGGGTTCGCTACGGGACATACCATTATGGCTGGAGCATGTAGAACCCGGCGTTGATGGAATCGGACTTGCCGACATTGTTTTTCCCGCATTCCTTTTTATTGTTGGTCTTTCCTTACCGTTAGCAATTGATAACCGGCGTAAAAAGGGTGACAGTGAATGGCAGCTTATTCAACATGTGCTCACCCGCACAATCGCATTGCTTGTCATGGGCGTGTTCCTGGTAAACGGAGAAACGATAAATTATCAGGCAATGGGTTTTCCTCCATACCTGTATAATCCACTTTGCTGTATTTCTTTTATCCTCATCTGGAATGTTTATCCAAAAAATGCAAGTAAAGCTTTGGTGTATACAGCCAAATTCATTGGTATTGTCAATCTTATCATTCTCGCTTACCTCTATAGAGGCCAGGAAAATGGCGTCGTCACCACATTCGCTCCAAAATGGTGGGGCATACTCGGTCTTATCGGCTGGTCATATTTCGCAGGTGGTCTTGTTACCATTTTCGCAAAAAATAATTTTGTAACTGTTCTGTGCGCATGGATATTTTTTTCTCTGCTGAGCATGGGTTATAAAGCAGGATTTGTGCCGCACGACAGCTTCATCAATTTTATTCCGAATGCAATATTGGGAGGAACACTTACAGGACTCACTTTAGGGGGTGTGCTCACTACTATTATTTTCAGGTATTTCACGAAAAAGAACGACAATACAAAAATGACTTTAACCCTTCTTGGGTTTGCAGGGCTGCTGATTCTATCTTCTGTACTGACCCGGCCATACTGGAAACTTGCCAAGCTCGGTGCTACTCCGGCATGGCTATTTTTATGCAGCGCATTCACCATAATCGGCTTTGTTGTCGTTTACTGGCTCACAGATGTAAACCGCAAAGCAAACTGGTTTAATTTTATAAGGCCCGCTGGTACCGACACTTTATTATGCTACCTCATCCCTTACTTCCTCTATTCAATATTTCGTGCCGTTCACCTGCACTGGCCCGACTTTATCATCACCGGAGGAGTAGGTTTGCTTAAATCCCTTGGAATTGCTTTATTATGTGTATTCATTACCGGTTTGCTTAACAGGGCAGGCGTACGTTTAAAACTTTAATCATCATTATGTACTATAAAATTTTAATGACTATCCTTATCGCCGCAGGATTAACATCATGCGGTTCCAATCAAAAAGTATCAGATAAAGAAACAGATTCAACAGATACTGCTACCAGGTGGAATCTTGGCGTTGCGCTATGGACATTTCACCATGTAGACTTTCCGGAATCACTTAAAATGACGGACAGTGCAGGTTTGAAACTTGTAGAGCCAAATACTTTTCATAAAGCCGGAAAAGAATTGAACGATTCACTGATAGGGCAATTATCGCCTGCTGGTATAGAAAAATTAAAATCTTATGCACAGGACCGAAATATAAAGATCGGGTCAATTTACCTGAGCGGAGGCAAAAACATAGAAACCTGGAAGAATGAGTTCGAAAAAGCCAAACAATTTGGAGTACGCTATGTAACTGCTGAACCGCCACCAGATATGTGGGACAGCATAGACAGCCTTGCCGGCACCTATGGAATGATGGTGGCTATTCATGAACACTGGAAAGGAGTAAGTGCATACTGGCATCCTGATTCAGTGCTTGCTGCTATCAAAGGCCATAAAAATTTCGGGGTGTGCGCCGACCTTGGTCACTGGCCGAAAAGCGGCATCAATCCAATGGATGCTGTAAAGAAGCTCAGCGGTCACATTATTGGCATTCATTTGAAAGATATCGCTGAAATGAACAATCCGGAGTTGCTGGATGTACGTGTGGGAACAGGTATTGTTCAGTTTCCAGAAATCTTTGAAGAACTTAAGCGCCAGCATTTCGACGGATATGTTTATATCGAACGCGATTCCATTGAATCACCTTCCAATGTGCCTTCTGTAATTGAAACGGTAAAGTATTTCAGGGATAAGATTAATAACTGAAACATTCTGGAAGAGTAAAAATATCACACACACAGAAAGATCTCTCTGGAGACCTTTTCTGATTGGCACACTAATTCATGTGAATTATAATTGCCTGCAGTAAGACCAGATTCTATTGACACAAACAGGATAATGGTCACGCTTCCGTCAGGTGACAGTAACTTGGTCAATACCGATTCATCCGTAAAAAGCAAGTAATCAAACTTTCGTATTCAGCAATTCAATTACCTCAACTCCCAGTACTTTTGACAACTTGAAAAGTGTTTCAAGATTAGGTTGCGCGTCGTTCGTGCACCACCGTGAAACCGCTGCTGGTGTTACACCCATCTTTTCTGCAAGCCATAAATTTGTTTTATCCTTTTCAATAAGGACGATCTTGATTCTGTTTAATCTTTTTTTTGGTAAAGACATAATGCTCAGAGGTGGTAGTAGAGGTTATAAAAGGCGGCAACTAAACGAATATGCTTCAATAAACAAGAGTTCGAAATATTTCATATAGTTTAGATATATTTTCATTACTTGCAACTATAATTTCAGCTTACCCCACCTCAATGAAAAAGAACAAAACGCGCATACGTAAAACCGTTATAAAATGGCAGACAGCCGGATATCAGGGCACACAAACAATTAAGTTAGAGTTTCCCCTTCAATTTCTGATGATCTGTAAACTGGTAGATACTCCTCCGGAAAAGCTGATCATTGAATTCATCGATAATCTTTCGTCGGGCAGCTGGAAACGTGAAGGAAGAGAAAAAGCCCGGCAACTGCTATCCGAATATTTTATTGAGCTTGGTTATGGAAAGGATGCTTATTCTCCGGATCAGTTAAGAAATATGTTTGCCGAACTGGATGCAATGGCCCTCGTTTTTCCTAAAGATGGCGACGTTGAACAACTCGAAGCTTATTCCACATGGCGTCAAAATCATCAACAATATTGGTTCAATAAATGGAATAATCGATAAATTCCATATTCAGGAATACGTCCTTTTACGGGAATTATTCTGGCTTACTAGTTAAGCATAGCTTGCTGATAACCATATAATTAATTATGTGGCATCGTTTTCGTTTAAGCTGATTACTAGTGAATTGGAGCGAGGCAGAAACAATCAGCATTAACAAACTGCAGGCATACAGTATTTATTAAAATTAAAATAGCTACAGCATCTGCATTGCAGATGATCGCAAAAAATAATTATTTCAGGGTCTATTTACAGCAGCAGGTGAAAGCCTGCTTTTTTTATTTAATGAATATCCGCCCTTTAAATGGTTGGCGAACCTCCGGTTACCTGCACCGTAGATCCGGTCATATAACTTGAATCATCACTTGCGAGCAAAACATACGCTGCAGCGAGTTCGGCTGGTTGACCGGCCCTTTTTAAGGGTACATCCTTTCCAAAATTCTTGACTTTCTCCGGAGGCATGGTAGAAGGAATTAATGGCGTCCAGATTGGTCCTGGTGCAACGCAATTTACGCGGATCCCTTTTTCGCCCCACAACTGTGCAAGCGACGAAGTCATATTCTGAATTGCGCCTTTAGTCGCAGCATATGGAATGAGTATGGGCCTTGGATTGTAAGCATTTACTGAAGTAGTATTGATAATTGAAGATCCCGCTTTCAGATGTTGTTCAGCTGCTTTACATAAATAAAAAATCGAATAGATATTTGTACGGAATGTTTTATCCCATTCTTCAGCAGAGATTTCCTGAATGGATTCATGACTCATCTGGAATGCCGCGTTGTTTACCAAAATATCAATCTGGCCAAACTCTTCCACAGCCCGTTGAATGATCTGCTTACATGTTTCCTCGTTGCTGATGTCTCCGGGAAACAATACAGCTTTTTTTCCTGCGTCCTGTACATACCTTGCCGTATCTTCTGCATCCTTATGTTCATTCAGATAAGAAATAAGCACATCAGCGCCTTCCCTGGCAAAGGCAATAGCTACAGCCTTGCCGATTCCCGAGTCACCACCTGTAATAATTGCTTTTCTGCCTGTTAATTTGCCTGATCCTTTATATGATTGCTCACCATGATCAGCTTTGGGATTCATTTCTTCTTCTGTTCCCGGCACTTCCTGTTCCTGATCAGGATAAGGTGGCTGCGCGTATTTCTTCACAGGATCCTGTATTGCTGTAGACATATGAATTTATTTTAGTTAAGGAGAAATTCACAAACTGTGCCAAAGGATAATAAAAAATATGACGATGGTGATCAATAAAAACCCCTCCATGGGGAGGGGTCGTGCAATTCGCAAAAAGTAATTACTCAATAACGATCTTATGACTGCTTTGCTCCTTTTCTAAAAGCAGTGGAAGGCCAACATGAAGAACACCATCCACATACTTTGCTGTAATTTGCGAAGCATCAATGGAATCATTCACATTTACCGTCCTTGAAAAACCTCCCCGGGAGTATTCCCGCAGTATCCAGTCCGGACGGGGAAAATCCTGTGGTGGCTGATAAGATACGGTGAGTTGGTTTCCCTTCACATCAAGCGCAAAATGTTCCTTGATGCGTCCAGGCGCGAAAACAAGCATTTCAAAACTGTTTTCTGTCCGGTAAATGTTTATCGATGCGCGTTGCATCGAACGGATAAACTGGCTGCGACCCCTGTTTCGGTAATCGCCTTTTGCGGCGCATGCATGTTGATTGTACATGGCATTTGTTTTTAAATGACTAATTGATACCGGCCTTTGGCGGCCAAATAGTAATTTAAGAAATAAATACTTCATTCAAATGCACATCACGCAGAAAGACAATCCTAAATTCGGATCCTTTTTTATCGAAGAGAAAGGCAACCGTATTGCTGAACTTGCTTATACATGGCGTGGTAATGATGTGATCAGTATTGATCACACTGAAGTAGATGAAAATGCAGAAGGTAAAGGACTTGGCTCATCGCTTGTTGAACATGTTGTTTCTTTTGCACGTAAAACAGGGATTAAAGTAATTTTATATTGTCCTTTCGCCAAAACGGTATTTGAAAGACATAAAAACTTTCAAGATGTGCTCGCTGAAGGGTAACTAAAATAAAAACATGATTGCCGTCAGATGATGGTCGTCGTGCTCCGCCACAAAATATAAATAATCAACCAGCCTCATTTGAGTTTTCAACCGCGGGTGTAAAGATGTACGCAGAAGGAGTTTTTCATCACATTCATAAATCGCATTCAATATCTTTTCTCTTTTTTCTGTAAAGGAATTTAAAAGCGCCTCTATGCTTTTTGAATTATGACCGGCTTCTGTTGTTTTCCTGTTAGTAATATCGGCAGCGGTAAGAATCTCTTTATTGTTTTTATAATCTTCCCAGCGATTCCACCACAGGTCTTCCAGGTCTGCAAGATGACCCACATGCTCTTTAGCAGTCCACCCACGAGTATTCATGGCAGCCTTCTCATCTTCACAATTTTCAAATAATTGATAAAGACGCGGCACAGTACCCTGCAACCTGTTATAGATGATGGGAAACATTCCGCTGTCGAAGTTAAATGTCCATGTTCGATCAAGCCAAAGCGTCTGAGGCACCATGACATGAAGTTAAGAAGTAATGGGAGATCACTTACTACTTTTGCACCTTGTATACTTTCAGGGTATTGTTCACTGATGGATTGAAAATAGTTGTTGCAATCAGTACCTCAATTCAATAATAGCGTAACACTCCTACCCTGCTTGGCGCTTCTGTAAAAGCCTGAGGGATGAGCTGAAAAATTGCGGCATAAGAATAGTATTACCTTTAATAATTATGATCAGGCAGACAGGCACAGTGATTAAAAACAGGTCAAGGCTTATACTCATACTCGGATTACTATCAGCGATCGGTCCCTTTTCTATTGACATGTATCTGCCGGCTTTTCCTGTAATTGCTGCCAACCTCCATACTACACCTGAATTGATTTCATATTCATTATCCAGTTATTTTATTGGCATATGCCTTGGACAGATGCTTATTGGTCCGCTTCTGGATCGTTACGGTCGTAAGCGTCCTTTGTATGGCGGTCTTATTATTTATATTTTATCTTCTATAGGATGTGCCTTTGCACCGACAATAGAAATACTGATTGCATTAAGATTATTCCAGGCTGCGGGTGGATGTGTTGGAATAGTTGCCCCACGGGCTATCATCAGAGATCTGTTTCCCGTAGAAGAAAATGCAAAAATCTTTTCGTTACTGATATTAATACTTGGCGTGTCGCCTATTATTGCACCAACTGCCGGCGGTTATATTTCAGCGCATTTCGGTTGGCACATCATTTTCGTTCTACTGTCCATCATTACTTCGATCATTTTGATTGCAGTGTTCTTTTATCTTCCAGAAAGCAAACAGCCTGATCCTTCTTTTTCATTAAAGCCAAAGCCTATTCTGGCGAGCTTTCAGAAAGTAATAACACATCCCCAGTTTTATACTTACTCACTCACCGGCGCAATGGCATCTGCAGGACTGTATGCTTATCTTGCAGGATCACCTTTTGTTTTCATGGAACTGTACCATGTAACCGGACAACACTACGGATGGATATTTGCTATAATCGCTGCGGGATTGATCACAAGCAGCCAGTTGAACAATATCATATTGAGAAAATACACGAGCAGCCAGATCATCCGTGTAACGTTGTCGGCCCAATGTATAGTAGGTGTAGTGCTTGTTCTTGGAACCTTAAACAGCTGGCTGGGACTGTATGGCACCATAGCGTGCATATTCTTTTATTTATGTTGCCAGGGATTCAGTTTTCCAAATTCATCCGCATTATCAATGGCGCCATTCTCAAAGGAAGCCGGCAGTGCGTCTGCATTGATGGGCTCCATTCAGATGGCACTTGGTGCAGGCGCATCCGCATTAGTTGGCTTCCTGACTGATGGTACCGCTATTCCTATGACAGTAGTTATGGCAGGTTGTTCATTGACTGCGGTGATCATACTAATGATGGGCCGCAAGGCAATTTACCGGTGTAAAAATGAAGATGTAGAAGAACAAACTCTGGAAATGATAGAAAATTACTGATGTAATTAAGTGTTCTCATTCACTCTAGTATCCGATTGTTCCGCCAAGCCCATCTGGCAAAGATGCGAGATAGGCAATAAGATTGGAAAGCTCCTGTTCTTTAAGCTGTTTATCAAGGCCCGGTGGCATCATGGATACTGTTTCCTGCTCAATAGAAACTATTTGATTTTTTGGAATACGCACTGTTGCACCAGGTGCCTGCGCTATTATAATTGCATCAGGATATTGCTCCTTGATTATTCCGGTATAAGAATTTGTTTTTGTAATCACCTTATTAGTTTCATGTTCACGTGCAAAACTCGCGCTCGGAAACATGATCGCTTCGAGAATGTCGTGCCGTGACCGTATCTGTCCAATGTTAGTGAGGTCGGGAGCAAATTTACTTCCCTGATTAACTATTGCATGACACGTAGAACACGTAGCCTTGCCAAAGAACAACTTTCTTCCTTCCCCTACATCACCATGAGATAGAGAAGATTCCGCCTGCTGTAGTTTCGAAAGCCTGGCGGCATTCTTTTGCTTGATTGTAGTGAATAAAGGTTCAGCAGCTTTTTTTATTTCAGAATGATAGGCATTTAAAACTTTATGCAGATCTTCTTCATCAAAATTATCAAGCTTCTGTGCAGATGCGTTAAGAGATGCTACAAGCGTATTACCGGTTTTGTTATCCGTGTTTCCTTCAAATGCATATATAACCGCAGGGAGAATATAATTTTCTACAGAAGGAATCTGTTTTGCAAGGATCGCCAGCTGAGCATTGCTCAACTCAGCAGAAGATATTATTCGGGATGCCTGTTGCCGCACCGGCGGCTGATATGGTGAACCAAGAAATGGCAGTAACACAGAAAATTCTCTGGCCGTCAGCAAAGGGTCAGAAGCGATTTTTGCAGCAAATGCTTTTAATATTAATTCCGGAGCAACGTTATTATTAAATATTATCTGCTGTAGCTGCGGATTCAATTCTTTGACCGCCCTGGCTTGAATGACTGTCAGTACCTGCGATTTAATTCGGTCATCATTAGTTTTCAAAAGGTTTCTGAACAGTGCTATCCATTCCGGAGGAAATTTTTTTATAGGGGAAGCAGAAATAACGTCGAATAAAACAGATTTCTTTTCATAGGGATATGACTTGTTATATAGTTTATCAGAAATATATTTCTGTATCAATGGATTAGTGCTGAATGTTAACATGAGATTTTTATCCTCTCTGCCTTTCAATAAGAAGCTTACTACTACATCACCCCAGTCGTTATGATGCGACGCTACCCATTTACCTGTCTGCTGCAGATTTTCGCTATCAGATTCAAGGAATGGAACAATGTCCGCTTTCTGTAATTTATACGCATCCATCTGGTCGAGTGCAATAAGTGAAGCTTTACGTACACCTGATGATGAATCATTCAATGCAGCTACTAATGCCTGCGGTTGATTCAAGACGATCATTGCATGAATGATAGAATGTTCACTATAACGGTCATTAGTAAGCGAAGCGGCTTCAAGTAATGCACGAATGGATCCCGTGTCTGCAATCTGTTCCAATGCTATCGCACTTTGGCGGCGTACAGCCAGATTACTTTCAACAACCAGTTTTCTCAGCACAACTGTAGCATTCGCATCCCTGGTTAAACCTGCCATTCTCGCCGCAGCAGTTTTTACAATAGCGCTTGTATCAGTAAAGGCGTTAAGCATTACCGCTAATGATTTCGCGGAACCTATCCTGCCTAGTATAAACACACCAGCAGCGCGTATATTTTCATCAGTAGAAGACAATAAAATATTTTTGACCGCTGCGATTGCTCCATCACCGAGGTCTACGAGTTGCTCTTGCGCATTGCCGGAGACAAATATTCTTTTATCAATAACAAGTTTGCCAAGCTGTTCCGCTGATAATCTTTTATACTCGATTTTTTTGCCCCATGGGTCATCAGCTTTTTGTGCATTATTTTTTTTAACCCGGTAAATACCTCCCGGCACATCGAGTTTCGCTATTCTTGACAAGGGACATCCTGCAATAAACCAGCCTCCTGTATTAATTAGAATCAAACTTCCATCAGCATCCTGTAGAACATCTGTAGGATGAACATCAGGAATCGTTGCAATAATAAAAGGCTGGTCAGAAGTTTTAAATGTAGCCCCATCTGCAGTTATTGTACTTCGAATGATCCTGCCGGTATTGAATTCCGCACTAAAGAGATTTCCATCAAAGTCATCTCCTAATGCTGTACCACTATATTTCATCAAACCCGTTGGTGCAACACGTGCGATCTTTTTCATAACCGGCATCAGTTCACCGGTCATTTTCAATTTATCCTGTTCTATTACTGCATGTAGTCTCGGATAAACGCCCCCTTCTACCCAATGCATCAATGCATCGCGTTCGCCACCCTGTGGATCGGTAAAATAAGTCATGGTGCCAATGGTTTCGCCACCAGGCATGAAAACAAGTTCAATAGCATTGTCGTACCCACCACCTGCTATTGGCTCAAGGCTGCTACCATCAGGTTTGCAGCGCCATATTCTTGCGCCTTGCCCTTTATACTCTTTTCCTTCTTTATTGGTGATGTCGAAGCTACGTCTTGCATCTGTCAGGTACATCCAGCCATCAGGTCCCATAAATGGTCCGCCCAGTATGGCAGCATTATGATCAAGTACCCATCCTGTTTGTATTACTTCTCTTTTGTCGGCATTACCATCATTATCTGTGTCGGTTAAACGAAGGAAATCAGGTGAAGCGGTAACGTATAAACTGCCTTTATAAAATACGCCGCCTTTCGGAAAAGTTAAGGAGTCGGCAAATATAGTGCTCTTATCAAAAACGCCATCCTCATTTGTATCTTCTAAAAGCCGTACATGATAAGACGGGTTTTTCAACATGTCTTGTGTTGAAGGTGTACTGCCATCCGACTCAAATACAAATAATCTTCCAGTGCCGTCAAACGACGCAAACATGGGATAAGATATCAGCTTCTGGTCAACAATCTTTTCGATGGTGTATCCTTCAGGAACTTTGAGTCCATCCAGCTCATTTTGTATGGAGTTTCTTTTTTCATCTTTATTATTACTGCATGAGCAAGCTGTTATCATGAAAAGGAACACTGCAGAATAAGCTAAGAAATTATGTTTTGCATTTCTAATTGAAAAATTCATACGGGTAACTGATTTAATTACTGTCAGGTTTTTTTATAATACTGCGATTTTTATTAGGTAAGCATCATACGTCATTGTTATTTTTTAAGCTCATTGATCAATTCACCCATCCTGATTCTTGCATTATCCCATTTTTCAGCATCAAACGACCATACATCAAGCTTACCGATAGACTTCTCTCCAAAGGGTTCATAAATGATCTCATTGACGATCGCTTTTACCCGGTTATCATTCTTATCAATATTTTTGAGCATTCTCATATATTCATACTCCTGCACACCATTGCGTAAATTTTTCAATCTCACAGAAGGACAAATTCCACTTACATTAGGAATAATTCCACCACTGTACACAAGCAATGCGCTTCCGTTTATTTTTTTGTATGTAAATCCTGAATCTGAATCTGCCCCGCTTTTATACTGATCCTTCCATGATTCAGGATCATACCATCCGCCCTTTGCATTTACGCCTGCACCCCAGCTTATCCATGAATAGGTATTGTATTTGAAGGTGGCCCATGAAATTGCTCTTTCATTCACAAGTGGCAGGTCAGTAAATGTATAACTGCCTACCCAACTGTTGACTTTGCTTTCATATAACATAGGCCCATACAACCAGTCTTTGATGCCCATCGCCTGGTATTTTTTCATTTTTTCATAGTCGTAATTAATGGTATGAGAAGCCCAGGACTTTATAGATTTACTGAGCAGCTTCATCGCTTCTTCACTGTAACCTCCATCTATGCGATAACTCGCTTCCGGGTATATTTTTTTAAACATTTCGCCGTAATGAACCATCCTCTCCCATGCCTCATGAGTATATGACTCATCGAGTCCGTTCAGGTAAACGATCAATTCTGTTTTTGACGGGTTTACAGAATTCTTAAGGTGACCTCTTACCTGCTTAACCACTTCTTCATATTTTGCATTATTGGCAGGCAGGTTTTCTACATCAGGCTTACCTATGTCAGGCCATCCTTTCGTTCCATGCTTTCCGAAAACATCGAATGGCAGTACAAAAGTTTCGAGCGGTTCTCCATAACCAGGCCCATACGTGTATCCATTTGCAGCTGTGAATGCCTTACCTGTAAAATATTTTTTCATCCGCTTATCGAAGTTTGTCCAGCTGATCCTTACTTTACCATTTACATATTTTAGTTCAGGTTTGTAAGTTGGATCCATCAATGAAACGCGGTTACGTTTGAAAAGCTGGTACATTTCAAGCTCATGCTTTTCATCCATGCTGCTTAAAAAACCTTCATGCTGCAAACTTGCCTTAAGGAGGTTTTCATTTGGAATAGCAAAATTCCACACATCAAGATTTACAGGAATGGTTTGATGATGTTCGCCTGCGTTCACTGTCAGCAGAGAAGAAGATTGGCCTGATGGTGCATCATTCTCATCGAAGGGAACAAATTGATCAACCCAAATGATCATTGACTGCTGATCATCTATCCGGTTATTGAAGTCAGGAATCCATAACGGGTATATCCACCGCCCATCCACTTTAGCTGAATCGTCCTGGATGTATGTAAAAGGAATCAGCGCATCAGGATACCAGCCCGTACCTAACGATGCCTTCGCATAACCAGTGCTTGGTGCCTGCACCCGTACCGACCACTCTAAAAACAATTCAGGTATAACGGACAGTTGCTTTTCGCCTTTTTTAAAAGACGACATTTCAATTTGTAAACCTTTCAATATACTTTTACCGGTGTTAGTAACAACTACCTGGAATGAAATATATTCACCACGGGCAGCCTTCAGTGAAACTTTCGATCCATCATAGACCCAGTTCTTTTTAAGCAATGAGGAAGGAAAATTCCCTCTGTTGATTACATAACGGTTTTCAATGAATTCATTGGATACGGGATCAAGGCGCAGCGAAGAAGGAATTACAGTTACTGTGAAATTTTGTGAATAGCCTTTTAATACCGCAACGAAAATAACCGCCAACATTAGAAGTCTTCTCATACTTAATCTTTTTTGAACAATACCCATATCTCATTGATGCTATTGATCTTCTTTTTACTTAACAGCTCATTCACTTTCCATAATAGTTCTGAAGAATACATTATAGGTTTGTAACCAAGACTGTCAATAGAATTTCTTTTATCTTTTATCTCGTTGAATGTTGTGGCAAGATATTTTATTTGGCTGTTAAAAAGGATCACTGAATCAAGTGAAGACAAACGTTTGATTTGAATTTCCGGAGCCCCATTCTTATAAAAAACCATCGGATTGCGGCTGGGGGTCTGAAATGGTGTTTGCCCAAGTGTATACAATTGCACCGGGTGACCGTGAAATTTGTTTTTCAGCTTCTCTGAAAACCTGATCGTTTGAGAATAAGGAACAAAAGTAATAGCAAGGAGTAGTAGTGTATTCAATACCACGGTAAACCACATCATGAACCTAAGCACTGCCTTCAGCAATTTTCGACTGCTGCTATAAAAATCCAGCATATGTGGAACAGACCAGCCATATATTAATGGCATTACATTAAAAACGGGAAACATAAACCGTTCTTCTTTATGACCAATAAGTGAATGAATGACGATGAAGAAAACTACAGACAGGAAAACTGGGTTTGAATATTTTTTGAAAAATGTTTTAATTCCATAGTAAAATAATATTATGCTGAACAATGGTGCAGGAGC